>NZ_JBWDTQ010000028.1:0-98612 GCF_056312425.1 Nocardiopsis sp. TRM 82005
ATCCCCAGTCGTTGAGTTGGTAGTCGACCTCGCAACCAGCCGCGGCACTGGCGGGTGCGGAGGTGATGGCGGCAAGGGCGGCGCCGACGATCAGGGCGGATGTCGCGGCCATGCCGCGCCGTGCGCCCGGACGCCTGTCCGGGGCACGCAGGATTCTGCTCATCTCTTGCTTTCCTCATGGTTGGGGGGTGTGCCAGAGGGCCAGAGTGTCGGGGCGAAGGAAGCGGTCCGACTGATGCGTGGAATCCGGGGAACGGGGGACGCGGCGGTGCGCGGGGCACGTCGACCTCCATGGTGGTGGTCACGGCGAGGGGATTCTCCGCGTGGCTGGGAGCGCTCCCAGAACAGAAGCGGAAGACTGCGCGGGAGAGGAACTGGAGAGGCGTTGGACACTTGCACGCTTCCCGAATGTGATCCACCTCATTCGGGAGCGCTCCCATGAGCGTAGCCACCTCCAGTTCTCATGTAAATACCCCGTAAAGAACCGGGCCCTCCGAGGGTGGCGCACGCCCAGGGCCCGCGACACGGGCGATCGACCCGGAATAGCCCCGACCTCACCTCCGTTCACCGTAGTAGTTTTTAATTACTTCTCAGGAAGCTTTATTCTAGGAGGATAGATGGCGACCCGCACACTGGTGACCGTCTCGGCGGGACTGAGCACGCCCTCCTCGACCCGTCTGCTCGCCGACCGGCTGACCGACGCCACGGCACGTTCGCTGAGGGATCGCGGAGAGGACGTGCAGGTCCGCACCGTGGAGCTGCGCGAGGTGGCGCACGACGTCGTCAACGCGATGACCACTCGCGTACCCACCGGCGAGCTGCGCGGGGTACTGGAGGACGTCACCCGCGCGGACGCGGTCATCGCCGTCACCCCGGTGTTCAACGCCTCCTACAGCGGCCTGTTCAAGTCGTTCTTCGACGTGGTCGACCCCGAGGACCTGGACGGCAAGCCGGTTCTGATCGGCGCCACGGGCGGCAGCCCGCGCCACTCGCTGGTGCTGGAGCACGCCCTGCGGCCGATGTTCGCCCACACCCGTTCGGTGGTCGCACCCACCGGCGTGTACGCGGCCTCGGAGGACTGGGGCGCGGGTGAGAGCGGTGGCCGCGAGCTCTCCGAGCGCATCGACCGCTCCGGCCGCCAGCTGGCGGCGCTGGCCGCCGAGCACACCCCCAAGGGCGGCGACCCCTACGAGGAGCCCACCCCGTTCGCCGATCTGATGTCCGGCCTGGGCAGCTGAGGCAGAGCGGCGCCCCCGTGCGCGCGGCGTACGGGGGCGCCGCTGTGCGTGGCCCCGTCCCCTCCTCCACCGCTGACCGCCAGCTGGACGGGGCAGCGGGCGACGGGTTGATCATGCGAGGACGTTTGGACCGCACGGCCCACGGCTATGAATGAGCCGCCGAACACCGTCGCCGGACCGCGGAGCGTGCACGTGAGAAGACAGTTCCTCAACGAACCGGGCGATGTCGTGTCCGAGGCGTTGGAGGGGTTCGCCGCGGCCTGGCCGCACCACGTGCGCCTCAACAGCGATCCCGCCTACCTCGTCCGGGCCCGCCCCGCCGCCGACAAGGTCGCGATCGTCTCCGGCGGAGGTTCGGGCCACGAGCCCCTGCACACCGGTTTCGTGGGCGTCGGCATGCTCGACGCCGCAGTACCAGGAGCCGTCTTCGCCTCCCCCACCGCCGTGCAGATCCGGGCCGCGTCCATGGCCGCGGACACCGGCCGGGGTGTCCTGCACGTGGTCAAGAACTACACCGGAGACGTGCTCAACTTCCGTATCGCCGGTGAACTCCTGGCCGACGAGGGCGTGGAGAGCGCCATCGTCCTGGTCGACGACGACCTGGCCACCGACACCGGGGACTCAGAAGGCCCCGGCAGGCGCGGCACGGCCGCGGTCGTGGCGGTCGAGAAGGTCTGTGGTGCCGCGGCCGAGCGCGGCGCGGACCTGGCGAAGCTGGCGGAGCTCGGGCGCCGGGTCGTGGCCAGCAGCCGCACCCTGTCCGTGGCGCTCACCGCGGGGGCCCATCCCGGGCAGTCCCAAGCGTCGTTCGAACTGCCCGCGGACGAGGTCGAGTTCGGTGTGGGGATCCACGGTGAACGGGCCCGGGAGCGGCGCGCGTTCGGCCCCACGAGCGAGATCGTCCCCCAGATGGTGTCACCGCTGGTGGAAGCGCTGGAGTTGAAGCGCGGCGAGCGGGTGATCGCTGTCGTCAACGGTCTGGGGGCCACCCACGACCTTGAGCTGTACGGCGTGTTCGGCGAGGTACGGCAGTTCCTGGAGAGGGCTGGGATCGACATCGCCCGCCCGCTCGTGGGGTCCTACGTCACCTCCCTCGACATGGCGGGCTGCTCGGTCACCCTGGTGCGCGCCGACGAGGAGGTCCTGGAGTTGTGGGACGCCCCGGCCGCCACCCCCGCGCTCAACTGGTAAACCCGCCCATCGCAGTCCGCACAGGAGTACCGGCCATGGCAGACCAGCTCAGCCCCGCCCACGTCGAGCGGTGGGTCCACGGTTTCGTCGACGCGGTGGAGGAGGCGGGCGACTACCTCACCGACTTGGACCGCCGCAGCGGCGACGGCGACTTCGGGACCAACATGGTCACAGCGCTGCGCCGTTCACGGGAGGCCATGGCCAAGGACCGCGCGGACACGGCCGGAGGCCCCTTCCAGGTGATGGGCGAGACCTTCCTCGCCCACAGCGGCGGCACCAGCGGCCCGTTGTTCGGCATGTGGTTCCGCGACTTCGGCAAGGCGGGCACCGACGCCGGGGCGTTCACCCTGGCGATGCTGGCCGAGGCCACCGAGAACGGATGGGCGACCCTGGCGCGGCTGGGGTCGGCCCGGGTCGGGGACCGTACGATGATCGACGCCATCGCCCCGGCGTCCGATGCCCTGAACGAAGCGGTCGGCAGCGGTTCCGGCCTGGTGAGCGGGCTGCGGTCCGCGGCGGAGGCCTCGCGCGAGGGGGCCGACGGCACCAGCGGCCTCCTCGGCCGCCGGGGGCGCACCAGCTACGTGGGTGAGTCGGCCCTGGGCAGCCCGGACCCCGGTGCCGTCACCATCGCCATGTTCTACCGGGCGGCGCAGAAGTCGGCCGACGCCTGACCAGCACGGCGCTGCGGGCGGCCCGAGGGCGCCCGGCGCGGCCGCTCCGGCGGTGTTTCCCGTCACAGGGACCGGTTCCCCGCCCCGGCTGTGGCGGCCAAACGCCCCTCCCAGGGCCCGTATCCGTTCCCATCGCGCTCGTCAGCACGCCTGTACAGCCGGTAGCCTGCCGTCTCAGGGATGACGACAGGGATGCCGCCGCGTTGACCACTGCGGGACCGGAAGCCCTCCCCCTCGTCTTTCCGCGCCGTTCTGTCGACGGCTCCGGCGGGGTTCGCCTCTGACGTCCCCGCCTGTCTTCATGTCACGCCTGCTTTGCTCGACGGCCGCCAATCCGGACACCCGTTCTGTCGGCCGCCACGCACACACGGCGCATGGATCTTCCGATACCGGCCGCGACACGACCCGACCGGTGCCTCCACACGAGGAGCGTCCTCTTCTTCATGTTCTCCACTCTGCGCTCACGCGTATCCGAGCGAGGCAGACGCATCGACCCCTGGGTCATGGGTGTGAGCGGTCTACTCATGGCTGTGTTCGTCATGTCGGCGCTCGCCGCGCCGAAACTGGTCGGCGCCGCCGTGGACACGGCCTTCACCTGGTCCGCACGTTGGTTCGGCGCCTACTGGCAGTCCCTCATGCTGGCCACCTTCGTCATCATCACCATTCTCGCGTTCTCCCGCTACGGCAGGGTCCGTATGGGCGGCTCCGAGGCCCCCGGATTCAGCCGCTTCTCCTGGATCGCGATGATCACCACCACTCTCCTGGCCGCAGGAGGGGTGTTCTGGGCAGCGGCCGAGCCCATCGCCCACTACGCCTCCCCGCCCCCGCAGTACGCCGGCCAGGTGGACGGCGGGGCCCAGGGCGCGGCGACCGCGATGGCGCAGAGCTTCGTGCACTGGGGCTTCATCGGTTGGGCGGTCGGCGGTTCGCTGGCCACTCTGATCCTGATGCGCGGAGCCGAGAAGGGCATGCCGCTGCGCCCGCGTACCCTGCTGTGGCCGGTCATGGGCGAGCGCGTGCGCACACACTGGATCGGCACGGTCGTCGACGTCAGCTGCGTGCTCGCCGTGGTCGCCGGGACCGTGGGGCCCATCGGCTTCCTCGGACTCCAGATCTCCTACATCTCCAGCGCGCTGTTCGGGCTGCCGAACACCTACCTCACCCAGGTGCTGATCATCGTGGGCCTGACCCTCGTGGCCGCGGTGTCGGTCCTGAGCGGTGTTCACCGGGGCATCCAGCGGCTGAGCCGGGCCAACGTCTGGTTCGCGCTGCTCCTCATCCTGGCCATCGTCGGTATGGCCTCACTGCCCTTCGTGGTGGACCTCTACTTCCAGGCCACCGCCGTGCACATGCAGGAGTTCATACCCATGGCCCTGTACCGGGGCGACGAGGAGTGGCTCGGCTACTGGACCCTGTTCTTCTTCGGCTGGTTCCTCGGCTTCGGACCCATGATGGCGATCTTCTTCGCCCGCATCTCCCGGGGCCGCACCGTGCGCGACATCTACGTCGGGGCGACGGTGGCGCCCACGGTGGTGACCACGGTCTGGTTCACCGCGCTGGGCGGCACCGGTATCTGGCTCGAGCAGCGCGACCCCGGGGCGATCACGGGGCCCTACGCAGAGGACGGCCTTCCCGCCGCGGCGCTGTCCATCCTGGAGGCGCTGCCGCTGACACCCGTGCTCGGCGTGCTCATGGTGATCGTCGCGCTGATCTTCCTCGCATCCACGCTCGACTCGATGTCCTACGCCATCTCGGTCTCCAGCATGTACGAGGGTGAGCCCTCCGGTCTCGTCCGCGCGTTCTGGTGCGTGGGTATGGGCCTGGCCGCCGTCGCCCTGCTCCTGGTCGGGGACGGCGGGATCCAGGCGTTGCAGTCCTTCATCGTGGTGACCGCGGTTCCCGTGGGGCTGATCATGCTGCCGAGTCTGTGGACCACTCCCCGACTGCTGCACACCATGGCGGTCGAGCAGGGGATCGTCGCCGCTCCGCAGCCCCTCGACGAGCGTGACGGGGACACGGCCCCGGCAGCGCGAGCCGAGGAGCCGGTCGGCTAACACCCTGGCTGAGACAGCGCATGAGGGCCTCCGGTATCGGTGTGGAACGCGAATCCGCGCCGACGTCCGGAGGCCCTCATGTCGTCCCACCGCGCTCCCCGGGCCGGGCGGGCTGTGTGGGACATGGGGGACCTGAACCGTACTCGGGGGTCTAGCTTCCGCGCTTCTTGGACTGGTAGGCGCCGAAGGACAGGCCGAAGACGAGCCCGAGCGCGATACCCAGGGCCAAGTTGTCGAACAGCAGCCCGAAGACCACCCCGAAGGCCAGACCGAGCGCGAGCCCCGTGCCCTGGTTGTGTTTCTTACCCATACAGTACCCCTTGTGTACGTGTGTCTGTTATCAGACGCACGGCCCCTGACCCGGGTTCCCCGGAACCAGGCCGAGGCCCTCTCAGCGTGAGACGGCGGGGGACCCGAGCCGTGCTCGGGTCCCCCGCCGTCTCGGAACCGGATCAGGCCCCCTGAGAGGCCTGCCTGTCGGCCAGCATCGAGGAGTGGGTGGGCGGGTCGGGGACGTGCTCGGGCCGTCCGGCCGCGAACTCCTTGCGCAGCACCGGCACGACCTCCTCGCCGAGCAGGTCCAGCTGTTCCAGGACGGTCTTGAGCGGCAGTCCCGCGTGGTCCATGAGGAAGAGCTGGCGCTGGTAGTCGCCGAACATCTCACGGAAGGTCAGCGTGCGGTCGATGACCTCCTGCGGGCTGCCCACGGTCAGCGGCGTCTCGCGCGTGAACTCCTCCAGGGAGGGCCCGCCACCGTAGACCGGCGCGTTGTCGAAGTAGGGCCTGAACTCCTTGACCGCGTCCTGGGAGTTCTTGCGCATGAACACCTGTCCGCCCAGCCCGACGATGGCCTGGTCGGCCTTGCCGTGGCCGTAGTGCTCGAAGCGGCGGCGGTACAGGGAGATGAGCTTCTTGGTGTGGGTGGCGGGCCAGAAGATGTTGTTGTGGAAGAAGCCGTCACCGTAGTAGGCGGCCTGCTCGGCGATCTCCGGGCTGCGGATGGAACCGTGCCAGACGAAGGGCGGCACGTCGTCCAGGGGACGCGGGGTGGAGGTGAAGCCCTGGAGCGGGGTGCGGAACTTGCCCTCCCAGTTCACCACGTCCTCGCGCCAGAGCCGGTGCACCAGGTTGTAGTTCTCCAGTGCCAGCGGGACGCCCTGGCGGATGTCCTGCCCGAACCAGGGGTAGACGGGGCCCGTGTTGCCGCGACCCATCATCAGGTCCACCCGGCCGTCGGCCAGGTGCTGAAGCACCGCGAAGTCCTCGGCGATCTTGACCGGGTCGTTGGTGGTGATCAGGGTGGTGGCCGTGGACAGGATGAGCTTCTCGGTCCGCGCCGCGATGTAGCCGAGCATCGTGGTCGGCGAGGAGGCCACGAACGGCGGGTTGTGGTGCTCGCCGCTGGCGAAGACGTCCAGACCGACCTCCTCGGCCTTGAGCGCGATGGTGACCATCGCCTTGATCCGCTCGGCCTCGGTCGGTGTACGCCCGGTGGTGGGGTCGGTGGTCACGTCACTCACCGAGAAGATTCCGAACTGCATGGCCCGCTCCCCTAGGTCGCTTCCAAAGAAGTAGTTTCCTATTAAACTAACATGCCGAACACCCAGCACACGCCCCCTATTCCTTCCCACCCCGCGCGACCCCGAGTGCCAGTGTTCATCCACAGGCACGCTCCGTATCCACCAAATGTCACCAGCCCCTGATATCCCTGGAAAAGCTGGCACCGGAACGGTCACCGGGTGTCACGGCAACCGGCACGGCTGAGCACGCGAGCACACGCGAAGGAGGAGGGCGCACCCCCGAGCCACGCGCCCGCTGCCCCATGGCCACCACCCTCGAACCCCGACAGCGCCTTCCCCACCAGGACCGCGACCGGAGCGACCGCGAGCCCGTGGTGCTCGCCGACGCCCTCGGCGATGTCATGACCGCCCTCACCGAAGTCGACCCGGACCTGCTGGTCGTCCACGGGTCCGAGGCCTGACCTACCGGAGCCGAGGCCTCCCGGGTCGGCGGCTTTGACCGAAGGACGGAGAGCCGCCCCCGTGGCCGGTCCCGCGCTGCCCGGACACGAAGGAGCGCACCAGCCCGATCGGCCCGCACGGGTAGGTGTCGAACTCGCCCGGCTCCTCAGCGGACGCCCACAACTCCGGCAACCGTGCGCCCGCCGACCTGCCGGCCGGATAACGGACGGCGAAAACAGCGTCCACGCGAAAGCGCGTGACGTGCCCCTCCCCCTCGTGTGGCAGGTCCCACTCGCGGGCGGTACGTGTCGCGTGGTCCCCATTGGGCACGGGATGGAAGGAAGGGCTGTCCGAACAGGCGCGGCGGCTACTCCCGCCACTCGGAACCCCTTATCAGGGCGAGTTCGGCGGGCCCGGCGGGCCGCCACAGGGTGAGTGTTCCCAGCATGGGAGCCGCCCTCTTGGGTAGGGCGTGGTCAGGAGCTTGAAGAGAGCATGCACAGTCCGCACTCGCTTTTTACCGGACGAACTGAAAATCGGTCCGTACAGCGGGAACACCTTAGTCATACGAAGCGTTCTCTCAAGTGAAGCGCCCCAGACCGAACCCCGGACCCCAGTACCAAGGCCGTGAGAGGCGCTCACCACAAACCATGCGCGAATGCACGCGTTCGTGTCGGTAATGGGGGTTTCCGACACGTATTCAGACGCTGCATTCGCCTTCCCAGCGGCCAGACCGCACTCAGTGCACACTGGCCGCGCACGCTGTGGCCCGCGTTGGGGGACGCGGGCCACAGCCATGTCCGGGGTGTGCGGCCAAGACCGTACCCCCCGGACTCTTCCCTCCGAACGCCTCCCCGGCTCCGCGTGCCTCAGCCGCTCAGCCGCGATGGTCCAGGACGAAGTCGTACTCGGCGCGCAGGTGGGGTCGGTCGCACACGCTCCCATCCGGTGCCGGACCCGCCGGGTGCTCGGTGAAGGGCACGACCAGGGCGTCCTTGGTCCCGAAGACCACGTCCGTCGCGAGGAAGTCCGAGCCCTCGCGGAACAGGTGGGTGATGAGGCGGGCGTAGCCGGGCTCATCGATCAGGAAGTGGATGTGCGCGGGGCGGTACGGGCTGATGTCGGTGCGCCCGACCAGGTCGCCGACCGGGCCGTCCATGGGGATGGTGTAGCCAAGCGGCGCGATGGTGCGCAGGCAGTAGGTTCCGTCCCCGCGTGTGCGGTACTTGGCGCGCAGCCGCGCCTCGTCCACCTCCAGCTGCGACTCGTAGGCACCCTCGGCGTCGGCCTGCCACACGTCCAGGACCGCCCCGGCCACGGGCACGCCGTCGGTGTCGGTGACACGGCCGGTGACGTACAGGGGCGTGCCCTCGATCCCCTCGGACATGTCGTAGCCGAATCCGACCTCCGGTGAGCCGTCGATGTGGAAGGGCCCCAGCACGGTCGCCGGGGTGGCCTCCTTCGAGAAGCGGTTGTTGAGCTGCACCACCAGCGTGCTCAGCCCGAACACGTCCGAGGCCAGGATGAACTCCTGGCGCTTGTCGTCGCAGGCCTTCCCGGTGGCGGTCAGCCACCCGATCGCGGCCGCCCACTCCTCCTCGGTCAGTTCGACCTCGCGGGCGAAGGCGTGCAGATGCCGTACCAGCGCGGTCAGCAGCCGGGCCGTGCGGGGGTCGTGGGTGCTCTCCCAGCGCTCCACGGCCAGGTCGGTCAGGTTCTCCTCGGTTACGAACGCCATGGGAATCGTCCTCCCGCATTTCAGGGGGTCAGTGGATCGGGTGTGTAGGGGGTGGGGTCGACGGGCCTGTTGTCGAGGTCCACCGACAGGAAGACGTCGTTGGCGACGGGCTCGCGCAGCTCCTCGGCGAGTTGGCCGACCAGCCCCGCGGTACGGGCCAGGAGGGCGAAGCCGCGCAGGAGCTCGATGGGCAGCCCCAGGTCGGCCAGGGCCGCGCCGCACACTCCGGCGCCGTTGAGCGGCAGTCTCTTGCCGAGGACCTCGGGGTGGACGCGTCCGATCGCCTCGAAGAGGGACAGGTGCGGACCGAAGAGGCCCTCCTCGCGGGCGATGCGCATGAGCGCGGGGGTACGCGGATCACCCTGCTTGTGCACGTGGTGGCCGAGGCCGGGTACGAAGCGCCCCGCCTCGCGCTCGGCCCGCACCGTGCGCAGCGCCACCTCGCCCCAGGAGGCGTCGTCGGCGGGCAGGTCGCCGTCCAGGGAGCGCAGTACCCCGTGCAGGAAGCGGCCGGTGTCCTCGGTGACGCCGAGGAAGCGCGATCCCCCGCCGAGCAGGCCCGCGGCCAGCGCGCCCTGGATCGAGTCCGGCGCGGACAGGTAGGTCAGACGCGTGACGATGGCGGTGGGGGTGAACCCGTGGTCGGCCAGCGCGGCGAGCACCGCCTCGAAGACGCGGGTCTCGCCGCGGCCGGGGCGGCGCTGGGTGGCCAGCCAGAAGGCGAGTTCTCCGAACCCCACCTCGCCCATGACGTCCTCTGCCAGGTCCTGGCCCAGCAGGGTGATGGCGGTGGGGCTGGAGGCGCCCAGGGCGGTGGGGTAACCGGTGTGCCCGTGCGGGTCCGGCTCCGCGCCGGAGTCCCCGGGCCGTTCGCGGTGCTCGCTCATGCTCGGTCCTCTCGCTGTTCGGGGTCGGCCAGCCACGCGCGCAGGTCCGCGCCGTGCTCGTCCAGGTCGGGCGGGGGAAGCCGGTAGGAGGCGGGGGTGGCGGAGAAGCGGATCGGGTGGCGTGTGGTGGGGACCGCGCGCTCTGCCTGTCCGACCTCCACCACCGGATCCAGGTCGAAGCGCTCGGCCATGGCGAACCCGCCGTCGATGGTCTGGATCGGCCCGCAGGGCACCCCGGCGGCCACGAGCAGGTCGAACCACTCCAGCGCGCTCCGCTCGGCCAGCCGCTCGACCAGGATCGGGCGCAGTTCGGCGCGGTGGGCGGTGCGGGCGGCGTTGGTGGCGAAGCGCTCGTCGTCCGCGGTTCCGGAGATGCCCAGCACCTCGCACAGGGACCGGAACTGGCGGTCGTTGGCGGCGGTGACGATGAGGTCGTCGTCGGCGGTGGGCAGGGGTTCGTAGGGGAACACGCTGGGGTGGGCGTTGCCCATGCGCATCGGCACGGTCCCGCCCGCCACGTAGGCGGAACTGTGGTTGACCAGTCCGGTCAGCGCCGAGGACAACAGGTTGACCTCGACCCGCTGGCCCTCGCCCGTGGCATCTCGGTGGCGCAGTGCGGCGAGGATGCCGATGGCGGCGTGGTTGCCCGCCATGACGTCGAACACCGAGATGCCCGCGCGGTAGGGCGTCCCGTCCGGGTCCCCGGTCAGGCTCATGAGCCCGGAGACCGCCTGCACCATGAGGTCGTAGCCGGGCACGTCCCGGCCGGCGCCGGAGCCGAAGCCCGTGATGGAGCAGTAGACCACACCGGCGTTGGCTGCCCGGACGCTGTCGTGGTCCAGCCCGAAGCGTGCCAGTCCGCCGGGGCGGAAGTTCTCGATCACCACGTCGGCGCGGCGGGCGAGTTCGCGCGCGGCCTCCGCGTCCTCCTCCTGGCGCAGGTCCAGGGCGATGGAGCGCTTGTTGCGGTTCACCCCCAGGTAGTAGGTGGACACGTCGCCGCGTACGGGCGGTTTCCACGAGCGCGTGTCGTCCCCCGCAGGGCTCTCCACCTTGACCACCTCGGCGCCCAGGTCGGCCAGCAGCATGGTGGCGTAGGGCCCGGCCAGAATCCGTGAGAAGTCCGCCACCAGCAGCCCCGCCAGCGGACCGCCCGGGGTGGTCCCGGTGGCCTCCCCCTCGGCTGTTCCGTCCCGTACGTGTGGGTCCCCCGCCATTTCTCATCCCTCCGATGTCCGTTCAGCGGACATATGTCCGCTAAGGGGATTCTGTATCTGCCCCTTCCCCGCGTCAACCCCCACGATGGAACAGCCATGTTCCTTTTCAGGATGCACACAGGAATCAGCACCCCTGGAGTCGGATCTTCCACCACATCCCTTGACAGAAGTGGCAACCTCACCAAAAGTGGAGTCACACTGGAGACCGCACAGCGGACCGACGTCCGGAGAGGGCGGGGTAGAGCGGTGAACCAGCCAACAAGACGCTACGGCGAGGAGTCCCCCATGAACAGACAGACCGGTTTCCCCCCGGGCCGACCGGTGGTCCTGCGCGGCGGCACGGTACTGCCCATGGACGACGCGCGCACCGTCCTGGAGAACACCGACGTACTGGTCGTCGACGACCGCGTGGCCGCCGTGGGCCGGGACCTTCCGGTGCCCGACGGCACCGCGGAGATCGACGCGGCCGGAGGACTGGTCATGCCGGGCATGATCGACACCCACCGGCACATGTGGCAGACCGCCATGCGTGGTTACGGGGCCGACTGGACCCTCACCCAGTACTTCGTCTGGTACTACCTGGAACACGGCACGAAGTTCCGCCCCGCCGATGTGCACGCGGGTAACACACTCGCCGCCGTCGAGGCGTTGGAGGCCGGGGTCACCACCGTCGTCGACTGGTCCCACGGGTTGCAGACGCCCGAGCACGCCGACGCGGCCGTGGACGCGCTGCGCTCGGTGCCCGGGCGCTACGTCCTGGCCTACGGCAACATTCACCAGGCGCCCGCCGAATGGGCCACCGCCCCGGAGTTCCGTGCCTTCGTCGAGCGCAACCGCGAGGACGACATGCTCGGCCTGCAGATCGCCTTCGACGTGACCGGCGACCCGGAGTTCCCCGAGCGGCCCGCCTTCGAGGCCGCCCGCGACCTGGGGCTGCCCGTCACCACCCATGCCGGCGTGTGGGGCGCCACGGGGGACAACGGCATCCGGCTCATGTACGAGCACGGCTTCATGGGACCGGAGACGGTCTACGTACACGCCGCCTCCCTGTCGCAGGACTCCTACCAGCGCATCGCCGCCACCGGCGGGTCGGTGTCGGTGTCCACCGAGAGCGAGCAGAGCGCCGGTCAGGGCTACCCGCCCACCTGGGCGATCCGCGCGCACGGCATCCCGGTGTCGCTGTCGGTGGACACGAGCGCCTGGTGGAGCGGCGACCTGTTCAGCGCCATGCGCACCACCCTGGGCGCCGACCGCTCCCGCGAGCACCTGGAGTCCCAGCGGCTGGGGAACACCGTCACCCACTGCGCCCTGCGCGCCGACCAGGTGGTGGAGTGGGCCACACGCGGCGGAGCCACCGCCCTGGGCCGTGACGACCTGGGCCGGATCGCGCCCGGCTGCAAAGCCGACCTGGTACTGATCCGCAACGACAACTCCCCCGTGTCGTTCCCGATGCTCAACCCGTACGGACACGTCGCCTTCCAGGCCCAACGCGGCGACGTGCACACCGTCCTGGTCGACGGACGGGTGGTCAAGTACGAGCACCGGCTGGTGGACATCGACCTGGCGGCCGTACGCCGGAGCGTGGACGCCACCGTCGACCACCTGCGCACATCCGTCGGCGAGCAGGAGTGGGCGGTGGGTATGAACCCCGAGATCCCCGAGTCGAAGGTCCTCGACAACCCGTACACCTACACCGACTACCGCGACTCCAGTACCCGAGGCAGGTGAGCGACAACCGGTCGACGCCGAGCCGCCGACCGGACACCCGCTGGGTATGCTGGCGCTTCCATGACACGGACGGGAGACACCATGCCGCGCGAGGGTACCGGCCCCGACTTCATCGAGGCGCTGGCCCGGGGGTTGGACGTGATCCGGGCCTTCCAGCCGCACCAGCCGACGATGACCCTGGCCGAGGTGGCCAAGGTCACCGGGCTGGCCCGTCCCACTGCGCGGCGAATCCTGATCACCCTGCAGGAGCTGGGCTATGTGCGTTCGGGCAGCGCGGGCTACTCCCTGACACCGCGCGTGCTGGAGCTGGGGGTGGCCTACATACGTTCGACCAGCCTGTGGGAGATCGCCCGTCCCCACCTGGAGGAGCTGTCCGAACGCACGGGCGAGTCATGTTCCATCGCCCAGCTCGACGGGTCGGACATCGTCTACGTCGCCCGCGTCGCGGTGCCCAAGATCGTCACGCTGGACGTGCAGATCGGTACCCGCTTCCCCGCGCTACAGACCTCGCTGGGCAAGGTCCTGCTGGCCGACCTGGCGCCCGAGGAGGTCGACCGGGTACTGGCCGAGCCCACCCGGTCCGGGCTGGTTCCGCTGTGGTGTCCCGACCGGGAGGAGCGCGACACCGTTCTGCGTGAGGTCCGCGCCCAGGGGTGGGCACTGACCGACGAGCACCTGGCCCGGGGCATCCGCTCGGTCGCCACGCCGCTGCGGGACGGACGGGGCCGGGTGTTCGCCGCGCTCAACGTCAACACACACGCCGCCGAGACGTCGCTGGAGCATCTGACCCTGCACCACCTGCCCCTGCTGCTGCGCACGGCGGGCGAGATCAGCGCCGACGTCGCCCGCCTGGAGTCCGTACCGCAGGTGACCCGCACACCCCAGGTGCGCTGACCTGGCACGCCGGGTCACGAACGAGGAAGGCCACGCCATGATCGCCGCACAGATCCCCGTACCCGGCCGACCTCCGGTCCTGACCGACCTGCCCGCCCCGCAAAGCGACCCGGGCCGGGCGGTGGTCGAGGTCCTGGCCGCACCGATCACACCCCTGGACCTGCTGTGCGCCGGGGGACGGTCCTACTTCGGGGTGCCCGCCACCCCCTACGTACCCGGAGTACAGGGGGTCGGGCGGTGGGACGGACGCCTGGTCTGGTTCCCCACCGCCGCCGGGATGGCCCCGGGAGACGGGAGCATGGCCGAACGCGTGAGCGTGCCCGAGGACCAGGTGGTGGTCCTGCCCGAGGACGCCGACCCCGTTGCCGTCGCGGCGCTGGGCCTGTCGGCGGTGGCCGCGCACATGGCGCTGACATGGCGCGGCGGGCTCGCCGCTGGGGAAACGGTCCTGGTCCTGGGTGCGGGCGGGGTGGTGGGCCTGGCCGCGGTGCAGCTGGCGCGCACCGCCGGAGCGGGCCGGGTCGTGGCTGCGGCGCGGTCGGACGAGGGGCGGGAGAGGGCTACGCGTGCGGGCGCCGACGCGGTAGCCTCCCTGGACACCGACGACGTCGACGCGCTGGCCGCTCTGCTGGAGGAGGCCGCGCAGGGCCCCGTCGACCTGGTCCTGGACCCCCTGTTCGGCGCTCCCGCGGCTGCCGCCGCGCGTGTCCTGCGCCCCGACGGACGCCTGGTGAACCTGGGTTCCTCGGCCGGAGAGCACGCGCCCCTGGACTCGGGCACCCTGCGCGGGCGCTCCCTGCGCCTGCTGGGCTACACCAACAACGCGCTCACCCCGCAGCAGCGGAGCGCGGCCGTGGCCACCGTGGCCCGTGAGTGTGCGCTCGGCAGGCTGTCCGTCCCCTTCGAGCGGGTTCCACTGGAGGAGGCGGCACGGGGGTGGGAGCGGCAGGCCCGAGGGTTCGCGCGAGGACGGATCGTCCTGGTCCCCTGACGTTCTCCCCGCCCGCGTTCCGGAACATGATGGGGTGGGGTTCCGTCCGGATCCTCAGCTCCGGAGCGGCGAACGATGGTGCGAACCGGGAGGACGCGATGCCTGAGAGCGAGGTGGGTGCCCGGTCCACACGGCACCCGACGATGGCCGACGTGGCCGCGCACGTGGGTGTCTCCCGCCAACTCGTCTCACTGGTGCTGGGCGAGCGCCCCGGTCCGAGCGCGCGGACCCGCGAACGGGTCCTGCGGGCCGCCGAGGAACTCGGCTACCAGGCGGACACGGCCGCGCGGCTGCTACGCCGGGCGCGCAGCAGGCAGGTGGGCGTGCTCTTCGGCATGGGATACCCCATGGACGCCCACCTGGTCGAGGCGCTCTATCCGGCCACCGCCGAACTGGGGTACGGCGTGGTGCTGAGCGCGATGGCCAGTACCCGCAGCGAACGCGAGGCGATCGACGAACTGATGGGGCTGCGCTGCGAGGCGCTGCTCCTGATCGGCCTGTCCGCCGAGGCGCCCGCGGACCTGGCCCGGGTGGCCGAGCGGGTCCCCGTGGTGGAGATCGGCCAGCGCACCGGCGCGGAGGGCACCGACAGCGTGCGCACCGCCGACGCCGTCGGCGTCCGCCAGGCCGTCGAGCACCTGGTCGGGCTGGGGCACCGCGCGATCGTCCACGTCGACGGAGGCGGCCTGCCGGGCGCCGACGAACGCGTGCGGGGCTACGCCGAGACCATGCGCGGGCACGGACTGGGCGACCGTGTCGAGGTCCTGCCCGGCGACTACTCCGAGGAGGCGGGCGCGCGGGCGGCCCGACACCTCCTGGCCCGGGACTGCCTGCCCACCGCCGTGGTCGCGGCCAACGACCTGTGCGCGTTCGGGCTCGTGGCTACCCTGGTCCGCGCCGGAGTGGGCGTGCCCGGGGACGTGTCGGTGGTGGGATACGACGACAGCCGGACCGCGCAGCTGTCCTTCCTGCGGCTGACGTCGGTGCGCCAGGACGCCGAGCACATGGCGCGGCTGGCGGTACGCTCGGCGGCCGAGCGGCTCGACGGAGGCCGCACCCGCAGCCGCCACCTGCTGTTGGAACCCTCCCTCACGGTGCGGGACAGCACCGCTCCCCCACGCTGAGGGCCCGTCACCGCGGGCACCTGACGTACCGGGAGTCAGATCACACGGCGGAACGGTTGGATTCGACCCGAATAGGGCCGACACTGGACTTGGCACGTGCTAAATCACCCTCCGCGTCTGCCCGGACGCCGCATCGGCCCGGACACCTCTGGCTTCTTCCAGGTCTCCCGCACCCCTGGCATCCGTGATCTCGACCAGCCTTCGAAGGGGGCCCACCCATGCCCTTGGCCCTGCTCGCCCTCGCTCTCGGTGCGTTCGCCATCGGCACCACCGAGTTCGTCATCATGGGGCTGCTGCCCGAGGTCGCCGCCGACCTCGGCGTCCCGGTCCCGTCAGCCGGATACCTCATCTCCGCCTACGCCCTGGGGGTAGTGGTCGGCGCTCCCCTGCTCACCGCGCTGAGCGCACGGCTGCCCCGCAAGACGGTCCTGCTGGTCTTCATGGGACTCTTCCTCGCGGGCAACCTCGCCACCGTGCTCGCGTCGTCCTTCGAGACCGTGTTCGCCTCCCGGGTGCTGGCCGGACTGCCGCACGGGGCCTACCTGGGCGTGGGCTCACTGGTGGCCGCGCGCCTCGCCGGTCCGGGACGGCAGGCGACGGGCGTCTCGCGGATGTTTCTCGGCCTGACCGTGGCCAACATCGTCGGGGTGCCCGCGGGCACCTTCCTGGGGCAGGCGATGGGATGGCGCGCGGCGTTCCTGGTCGTGGCCGGGATCGCCCTGATCGCGCTGCTGGGTATCGCCGCGTTCGTGCCGCGCCAGCCCGCGGCGCAGGGGACGGGCCTTCGCCAGGAGGTCCGGCAGCTGGGCCGCTCCCAGGTCGTCCTCGGCCTGACCACGGCGGTCTTCGGCTTCGCCGGGGTCTTCGCCGTCTACAGCTACGTCTCGCCGATGATGACCGAACTAGCGGGCATGTCCGCCTCCGGCGTGCCCATCATCCTGGCCCTGTTCGGCACCGGTATGACCCTGGGCTCACTGATCGTGGGCCCCCTGGCCGACCGTGCTCTGCGCCCGACGATCTACGGCGCGCTCGCCTCCCTGGCCCTGGTTCTGGCGGTGTTCACGATTACTGTGCACAACCCCTGGACGGCCGCGGTGACGGTGGTGGTCCTGGGCGCGGTGGGGTTCGCGGTGGCCACGCCGCTACAGGTGTTGGTGATGAACAAGGCCGCCGAGGCCCCGACCATGGCCGCCGCTTCCAACCACTCGGCGTTCAACCTGGCCAACGCCGCCGGAGCGTGGTTGGGCGGCGTCGGCGTCAGCGCGGGCCTGGGCTACACCTCCCCGGCGGCCATCGGCGCGGTGCTGGCCGTGGCCGGCCTGGGCATCGCCGTGGTGGCGGGCCTGCTGGACCGCCCGGGACGGAGAGGGGCCGGGGAGGGCCGACAGGTCCAGGACCCGGAGTTCAGCACGGTTTCCTGACCCGTCCACGGCACGGACGGGGGCTACTCCGCCTCGGCGAACCGGATGAGGAAGTAGGGGCCGGTCTCGTACTCGTTGTGGCCGGTGTTCTCGAACTGGCCTACCAGGGTGGCGGCCGTGCGGCCGTGGACGTACATCCGGCGGTCCTCGATGGGGAACGAGCGCGGAGTGCTCTGCTCACACGCGTACTCGTCGTCGACGAGCACCGTCTGGACGCAGGTGCCGCTGCACATGGGGTTCGATCCCCCGGCGTCGGCGGCGAAGGCCCGTGACACGCGTACGGCCTCATCACACGACATGTCCCAGGTCTGCGCGTGCACGTACCAGTCGTACCCGCCCTTCTCCACCTGGCCGCAGAGCGGGCCCTGGAGGACCCTCAGGTCCTCACCCACACGGGGATCGGACAACTCGACATGCTCGTCCACCGACACGAGGCCAGCCTCGGCCTCCCACACCCGCCCGGTGTAGGCCGTCCGCACCGGCCGCCCGTCGGGGTCCAACTCCACCAGGCCGGTCGCTTCCTCCTCCACCAGGTCACCGGCCACGATCAGCCGGGCGGTGAAGGTGCCCGTGTACACTCTGCCGCCCGATCCGCTCTCGGCGTCCCGGTCACGGCTCAGTCCGCCGTTCTCCACCGGCTCCCGCAGCGGTCCGGTCACCAGGTCGGAGCCGAGCGCGTCGGCGACCGGACTGTCGGCGGCCTCGTGCGGCACGGGCTCGTCGAGCCCGCCGTAGACGGCGCCCATACCGCCCACGCCGATCCTGCCCACGGCCCGGTAGGGCCCAGTCTGCCCAGGTCTTTCTTCTCCAGGGAGCTGAGCCCGGGCGGAAGGGAGTCCCCGGGAGAGGGATCGGGAGATGGGGGAACGCTCATGAGGGCCTTCACACTCGTCCGCCAGGAGGTGACGGAGGGTATGACGCCCCGTGGTCCGGGAGTGTTCGCGGTCTCCTGCGGCGGTGCTGGTCGAGGCACGAGACGCCCGGGGCACGCGAAAGGGGCCGGGCCCGTCCCCGACGGCCCCGGCCCCGGCCCCGCACCGATCGGCTAACCGCGCTGGGGCAGGGTGCGGCTACGCCCTCGGAACTCGGCGACGACCTCCTCGCCGCGACGCACCGTGACGTCGTACAGACCGCTGCGGCCGAACAGTGTCCGCTCCCGTGCGGTGGCCACCAGCAGGTCGCCCTCCCGTGCCGCGGACACGAACGTCACGTCGGCGCCGGATGCCACCGTCACCCCTCCGCCGTCCACGTTGCACGCGCACGCGAACGCGGTGTCGGCCAGGGTGAACACGAAACCGCCGTGGGCGATGCCGTGCCCGTTGACCATCAGAGGGCCCACGGTCATCTCCACGACCGCCAGGCCGTCGGTGGCCTCCACCAGGCGCATTCCCAGGTTCTTGGACGCCCTGTCGGCCTCGAACATCCGCCAGGCGGCCTCGTTGCGCCCACTCATGAGTCGAAGTCCACGGTCACGGTGTCGGTCTGGGGCAGTGACTGGCACGACAAGGCGTACCCCGCCTCCACCTCGGCGTCGGTGAGCGCGTAGTTGCGCCGCATCCGCACCTCGCCCTCGCACACCTTGACCCGGCAGGTGCCGCACACCCCGCCCTTGCAGGCGAAGGGCAGGTCGGGACGGTAGCGTTGCGCCGCGTCCAACACGGGAACCCCCCGCGGCAGGGTCAGGGTGGTGGTGCGCCCGTCCAGCACGACGGTGACCTCGGTGGAGGGCCCCTCCACCCCGGGCTCCTCGTGGCGCGCCTGGGGCGGCGGCTCGGCGCCCTCCACGAAGAACAGCTCCTGGTGCACCCTCTCTCCGGGCACGCCCCGGCTGGCCAGTACCTCCCGGGCGTCGGTGACCATGCCGTAGGGTCCGCACATCCACCAGTGGTCGACGGCGTCGGCGGCCACGACCGTGTCCAGCAGCGCCTCCAGCTTGGCGCCGTCCAGGCGCCCGGTGAACAGCTCGGCCTCGCGCGGCTCCCGGGAGAGCACGTGCACCAGTTCGAAGCGCGGCCCGAAGGCGTCCTTGAGGTCGGCGATCTCGTCGGCGAACATCACCGTGTTGCTGCGGCGGTTGCCGTAGAGCAGGGTGACGTGGGAGTCGGTGCGGCGCAGCAGTGAGGAGGCCATGGACAGCACCGGGGTGATCCCGGATCCGGCGGCGATCATCACGTGGCGGGCAGCGGTGTCCAGGTCGGGGACGAACCGGCCGGTGGGCGCGCCCACCTCGATCTCGTCGCCCGGCTGGACCTCGTTGACCAGCCAGCTGGAGAACAGGCCGTCGGCGACCAGGCGCACGCCCACGCGGGGGGCCTGGCCGACGGGAGCGCACACGGAGTAGCTACGCCGCTCCTCCACCCCGTCCACCTGGCGGCGCAGGGTCAGCGACTGCCCCGGGGCGAACGCGAACTCCTCGGCCAGGTGGTCGGGGACGTCGAAGGTGACGGCGACGGCGTCGTCGCACAGGTGCTCGACGGCGGCCACGCGCAGCCGGTGGAACGCGCCTCGGCGGCGCGCGGCCCCGGGCGCGGTCTCGGTGACGGGTGTGGTCACGGTCAAATCTCCTTGACGTGCTCGAAAGGTTCGAGGCAGGACCGGCAGCGGTGCAGCGACTTGCAGGAGGTCGCGCCGAAGCGGGACAGTTCCTCGGTCTGGTCCGACCCGCACAGCGGGCAGTGCGGGACGGTACGGGTGGGCAGCAGGGTCAACGGGACGGGACCGGAATCGCGCCGGGGCGCGGTCCCGGGAGGGGAGATGCCGTGCTCGGCGAGTTTGCGCCTGCCCTCACCGGTGATCCAGTCGGTGGTCCAGGGCGGGGACAGCTCGGTGCGCACCTCCACCCGGTCGAACCCGGCGGCGCGTACGGCGCGGTCCACGTCCACACGCATCTCGGTCAGGGCGGGGCAGCCCGAGTAGGTGGGAGTGATCCACACCATGGCGGTGCCGTCGGACTCAGCCTCCACCCGGCGCAGGATGCCCAGGTCGGCCAGGGTGAGCATGGGCAGTTCGGGGTCGGTCACCGCGGCGGCCGCCGTCCAGGCGCGCTCGCGGGCCTCCTCCCGGGTCGTGGTTACCATGTCGCCTCCGGGTGCTCTCGTGCCACCTTCTGCAACTCGTCCAGCAGAGGGGCGAACTCGGTCGTGTGCCTGCCCTCGCGTCCGGCCGCGACCGCCTCGGGGAAGGGCCCGGGGGCGTCCAGGGTGGCGGTGGTGAGTACCTGGGTCAGGACGGCGTGCACCTCCTCCCGCACGGTGGTCGGGTCCACCCCCATGCCCTGCGCGGCCATGCGGGCCTCCACGGGGTGGGTGGCGAACAGCTCGCCGGTGAGCGGCCACACCTCGGTGACGGCGGCGACCGTGCGCTCGTGCGAGTAGGGGGTGCCATCACCCAGGCGCAGGGTCCAGGAGACGGCGTACTCACGGTGGTAGGTGAGCTCGTTGACGGCCTTGGCGGCGACGGCGGCGATCACGGGGTCGCGGCTGTCGGCCAGACGGGTGAACACGGCCAGGCGTGCGCTGGAGAGCGCCAGCAGGGTGACCACCGCGCGGGCGAAGTCTCCGCGGGGCGCCTCGGCCAGACGGACGTTGCGGAACTCGGCCTGGCCACGCCGGTAGGCGAAGTCGTCCTCGTCCCGGCCGCTGCCGTCGGCCTGCCCGGCGCGGGCCAGCAGCAGGCGGGCCTGGCCGAGCAGGTCCAGGGCGATGTTGGCCAGCGCGACCTCCTCCTCCAGCTCGGGGGCGTCGGTGACCCAGTGGATGAGCCTCTGGGCCTGTACGAGCGCGTCGTCGCCGAGCATCTGGCAGTACAGCGCCAGGTCCTGGCCGTCCGTCCCCTCGGGCAGGGTGGTGTCCACCCCGGCCAGGGCGTCGGTGAAGCCGGTCCCGAAAGCCCAGCGGGTGTCGCCGCCGTGCTCCTCGCTCAGGGCCGAATAGATGTGGTCGCCACTCATTGGTTGTCTTCCTTTGGCCTCGTGTTCGCGCTGGTCGTGCCCGTGTTTCCTCGGGGACGCCCGCGGCGCGGTCCCATCCTCGTTCGGGTGTCCTCCACCGCCCTCAGATGTGCGGGACGTCCTCGGGGATGGGGTAGAAGGTCGGGTGGCGGTAGACCTTGTCACCGCTGGGCGCGAAGTAGGGGTCCTTCTCGTCGGGGCTGGAGGCCGCGATCTGCTCGGCGCGCACCACCCAGATGCTCACGCCCTCGTTGCGGCGGGTGTAGAGGTTGCGGGCGTTGTGCAGCGCCATGGTGTCGTCGGGCGCGTGCAGGGAGCCCACGTGGACGTGGTTGAGGCCGCGCTTGCCGCGCACGAAGACCTCGTAGAGGGGCCACTCGGGGCGTGCCGCACCGGATCCGGAACCGCCGGTGGTGTTGGTGTCCTTGCTCATGCCACGGCCTCCTTGGCGCTGTGCTTGTCGGCGTAGGCGGTGGCGGCCTCGCGGACCCACGCGCCCTTCTCGTGCGCGGCCCGGCGGCGCTGGACGCGCTCGGCGTTCTTGGGACCGGCGCCGGAGACGACCTGTTTGAACTCGGTCCAGTCGGGCTCGCCGAAGTCGTGGCGGCCGTGCTCCCCGTTCCAGACCAGCTCGGGGTCGGGCAGGGTCACACCCAGCTTCTCGGCCTGGGGGACGGTCATGTCGACGAACTTCTGGCGCAGGTCGTCGTTGGTGTCGCGCTTGATGCGCCAGGCCATGGACTGCTGGGTGTTGGGCGACTCCGCGTCGGGCGGGCCGAACATCATCAGCGAGGGCCACCACCAGCGGTCCACGGCTTCCTGGACCATGCGGCGCTGCTCCTCGGTGCCCTCCATCATGCGCATGAGCAGTTCGTAGCCCTGGCGCTGGTGGAAGGACTCCTCCTTGCAGATACGCACCATGGCGCGGGCGTAGGGCCCGAAGGAGCTGCGGCACAGCGGGACCTGGTTGCAGATCGCGGCGCCGTCCACGAGCCAGCCGATGACGCCGACGTCGGCGAAGTTCAGCGAGGGGTAGTTGAAGATCGAGGAGTACTTCTGGCGGCCCTCGATGAGGCGCTGGGTCAGGTCGGCGCGGTCCACGCCCAGGGTCTCGGCGGCCGCGTACAGGTACAGGCCGTGCCCGGCCTCGTCCTGGACCTTGGCCAACAGGATGGCCTTGCGGCGCAGGCTGGGCGCGGAGGCGATCCAGTCGCCCTCGGGCTGCATGCCGATGATCTCCGAGTGCGCGTGCTGGGAGACCTGGCGCACGAGCGTCTTGCGGTAGCCCTCGGGCATCCAGTCGCGCGGCTCGATGCGCTGGTCGGCTGCGACCTTGGCGTCGAACTCCGCCTGGAAGTCCAGGTCGGCGCCGGGGGGCGCCTGGGCCGTCTGCGTGGTCATTGGCTTCTTCCCCATTCATAACCGAACGTTCGGTCAGTAATTAGTATCCCCGGAATCCTCCGCCCGGGCAAGTCCCCGGGCGGAGGACGCTGAAGACCAGCTCAGCTCCCGGTGAAGGCCGGCCTCTCCTTGTTCAGGAAGGCGCGGACCGCACCCGTGTGGTCGGCCGTCTGCCCCAGCTGGTTCTGCAAGTCGGCCTCCTCCTCCAGCAGCTCGGGCAGTTCGCGCCCGCCCTGGGCCGCGGAGCGGACCTCACGCTTGGCCGCGACGAACGCGTTCGTGGGCCCCGAAGCCAGCTGAACGGCCACCTCACGGGCCCGCTCGGCCCAGGCGCCGTCGTCCACGACCTCGGTGACCAGCCCCAGCTCTAGAGCGCGCTCGGCGCCGACGACCGTACCGAGCAGCATCAGCTCCATGGCCCGCGCCTGGCCCAGCGAGGCCACCAGCCGGTAGGCGAGCCCGGAGTCCGAGGCCAGGCCGATCCCGGTGAACGCGGTGCCGAACTTGGCCCGACGCGCCGCGACGCGCACGTCACCTGCCAGCGCGAAACCCAGCCCCGCGCCCACGCAGGCGCCACCGACACCGACCACGACCGGTACCTGGATGTCCTCCATCGCCTGCACGATGCGGTTGTAGTGCTCGCGCACGGTGTCCAACGCGTCCTGCGGCTTCTCCTCCAGGATCCGCGCGTGCTCGGCCAGGTCCTGGCCCACGCAGAAGGCCTTGTCCGAGCCCAACAGCAGCACGGCGCGTGCGGTGGTGGACTCCGCCGCGCTCCGCAGCGCCGCCAGCAACTCCTCCTTGACCTGCCGGGTCAGGGCTGGCGTGTGCAGCCGCACCGTGGCCAGCCCATCGGCCTCACTGAACTCCGCCGCCTGTGTGGCCTGCTGCCCGGCCGCCGTGTCCTCGCTCAACTCTCTACTCTCCCTCGTCCCAGGTGTGGAAGCCCTGGCCGCTCTTGCGGCCCAGCTTTCCCTCGGCGACCATACGGCGCAGCAGCTCCGGCGGGGCGAACCGGTCCCCCAGTTCGGCGGCCAGGTACTCGGCGATGGCCAGGCGCACGTCCAGTCCCACCAGGTCGGTCAGGCGCAGCGGGCCCATGGGGTGGCGGTAGCCCAGCTCCATGGCGGTGTCGATGTCGGCGGGTGAGGCCACGCCCTCCTCCACCATGCGGATGGCCTCCAGGCCCAGCGTGACACCCAGGCGGCTGGTGGCGAACCCGGGTGCGTCCCTGACCACGATCTCGGTCTTGCCCAGAGCGCCCACCCAGCCGCGCACCGACGCCACGACCTCGGTACCGGTCTCGGGTGCGGCCACCAGCTCCACGAGCTTCGAGGCGGGCACGGGGTTGAAGAAGTGCATGCCCAGGAAGCGCCGGGGGTGCTTGAGCGCGGCGGCCAGCTCGGTGACCGACAGCGAACTGGTGTTGGAGGCCAGGACGGTGTCCTCGCTCACGGCGGCCTCGGCGGCGGTGAGTACGGCGACCTTCAGCTCGGGCTTCTCGGGCACGGCCTCCACGACCAGCCCCGCGTCGTCGGGGATGTCGGCGGCGTCGGTGACCGTGCGCAGCCGGGCCAGGAACCCGGCCGGGTCGGTGTCGATCTTCCCGCGCCTGCGAGCCTTGTCCAGACCGGCTGACACCCGGGTTCGACCGGCCTCGGCGGCTTCGCCGGTGGCCTCGACCAGCACCACGTCCGCGCCGCTGGTGAGGAACTGCTGGACGATTCCGGCGCCCATGGTGCCGCCACCGATGACGGCGACGGTGGCGGGAACGCCCTTCTTGTCAACGCTCTGCTCAGCGAAGCCGTGCTCGGTGGAGCTCAACGCTTCTTCCTCTCCAGGAAACTGGTCATCCGGTCGTGCTTGTCGGCGCTCTCGAACAGCACCGCCTGGGTCAGGTCGTCGGCCAGCGGGTGCGGACCGTCGGCGTCCAGGACCATCTTGGTCATGCGCAGGGCCAGCGCGGAGGAGGCGGCCATACGGTCCACCAGGGCGTGGGCGCGCTCGCGCAGCTCCTCGGCGGGCACGATCTCGGCGGCCAGGCCGTGGCGCAGCGCGGCGTCGGCGTCCAGGCGGTAGCCGCCCAGCAGCACCTGCTTGGCGACCGAGGCGCCGACCAGCTCACGCAGCCGCCAGCACGCGCCCGCCCCGGCGATGATGCCCAGGCCCGGCTCGGGCTGGGCGAACACGGCGGAGGGGGTGACGATGCGGATGTCACAGGCGTAGGACAGCTCGGCGCCGCCGCCCAGCGCGTAGCCGTCCACGGCCGCCACGGTGGGTGCCCGTAGGCGGTGCAGGCGCTCGAACAGGCGGCTGTTGAGCCCGGCCAGCGCCTCCTCGCGTCCGCGTTCGCGCAGTTCGGCGATATCGGCGCCGCCAGCGAACACGTTGCCGTGCCCGGTGAGCAGCAGTGGCCTGGGGTCGGCCTCGATCAGCTCGCACACCCGGTGCAGCTCGGCGATCATCCGCCCGTTGATGGCGTTGCGTGCCTCAGGGCGGTGCAACTCCACCACCACGCGGTCCTGGCGCCAGTCGACGTCCAGGGTCGTGAACCCCTGCTCTTCTGTGTCCTGGTGCTCGGTCACGGGCGCTCCACCAGCAGTGCCGTGCCCTGACCCACACCCACGCACAGGGTGGCCAGGCCCCTGGCGGTGTCCTCCCGCTCCATGCGGTTGAGCAGGGTGATGAGGATGCGCGAGCCCGAGCTGCCCAGCGGGTGACCCAGCGCGATGGCGCCGCCGTCGGCGTTGACCCGGGCCTCGTCCAGCTTGAGCTGGCGCATCACTGCCAGGGACTGGGCGGCGAAGGCCTCGTTGAGCTCCACGGCACCGATCCCGTCCAGGTCCCACCCGGTCCGATCGAGCACCTTGCGGGTGGCCGGGACCGGCCCCAGGCCCATGACCTGCGGTGGAACACCCGCGGAGGCGGAGGCCACCACGCGGGCGCGGGGGGTCAGGCCGTGGCGGCGCACGGCCTCGGCACCGGCCAGCACCAGGGCCGAGGCGCCGTCTGAGAGCGAGGAGGAGTTGCCCGCGGTGACGATGCCGTCCTCACGAAAGACCGGACGCAGCTTTCCCAGGCTCCCCATGGTCGATCCCGGGCGCGGACCCTCGTCGGCGGCGACCTCGTGGGTCTGGCCCTTGCGGCCGTGCACTGTGACCGGGACGGTCTCGGCGTCGAAGCGGCCCGCCGCGGCGGCCGCGACCGCGCGCTCGTGGCTGCGCAGGGCGAAGGCGTCGCACTCCTCGCGGGTGAGGCCCTCCAGGCGCGCGACCTCCTCGGCCGTCTCCCCCATCGACAGGGTGTAGCGCAGTTCGTCGGGGGAGGCGTCGGCTGGAGCCTGGGCGTCGGACTTCGCGAAACGCGGGTTGGTGAAACGCCAGCCCAGGGAGGTGTCGGCGACCTCTCCCGGCTTGGCCCAGGGGGTGCCGGGCTTGGCCATCACCCAGGGGGCGCGGGTCATGGACTCCACTCCGCCCGCGACCACCACGTCGGCCTCGCCCGCGCGAATGGCCTGGGCGGCCGAGGCCACCGCGGTCAGGCCGCTGGCGCACAGCCGGTTGACGGTGTAGCCGGGAACACTCGGGTCGAGTCCTGCCAGCAGCGCCGCCATACGGGCCACGTTGCGGTTGTCCTCACCGGCCTGGTTGGCCGCGCCGAGAATGACCTCGTCGACCACCTCGCCGGGAACGCCCGCACGGCGGACCGCCTCGGCCACGGCCGTGGCGGCCAGGTCGTCGGGGCGGACTGCGGCCAGGGCACCGCCGTAGCGGCCCTGCGGGGTTCGCACCCCGTCGACCAAGTAGACCTCGCTCACGTGCGGCCTCCCATGTTAACGGCGGTGGTCGAGGCCACCGCCACCTGTGAAATCATCGACATCTCTCCTTGACACGGCTGCCAGGAGACTGCGTTAATGCATTAGTAACCGAACGTTCGGTCAGTAAGCAAGTCGGTCCGCTCCGCACCGGACCGTACAGCCCCGACCCGCGCACACACCCGCTCACCCCTCCCAGGCACCGCCCCTGGCGGGTCCCGCGCACAGTACATGGAGAGGCCCATGGCAATCCACGACACCACCATGCGGGCGGCCGGCACAGCCCCCCGCCTGGGACAGGCACCCTCGCCCGAACTCCTGGACCCGGCCGAGCGCATGAGTGTCGACGAGCTGCGCGCCCTGCAACTCAAGCGCCTGCGGTGGACCCTGGAACACGCCTACGCCAACGTGCCCCTGTACCGCAGGAAGTTCGACGAGGCCGGAGTGCGGCCCGAGGACCTCAAGGAACTCGAGGACCTGCGCCACTTCCCGCACACCACCAAGGCCGACCTGCGAGAGAACTACCCCTTCGGGATGTTCGCCGTCCCCCAGGAGCAGGTCAGCCGCATCCACGCCTCCAGCGGGACCACGGGCCGCCCCACCGTCGTCGGCTACACCCGCGAGGACATCGACACCTGGGCCGAGGTCGTGGCCCGCTCCATCCGCGCCGCGGGCGGCCGCCCCGGGCACAAGGCCCACATCTCCTACGGCTACGGCCTCTTCACCGGCGGCCTCGGGGCCCACTACGGCGCCGAGAAGCTCGGCTGCACGGTCATCCCCGCCTCCGGGGGACAGACCGCCAAGCAGGTCCAGCTCATCCAGGACTTCCAGCCAGAGATCATCATGATCACCCCCAGCTACATGCTGACACTGCTGGACGAGTTCGAGCATCAGGGAATCGACCCGCGTAGCACCTCGCTCAGGATCGGCGTCTTCGGCGCCGAGCCCTGGACCGAGAAGATGCGCGGCGAGATCGAGGAGCGCTTCGGCATCCACGCCGTGGACATCTACGGGCTGTCGGAGGTCATGGGACCCGGTGTGGCCAACGAGTGCGTGGAGACCAAGGACGGCCTGCACGTGTGGGAGGACCACTTCTACCCCGAGGTGCTCGACCCCGTCACCCAGGACGTGCTGCCCGACGGCGAGAACGGGGAACTGGTCTTCACCTCGCTCACCAAGCAGGCCATGCCCGTCATCCGCTACCGCACCCGCGACCTGACCACGCTGCGCCCGGGCACCGCTCGTCCCATGCGCCGCATGGACAAGGTCACCGGACGCAGCGACGACATGATCATCCTGCGCGGCGTCAACGTCTTCCCCACCCAGATCGAGGAGATCGTCCTGGGCCTGGACGGGCTCGCCCCGCACTTCCAGCTGGTGCTCACCAAGGAGGGCCGCCTGGACCGCATGGCCGTGCGCATCGAGGCCGCCCCGGACTGCGCCCCCGAGCGGCGTGTGGCCCTGAGCAGGGAGATCGTGGCCACGGTCAAGGACAAAGTGGGTGTGAGCGTGACCGTGGACGTGGTCGACCCCGAGCAGATCGAGCGCTCGGTGGGCAAGTTCCGCCGCATCATCGACCAGCGCCCCAGGGACTGACCAGGGGCCGCGGGAAGCGCACGGCCGCCGGGGGGCGGGTGGGAGGACCCCGCGGCGGCCGTGCCGTTTCCCACCCCGCCGCCTGGCCGATGGCCTGGGCCGCGAGCCGTCCCAGGTCGTGACGCTCGGCGAGGACACGGATCCGGCCTCCTACGTGGTGCGTGTGCTCGGCTACCACAGGTCCGGTCCCGAACCGCTCAGACCCCTGCTGTGGGAGTCCCCGCGCTACGGCGAGAAGCCGCTTCCCGACGAGCCGAGACGGACCGGAGCGCACCCCACGGCGCTGGCAGAGTGCCACCCCATGCCCGTAATCCGCCCGCTCGTCCTGCCCGGCTTCGACGGCCCGGACGCGACGTCAGGGTTCTCCCGCGTCGCCGCGGTCCGCACCACGCCCTCGGGGCGCCTGCTGTGCGTGGTGTCGGAGTCCGGGACGAACGCGGGCGGCGGCGTCAAGCCCGGTCTCACCGGTCTCGCCGAGGCTCCACCTCACAGCGCTGGCCGCCGCAGAGAAGGCCTGCCGGCCGCTCAGGCAGCTCAAAAGCTCATGGGACGCGGTCCGAACGGAGACCTGGTGCCAGGGGGCGCATGAGGGGACCACGCCCCACGGCCCAGGCGGACGCCGGCGGTCCGAGCGCGGAGCCGGGCTGGGAGCAGCGGGTCAGGGGGTGTCGTCGCGTCCGTGCGGCAGGCAGAACTCGTTGCCCTCGGGGTCGGCCAGTACCGTCCACCCGGCGTTCTGGGGCTGTCCCACGTCGACCTTCACCGCGCCCAGACCCAGCAGCCGCTCCACCTCCTGGGCCACCGTCAGCCCACCCGTGACGCGCAGGTCCAGGTGCAGGCGGTTCTTGACGGTCTTGCCCTCGGGCACGGGCAGCACGACGATCCCGGGGGCCGCCCCCTCGGCCGGTGCGAGCCCGACCCCGTCCTCGGACTCCTCCACGATGGGCCAGTCCAGCACCCGGCTCCAGAACACGGCCACGGCCTTGACGTCGATCGCGTCAATGGAGATCACCTGAATTCGACTTCCCATACCCGCACCCTAGGACCGCGCACCGACAACCGTCCGGGGGCATGGCGCCGGGCCCTGACCGGTTCGCCGGTCCTCGACCTCACAGGCGGAGCTTGACTTCCTCGGTCTCGGTGTAGGCGTCCAGCACCCCGGTGCCGTGCCCGCGTCCGACACCCGACTGCTTGAGGCCCCCGAACAGCACCGAGCCCGGGGGAGCTCGTCGGCGAGCTGAGATCCACAGCGAGGATCTCCGGCGCTTCTGGGCCCGCCACGACGTGTGGGAGAGGACGCGCGGGGCCGAACGCCTCCAGCCCCTGGCCGGTCTCTCCTGTCCACGCTGTCGAGCCGCGGAAGCGCACGGGCGGGAGCACCGGGCCGAACCCGGCGCTCCCGCCCGGCACAGGAGCCTTTCGGAACAGGTAGGGGGCACGGGACACCGTCAGCACCAGGCCCGCGGCGGCCTTGGTGAACGTGCCGCGCACGGGGCCGGGGCGCCCCGCCTCCCGACAGGCCTCAGGAGGCCTTGCGGGCCACACCGCCGTACTGGTCCACCTCGTCCGGGAGCCTGTCCCCCATCACCGGGGGCCGCCAGCATGTCACCGGCACCAGCCCGGGCTCGACCAGCTCCAGCCCTTCCAGGTAACCACCGATCTGCTCGGGACTGCGCGGGACGTAGGGCACCGCGCCGCTGTCGTTGTACTCGTCCTGGGCGTCCACGTTCTCCTTGCTGTGGACGTTGCTGCCCTCACTGACCGTCAGGTGGCTTCCCGGGGGCAGCCCCGCCAGCAGGCGCCGCACGATCGAGACGGCCTCCTCGTACTCCTGCACATGCCCCAGGACGCCCAGCAGCATCAGCGAGACCGGCTGGTCCATGTCCAGCAGCCCGGCCGCCTGCTCCAGGATCACCTCGGGTTCGTACAGGTCGGCGTGGACGTACTGCGTGCGCCCTTCGGGGGTGCTCGTCAGCAGGGCCCGGGCGTGCGTCAACACCAGGGGATCGTTGTCGACGTAGAGGATCCGGGCCTCGGGCGCCACCGACTGCGCCACCTCGTGGGTGTTGTTGGCCGTGGGAAGCCCGGTCCCCACGTCCAGGAACTGCCGGATACCCACCTCCCCCGCCAGGTAGCGCACGGCGCGCTGCTGGAAGGCGCGCGAGGCCCGCGCCATCTGCGCGATGCCGGGGAACACGCTCAGGAACTGGTCGCCCGCCTCCCGGTCCACCGGGTAGTTGTCCTTGCCGCCCAGCCAGTAGTTCCACACCCTCGCCGAGTGCGGGACCGTCGTGTCGATCATCGGTCGCTCACCGCTCATCGGTGTCCACCTCACTGCTCGTCGCCGTACCGGTGCCCTGCGTTCAGGGACCGTTCCTCCACTCGGGACGCGCGGCCGCGGCCCCTGCCGGGGCCGTCGGCGTGCACGCGCAGAGCTCATCCCTTGCGGGCCACACCGCCGTACTCGGCTACCGGGCGGGGCGTCCCGCCCGCTTCGGTGGGACCGGAGCGCCACAGCGCGCAGGAGACCACACCCGGCTCCAGCAGTTCCAGGCCGTCGAAGAGCGCGGTGATCTGCGCCGCCGTGCGGATGGTGAGCTCGGGGGTTCCGCTCTCGTTCCAGGCCGCCGCCACCTGGTGTGCCCGCTCGGGGTCGAGGTCGTCGGTGGGGTGGGAGAGCACCAGGAAGCTGCCCGGGGCCAGGGCGTCCAGGAGCCGGTCCATGAGCGATCGGACCTCGGTGTCGTCGGCGACGAAGTTGACCACGCCCAGCAGCATCAGTGCCACCGGCCGGGACAGGTCCAGGGTCCGCGCCGCCGCCTCCAGGATGGTGTCCGGATCGCGCAGGTCGGCGTCGACGTAGCCGGTGGCGCCCCGGTCCGTGCCGGTGAGCAGGTCGCGGGCGTGCGCGAGTACCAGCGGGTCGTTGTCCACGTAGACCACCCGGGCGTCGGGGGTGATCGCCTGGGCGACCTCGTGGGTGTTGTTGTGGGTGGGCAGCCCGGTACCGATGTCCAGGAACTGCCGGATGCCCTCCTCCTGGGCCAGGTGGGTGACCGCACGGGCGAGGAAGCTCCGGTCGGCGACCGCGTTGTCCACGATCTCGGGAAAGAACGAGCGGATCTGCTCGCCCATCTCCCGGTCCACCGGGTAGTTGTCCTTGCCGCCCAGCCAGTAGTTCCATATACGGGCGTTGTGCGGAACGGAGGTGTCGATCTGGGGGGTGGGACCCTCGGGTGTCACGGGGGGCACGGGCCTGCTTTCTGCGCTCGCTGCATCAACAAAAGGTGCGTACCCGGACAAGTAAACGGTTTCAAGGGCTTACCAGCAACTACCGAACCGCATGCGCGGAAGGGCACCGGTCGCCCCGGACCACTGAACGGCCCCCGGCCGCGCCGCCACGGCACCCGGCGCGCACGGGCACCGAGGAGCGCTCCGCGGAAAAACACTCGTGGTTTCCGAGCCGAACCGGATAGGTTGCCGGACGGCGCCCCGGTGCCCGTGCCAGCACCACAGGAGAACAGGAGCCGCCGGTGAAGCACTCCATCCCCGAGTTCGCCCGGATCGCGGAGAGGAAGACCGTCCTGCGGTGCCAGGTCGGCTCCGGGGTCCACGGCATCACCGTCTCCGACCAGGACGACCGCGACGAGATGGGCATCTGTGTGGAACCGCCCGAGTACGTCATCGGCCTGCGCTCCTTCGAGCAGTACGTCTATCGCACCCAGCCCGAGCACGCCCGGTCGGGGCCGGGCGATCTGGACCTGACCGTCTACTCGCTGCGCAAGTGGATGCGGCTGGCCCTGGACGGCAATCCCACCGTCCTGCTGCCCCTGTTCGTGCCCGAGAGCGAGATCGTCACCGTCACCGAGACCGGCCGCGATCTGATCGCCAACACCGACCGGCTGCTCTCCCGCAAGGCGGGCAGGCGCTTCCTGGGCTACCTGCGCGCCCAGCGCGACCGCATGGAGGGCCTGCGCGGCGGCAAGCACACCAACCGGCCCGAACTCATCGACAGGTACGGCTTCGACACCAAGTTCGCCTACCACATGGTCCGGCTGGGCATCCAGGGTGTGGAACTGCTGGAGACCGGCCGCATGACCCTGCCCATGCCCGAACCCGACCGCACCTGGCTGCGTGAACTGCGGCGCGGCGAACACAGCCGTACCGAGGCGCTGACACGGGCCGGCGAACTGGAGAGACGGCTGAGCGGGCTGTGCGAGACGTCCGCTCTTCCTGAGGAACCCGACTGTGACTGGGCCGACCGATGGCTGGTGCGGGCCTATCAGAGGGCCTGGGCCCGCAGCTGAACCCGCCCCCGCGGACCCCGTCAGCGGCTCCCGGGAGCGTGTCGACGACCACGCTGGTCAGAGCCGGCACCCGGCGCGGTGGCGGCACGCAGCCGGGATAGGGTGATCCCCCGAAGAAGTACGCGCCGCTCCCGGTCCCCGGGCGGCACCAGCGCGGCGTGCGCCGCACACGGCGCACGGGAACAACGAACACTAAGGAAACACCATGGTCGGAACCGCCGCCTTCGTACTCATGATCGTGGGTCTGACGATGATGCTCGCCACCGGGATCCTCGCCGCGGTCATCAGGACTCCCCACCGCTAGGGAGCCAGGGGTGCGTCCGTGCCGGTCGCATCCGTCGGGCGCCCCTCACACGGGGGCGTCCACCTCCACCGGTTCGTAGCGGCTGGTCCGGGGCATCCGTCCACGCTGCCCCGGACCGGCTCCGCGCACGCATCCGTGCGCCTCCACCCTACGGACTCGGGGGAACCGGGGGAACGGCTGAGGAGACTCCGTCTCCGTGTACACCGAAGGTTCCCCGCCCCGGGGCCGCCCGAACAACGACGCGCCCGAAGCCCCGAGGAGAACACGGCCCAGGGCCGCCCCGGGCCGCCTGGCACGGCAGGTGTGCCCGCGGCCCGGTCGGCCTCGGTCCAGTCGGGTTCGCAGGAGAAGGTCGGGGCTCGTTGGCACGGCTGGTCTGAACGCGGGGACGTCCGGGGAGGGCTCCGGGACTTCCGGGGCCACCACGGTTTCCCGGGAACGGGGGCGCCGGCCTCCGATCGTTCGTATGCTTCCGCCCAGCCACGCCGGTCCGGTAGACGCCGTCAGGATCCAACGGCACGCCCGCCGGGACAACCCCACTGGCACCCCCGGACACACCTGTGCCCGTGTGTCCCTTGCGAAAACAGCTGCACGGGAGAACGTCAGTACTGTTCAGCGGGCTGGCACGGACGTCCTCCGCGCGGTCGGCCGGGTCCGGCCACACCAGCGCCAAGGGGTCGCGCACGCGTTCTGCGCACCAGCCGGAACGGTGACACGCCCCGGCCTTGGACCGACAGGCCAATAGAGCAGACATTTCCGACGTAGAGGACGCAAATCAGTGTTCGGCGGGTGAGCGGCGGCACTTTTCCCTAGGCTCTCGAAAATATCGGCGGCCGAAGGAAACACCTCTGCCGTGCTTCCGTGCGGCCGTGCCCTGCTTTTCGAAGGAGTGCCATGCCGACCGCAGCCGACCCCGCCCGGATCCCGTACCGCCCCTCCGCTCCCGCCCGGTCGACGCCGAGCACGGGCACGCGCCCGCTCCGCCGGGCGGTGGCCGGTTCCGGCCAGCACGGGAAAAGGTGTTCGCGTAAACGCCCAGCGCCGACCGGTGGTATCACTGGGTTACTCCCCGCGCATACCGGAACGGACTTTCCGGAGCGCGACAGGGCTGGACTTCCGGCCCGGGAAACAGTGGACCGCTCTGCCCCTGTGGTGCCGTTCCCGAGTGGCTTTGTTCCGGCCCCGGCCGTAGTTAGGGTTTGACATATGTCGATATGGTCTCGCGGCGACCGGACCGGAAGGGTCGAGGAGGCTCTTCTGATGCTGGAGGGACAGGGGATCATCGACGGCCTGAACATCCTTCCGGGCGAGGCCAAGCCCTACCGGATCCACATCCCCGCAGGCATCGTGCACATGGACGAGGACGAAGCGTCGATGTTCGCGTTCGGCGCGGTCGTGGGCGCGTTCGGCAACGTGGCTCGCCAGCACGCCTGACCGCACCCTCACACCCGGCCCATGGTGCGCAGCACCGCGTCCAGCAACAGGTCCCGGACCATCGTGCGGTGCTCGACGGTGTGCTCCACGGTCAGCTCGTTGTTGAACGTGGACAGGCACATGCCCACCACCATCTCGGCGATCGGGCGCGCGGGACGGCTGTCCTTGGGCAGCTCCTCCACGAATCGGGCAACCTCCACGGCCTCACGCACGGCCTCCACCCAGGGTTCGGTGCGCTCACGCCACCACTGTCGCTGCGGGCCGGGTTCGGCGCCCAGCCCGGAGACGGCGGCCAGCAGCCCGCCCGACTCCAGCCACAGGCCCGCCCATGCGTCCACCAGGCGGCCCATGTAGCCGTCGATCGACTCCATACGGCCGAAGGTGAGGTCGAGCTGGGAGGCGAACGCGGTCAGCCGCACGTCCACGGCGGCCTGGAGCACCTGGTTCTTGTGGTTGTAGTAGCGGTAAACGGTGGATCGGTCGATGTCCACGCCCTCGGTGATCTCCTTGTAGGAGATCTGGCTGAAGGGCTTGGTGCGCAACAGTCCGACCAGGCTGTTCTGCAACTGAAGCATCCGCTGCGCGGCCCGCAGGCTGCCGCTCGTGCCCGAAACCGACTCTTGCGGCACCGACATACCCGATCCCCGTTCCGTCATTGATCCCACAGTCCTCGTTGACCGGTTTCCCCCAGCTTGCCGCACGCGGGAGGCTTTCTCCAACACGGCGTTGGGAGGACGGGGACCACTGTGGAGGCTTCCGCGCCCCGGGGCTAATCCTCCTGTCGGGCCACCAGCTCGTCGACCCTGCGCGCACGGTGTGAGGTCAGGAAGTCGCGGTACCAGTGGTAACTGTCCTTGGGGTGGCGCTCCAGGAGCTCGTAGTCGACGCGGACCAGGCCGAAGCGGCGGTCGTAGCCGAACGCCCATTCGAAGTTGTCCAGCAGCGACCACACGAAGTAGCCCCGCACGTCCACCCCGGCGTCGATGGCCCGCGCCAGTGCGTCCAGGTGGTCGCGCAGGTATTCAACGCGGCCGGTGTCGCTGACCCGGCCGTCCTCGTCGGGCTGGTCGTCTTCGGCGGAACCGTTCTCGGTGATGAGGATGGGCGGCAGGTTCGGGTAGCGCCGGTTCAGGTCGATGAGCAGGTCGGCGAAGGTACCGGGAACGACCGGCCAGTCCATGGTGGTGTGCCGGACCCCCTCGATGGCCACCCGCTCGGCGCGGATGTCCACCGCGGTGCGCGCGGCCGGGTCGGCCTCGGCGTGCGGAGCGTCGCGCAGCATGAGGGGCCGGTAGTAGTTGACGCCCACGAAGTCCAGGGGCTGCCCGATGATGTCCAGGTCGCCCTCGGCGCGGTAGGAGCCGTCGGCCAGCTCGCCCCAGACCTCGTCCTCGTTGTCGGGGTAGGCGCCGGTGAAGATGGGGTCGAGCCACACGCGGTTGTGCAGTGTGCGGGACCGTTCCACGGCGGCGCGGTCGGCGTCGGAGTCGGTGGCGGGCAGCAGATGGTCCGGGTTGAGGGTGATTCCGACTTCCCCGGCCGCGGCCGCACGCAGCTCGCCGGTGGCCATGCCGTGGGCCAGCAGCAGGTGGTGCGCGGCGGCCAGCGCGGGCGTGCCCTCCCGGGTTCCGGGTGCGTGGCGACCCACGGCGTGGCCGACGAAGGCCGAGCAGAAGGGCTCGTTGAGGGTGATCCACCGATTGACCCGGTCGCTGAGTCGGTCTGCGACGATGCGGGCGTACTCGGCGAAGCGGTAGGCGGTGTCGCGGACCCGCCAGCCGCCCTCGTCCTCCAGGGCCTGGGGCAGGTCCCAGTGGTAGAGGGTGATGACGGGTTCGATCCCGGCGCCGAGGATGGTGTCCACGAGGCGGTCGTAGAAGGCGAGCCCTTCCTGGTTGGGGCGTCCCCCACCGGTGGGCTGCACCCGCGGCCAGGCCACGGAGAAGCGGTACAGGTCCACGCCCAGGTCGGCGAGCAAGGCGACGTCCTCGCCGTAGCGGTGGTAGTGGTCGCAAGCCACGTCCCCCGTCTCGCCCCGGGCCACGCGCCCGGGGGTTCGGCAGTAGGTGTCCCAGATGGAGGGACCCCGACCGCCCTCGTGCACGCCCCCTTCCACCTGGTAGGCGGCGGTGGCGGTACCGAAGAGGAGACTGGCTGGCAGTGTCGGCTCGTTCATGGGTCTTCCTTTCTGGGAGCGCTCCCAATCATAGGGGACGTGATCTCCGACACCAAGGCCCCAGGGGTGATCGGACAGACACGAGGGGAAACACGCAGCAGCACACGACACACGGGAGGCCCCGCCCCGCGGTGCGTCCCGTTCCCGGAGGCCCCGGGGCCTCGGAACCGGATGCCCACCCGGGTCGTCACACTCCGCGGCGCGCCGTATCACCACCGGTGTGTGTGAGAAAGGGACCTATGAGTTGGACCGACTATTCGCAGAACCGCAGGATCCAGGAGCTCGAGGACAGCCTGGACTCGGCTTACCACCAGCTGAGAAGCGACCGTACGAGGATGGACTCGGAGTTGTCCCGCATCCGGGGCACACTCGAACAGCGGCTGGACCGCGTCGCGGCCTCCCTCGACGCCTTCGTCGGGCTCAGCGACATCCGTACCACCCTGGCGTTGTTCGACGGCGCGGCCCTCGCCCGGCACCGCACCCTCCAGATGCTCGACGGCGTCTCCCTCCCCCGCCTGGAACTGACGGACGTACCCGGGTACTGGCTCGTCCCGGCCGCGCACGGCCTGCACGCGCTGCTGGCCGACGACGTGGGCACCGCCCGTGTCCGTTTCGACGAGGCCGCCCGGCGCGACGCCTCCCGCGCCCGCCACTTCGCGGCACTGGCCACCGCCCTGACCCGGGCCGAGCACGCCCGCGCCATGGGCGAGGAGGCGACCGCCGAACTGCTCCCCCACCTGCCCGAGCCCTCAGCGGAGGCGTCCCGGGGACAGCGCGCTCTGTGGCTGCTCACCGCGGACGGCTCCTTCGGCGACGACGCCCGCGAGCACCTGCTGCTGTCCACGGTTCAGCACTGGTCCCAGCAGGAGGTGGACATGCCGGAGTCCGCCGATCTGACCGCGTCCCTGATCCCCGCCGCCAAGGAGCCCTCCGTACGGGCCTCCCGGCGTGGGTCCCCTCCCAACAGGAGGCCGCAGGGGATCGCCCGGCGCGCCGAGGCGGCACAGCGGATCGCCGACCTGCGCGAGGGCGTCGCCGGGATCGCCGCGCTCGGCAGCGAGGAGACGCCCCTGGAGGCACTCGCCCCCGACGAGGTCAGCGCCGAGTTCCTGGACCAGACCCTGCGCCTGCTCGTCGAGGAGGGAAGCGCCGAGGAGGCCCCGCTGATCGCCCGCGCGAACACGCTGCGCGCGGTCGTCGAGAACGGCGCTCAGGACGTCGCCCTGCCGCGGTGGACCGACACCGTGGGAAGTGTCGGCGAACTGCTCGGCGACGACCTGGCCCGCCAGGACGCCCCTCCCCACCGCCGCACCTTCGCCCTGGTCCTACAGAGCCCGGTAGTGATGGACGGCGCCGAGAAGCTGGCCGCCGAGGCCGCCGCCCCGGCGGAGGACTCCAGCACGCTCACCTCGCAGGGCGTGCGGGTGAAGATCACCTCTAACGGAGCCGACCCAGCGGACCTGCGACGTGCCGAGACCCAACTGCGCACACGCTGGGTCCACGAGGGCACGGCCCTGGTGTACATGTGGGGTCTCCTGGTCATGTCCGGACTCCTGGTGGTGCTGGGCCTGGTCTCCGGCAACGGCTTCGCCTGGTTCCTGTGCCTGGCCTTCCTCGCGGGCGCCGGGATCGCGTTCGCGGTCGACCGGGGGGATCGCGAGCGGACGCGGATCGCGGTGGAGGACCAGGTCCGGCGTCTGGGCGGAAGCGCGGCCGAGGCCGCTGAGCGGTGGCGCGAGAAGCTGCTGGAGTCCGAGTGGCACGCGGTCGCCGCCAGGGGCGAGGCGGAGGAGATCCGTCGCCTGCTCGATCGTTCCTGAGGGCTGGCCGGGAGTGCGTCCTGGACCCGGGCCCCCTCTTCAGCCGTGCGCTCCGAACGGTGGGGCCGGGTCAGGGGGCGGCTCGCCCGGGCCCCGCCACGAGCAGCCGCATCTCCAGGGGCAGGTCGAGGATGCGGCGGGTGGTGAGCCCGGCGGAGCGCAGCAGCCCCTCGTACTCGCTCTCGGTGCGCTCGGCGCCGGTGGTCATCACCATCATGTGCGCGTCGAGGACCAGCGGGAGCCAGGGCAGGCCCTCGTCGGGCAGGACGCGCTCAGCGATGAGCACCAGCCCGTCGGGGGCCATCGCCTCGCGGCAGTGGCGCAGCACCGTGCGCGCCTCCTCGTCCGACCAGTTGTGCAGGACGCGGCTGAGCAGGTAGACGTCGGCTCCCCCGGGTACGCCCCGGAGGAAGTCGCCCTCCACCAGCTCGCACCGGCCCGCGTCGACGAGCGCACCGAGGCGGGCGCGTGCGGCGGCCAGGGCGGGCGGGCGCTCCAGCAGTACGCCGCGGGCTCGGGGCGCACGGTCCAGGACGGTGGCGAGGAGCTCGCCGTCGCCTCCGCCGAGGTCGACGACCGTGCGTGCCCCGGTGAAGTCGTGGACATCGGGGATCGCGGTGGAGAACCGCCCGCCCGCGGCCATCCCCGCCGTGTAGCGCGCGGCGTCCCCAGGGTGGTTCTCCAGGTGGGTGAACACGTCGGTGCCGTAGGCGGCCTCGAAGGCGGTCTCGCCAGTGCGCACGCTGTCGGCCAGGCGTGCCCACGCGGCGGTGAACATGTCGCTCTCGTACAGCAGGGCCAGGTCCGCCAGGCCCGAGGGGTGGTCGCGGCGCAGGACGGCACCGACCCCGGTGGGCCGGTAGCGCCCCTCGTCTCCGTGCAGGACCCCGACCGCCGCGAGCAGGCGCAGCAGGCGGCCCAGCCGGTCAGGATGCAGGCTGAGCCCTCCGGCCAGGGTCTCGGTGTCCGCGGCGCCCTCGGCGAGGCGGTCGAGCACCCCCAGTTCGATCGCGGTGGCCACCGCCCGGGCGACCCAGGGCCCGGTCATGAGACGCAGCACCTCGCGCTCCGCGGATCCGTTCCCCGTCATCTCCACCACCGTCAGAGCCAACCGTTGCGACGAAAGACAATGTAGAGGCTCAAGCTCGACAGCGCCATGAGAACCAGGGTCAGCGACCAGCTGAACGCCCAGCGGAAGCCGGGCTCGGGATCGATGTTCATCCCGTACACCGAGGAGAACAGGGTGGGCACGACCAGGATGCCGCCCCAGGAGGAGACCTTCTTCATGGCCTCGTTCTGCGCCTGGTCGATGAGGGCGCTGTTGACCGACATGATGTTCTGCAACAGCTGGCGGAAGCCGTCGACGCGCTCGCGTACGGCGGTGACGTGGTCGGCGACGTCGCGCATGCGGTGGTGTATCTCGCCGCGCTTCTCGACGGGTACGTGGAAGGGGACGGCGGCCGCGATGTCCCGCCGCCCCGGCGGGGCGTGGGGATCACCCTGCGGCACGGAGGTCACCGTGTACTGGTCCGGTCGGGCCCGGGGGCGGTCCGGATGCCGGGAGAGCGGATCCATGAGGCCGTCCATGACGGCGCCCAGCGGTTCGACGGCCCGCGACAGGAGGATGACCTCGCGGGCGAGGCGGTAGGTGCGCCGCGATGCCTTGGCGTCGCCGCTGAAGACCTGGGTCTCCACCTCGTCGATGTCGTCCTGGAGTTCGGAGACCACGGGGGCGTAGCCGTCCACGACCAGGTCCAGGACGGCGTGGACCACGGCCAGGGTGCCGTAGGCGAGGACACGGGGCTCGGACTCCAGGAAATCGCGGACGGTCTCGAAGTCCACCTGGTCGGTGTGGCCGATGGTGACCACGAAGTCGTGTCCGGCGAAGAGGTGGATCTCGTCGACCTCGACGGACTCGCGCGCGGTGTCGTAGCGGGCCGGGCGCAGTACGAGGAAGAGCACGCCCCGGTAGACCTCGGCTTTGGGGCGCTGGTGGGCGACGATGGCGTCCTCCAGCGCCAGCCCGGGCAGGCCGAAGAGCCCGGCGACCTCGGTGAGCTGGCCCCGGTCGGGCACGCTCATGCTGATCCAGGCGATGAGGCCGGGATCGCGGCCCATGGCGCGGCGGGCCTCGGCGACGGTGTCGGTCTCGCGCTCGCGGCGCCCCTCGCGGTAGAGGACCGCGCGGACCGGGCCGGGACCGCGCTCCGGCAACGCGGCCCGTCGGCGGCCCAGGGCCATGATGCGTTCGGGCGGGGGATCGGTCATCTGCGCTGCCCTCCTGTGCGTGGCCTGGCGGTCCGGACCGGGTACGGCTTCCCGGGCCGCGGTCCGCCGTCTCCGGAACCGCCCCCGGGGAGCGCTCCCCCGTACGGTAGGGGCGGCCGGCCCGGGTGGTGCCGTCCCACGCGGGGCCGGGAGCACACCCTCGGAGGGATACGCCGATCCTGGCGCGGCGGACGGACGAACGCGCGCCGACACGCCAGCGCCGGTGGAGGGTCGGGTCAGCCGCGCAGTCCGGAGGCACGGATGGTGATGTTGAGCCTCCCGTCCAGGCCCAGGTCGGGCGGTGCGGTACCGGGCCGGGTGCGGGGAACGCCGTGGTAGGCCATACGGGAGGGGCCGCCGAAGACGAACAGGTCGCCGCTGCGCAGTTCGACGTCGGTGTGGGGACGGGTGCGGGTCTCGGTGTTTCCGAAGCGGAACACACAGGTGTCGCCGAGGCTGAGGGAGACCACGGGTTCGCGGGAGAGTTCGTCGCGGTCCTGGTGCATGCCCATGCGGGCGTCGGCGTCGTAGAAATTGACCAGGGCGACGTCGTAGGGATCGGCGCCGGGCGGGGGTGGAGCACCGTAGGCGGCCGTCACGGCACGCGCGGCCAGGTCGCCGAGGAGGTCCGGGAAGGGCTGGACGGGTGTGCCGTCGGGCAGGGTCCGCGCGTAGGAATAGGGCTGCCAGTGCCAGCCGAGACTAGCCATACTCACGCTCATCACCCCGCCGCGCGGCATGGTGTGCCGGCGCATCCCCGCGGGCCCGCGCACCCAGTCGCGGCAGCGCCGGACCAGGTCGGTCTGGGTGGCGGGGGTCAGCCACCCGGGCAGGTGCACGGCACCGGGCGCCACGTTCACGGGCGGGCTTCCGAAGAGCGCATCGTCCATGCCTCCATCGTGCCACCGCGGGCGGCGGGCCGGTCGCGGTGTCGCCGTCAGGTCCCGCGCGGGCGGCCGGTGCCCGCGCGGGACGACAGCACGGGGAAGGTCAGCGGCGCAGCAGTTCCCGGATGTTCACCACGAGCAGCACCACCACGATCACGGCGATGGGGACGGTGATGGCGATACGCCAGTTGATGACGAAGGCGAGCACGAGCCCCACGACGAGCCCGACCACCACGGCGATGACCGCCAGTCCGATGAGGTACTGGACGAACTTGCGGCGGGCGACGGAGTCGACGGCCGCGAAGGCCACGACGACGCCGAGCATCGCGTAGAGGGTGTACTGCGCGTCCAGCAGGAACAGCGGCAGGGCGAGCGAGACCAGCAGGAGAGGGGTGCTCAGGGCCACCCACAGGTGCAGGAAGCGGGTGGCGCGCTGTGTCCCGGAGGAGTAGGGCAGGTGCGGCGCCTTGAGGTGTCCGGTGGGTGAGGGCACCAGGGGCGTGTCGCTGTTCAGGGACCGCAGATGGGTGTCGCGCTCGTCGGCGATCAGCACCCGGGTCTCGTATATCTCGGCCAGCTCCATCTCCAGGGCGGCGATGCGCTCGGCGTACTCGCGGGCGCCCGGACGGGTGTGGGCCTCACGGCTCAGGACCATGCGGGCCGAGTCGAGCTGGCGCAGCTGGTCCCGGCGGTTGAGGACCTCCGCGTCCAGGGCGCGCAGGCGCCCTTCCAGGGCCCGTACGTGGGAGCGCAGCTCGGCGCGTGCGGCGGTCTCTGTGGGGGCGACCTTCTGTAGGCCCACCCAGGCCAGCGGATCGGCCCAGGAGCGGCGGATGGTGCCGTCGCGTTCGTAGCGGGGGCCGCTGGGCGCGCGCTCGCCTTCGAAGAAGTCGCCCGTGTCGCGTCCCCACAGACCGCGGAACCCCCTGAGCCAGGGGGTCTCGTCGTCGATGAGGACGGCGCACCACTCGCGGTCGCCGCCGGGGCCCAGGCGCATGCCGTCGCCGCGCGCGTAGTCGACGAAGGGGACGCCGATGCCGTGCCGGTTGAGCGCGCTGTCCGCGCGGAAGATCCTGTGGGTGATCCACCTCCAGGCGCGGATGGGCCCGTGCAGGAAGGAGGGGTCGACCTGGATGAGGTAGTCGCCGGGCAGCACCTGGTGGGAGTGGGAGCCCGCTCCGACGTAGACGAGGGGGTGGTCGCCCTCCCGGTGCAGGTCGGGGTCGTTCCAGCTGCGACGCAGGTCGTCGCCGTGGTACTCGTGCGAGGAGGCGCCCACCCAGACGGGTCGGGTGGTGCCGTCGGGGTTCTCCACGACGTAGACGGTGACGCGCTCCCAGTCGGCCTCGTGGTCGTTGACACCGCCGTAGATGGTCCGCCAGTCGTTCATCGCGTAGAAGAACCAGTACTGGAGGATGATGTAGCCGCCCTCGCGGGTGACCCGGCCGTAGTAGGTGGCCCTTCCGTCGTCGACGCGCTCCCGGTAGCGGGTCACCGCCGCGAAGGTGACACCGCCGGGCACCGCGCCACGGATGAGCAGGGAGATCTTCATCAGGATGTCCAGGACCCGGCCCAGGACGCCGACGGCCGCCAGGCGGCCGCTCTTGGGGATGACGGTGCGGGCCACGCCCTTGTAGCGGCGGGCCTCCTCCCGCAGGGTCTCCTCCTGGACGAAGCGCAGGTGCTTGTGGCGTCCGGGCCACTCCTCCTCGGCCTGGGAGAGGCGGTCCAGGGTGAGTTCCCCCGCTGGGACGAGGAGGCTCTCGCGTACGCCCGGCTCGTCCATCCACAAGCTGCAATTGCGTACGTAGGCGTCCACGTCGGTGGGGAAGAAGAGTTCTCCCTTGGTGCACATGAGCACGGGCTCGTAGGCACGCAGGAGTTCGAGATCAGATTTCACGGCCATGATCTGCACCAAGCTAGTGCATGCGGGACGTTCTCCGTACCAGTGATGAGAGGCGTACCCGGTGACGGATACCGCTTGTGGAACGGGGGATCGGGGACGCCTCCCACACGTTTCCCTCAAGCGGAAAGTACTTGCCAAGTTGGAAAGTGAGTGACATTCTGACAACAGGTTGAGCGAACGGAGAGCGTGATGCGAAGAGACGAGGCGCTGGACGCGCTGGAGCAGGCCGACACCGTGGGCGGGCGAACACATGACCGGGGCCGCTGGTACATGCTGTTCGCGGCCCTGTTCGCGGCGGCGGGCTTCGCCCTGACCGTGGCGATCGGCCTGTTCCCGTCCCAGGCCACGATGCTCGTGGCCACCGTCGGGTTCTTCGTGGTCGTGGCGGCCCTGCTGGTCTTCGCGTTCCGCCAGCCGGTGTCGCCGCGCCGGTTCGGGGTGCTGCACACGATGGCGATGATCGGCTGGGGGACGGTCTACGGCGTGACGGTCCTCGTCGGCACCCGGTTCTTCCCCGGGGTTCCGGTGTGGTGGGTCTCCGGGGCGGCCCTGACCGCCGTTCCCCCGCTGCTGGCGGGATGGCTGACGGTTCGCAGGAGCACCACATGAGCCATCCCCGCAGCAGGTTGGACGAGGTGATCCACTCCCCCGTCCGCTTCTCGGTCGTCGCGGCGCTGGCGTCCGTGGACCGCGCGGAGTTTCGTTTCGTGCGCGACACCGTGGAGATCACCGACTCCGCCCTGTCCAAGCAGGTCACGGTCCTGGGGAACGCCGGCTACGTGAAGGTGCACAAGGTGGCGGTGGGACGGCGCACCCGTACCTCCCTGTCACTGACCAAGGAGGGGCGTGCGGCCTTCGAGCAGCACGTCCGGGCCCTGCGCGAGATCGCCTCGGGCGAGGCGGCCCGGGCCCCCGGAACCGAGTGACACGTCCTCCGAGCCAGGCCAGGCGGCGGCGTCGAGCTCACTCCGGACCCGCCGCCTGACCACGTCGCAGGTCAGGCCGCCCGTCCCACCACGGCCCCGGCTGCCTCGGTCCCGGCCCGCGGCTCGGCACCGGAGGGTTCGGCGGCCCGGTCGCGAACGCGCGTGCGACCGGGTACGGCGGGCCGGTACACGCGGTCGCTCCGGGCCGCGCCCACACCCGCGACCACCACCAGAGCCATGCCCGCGACCTGCACGACGGCGGGCGCCTGACCGATCACCACCAGTCCCATCACCAGTGCGACCGCCGGTTCCAGGCTGGAGAAGGTGCTGTAGGCGGTGCGGCCCATCCGCTGTAGGGCCACCATCTCCAGCAGGAAGGGCACCATCGGAAAGAGCAGTGCGATGAGCAGGGTGAACAGGATCAGGTCCAGGTCGGGGGCCGCGACAATGGCGGGGGCGCCCAGAGGCGCGCTGACCAGGGCGCCGACGGTCATGGTCAGGGCCAGGCCGTGCACGGCGCTGAAACCGGCGCCCACCTTCTGTGTCAGCACGATGTAGCCCACCACGCAGACCGCTCCGGCGAGGGCGAAGGCGATCCCGACCAGGTCGAGTTCGCCCTGCCAGGGACGGGTCAGGCAGAGCACGCCCGCCACGGCGGCGAGGATCCACACGAGTTCACGGCGGCGGCGCATGGCGGCCACGGCCACGACGAGGGTGCCGAGGAACTCGATGGAGGTGGCGGTACCGAGTTCGATCCGCGCCGTCGCCTCGGAATAGAACAGCATCATCCCCGCGCTCGCTGTGCCCAGGATCACCACGGAGCCCAGTTCACGCCACGTCGCCGCGCGTACGGCCCACCACAGGGAGCGGCCGCCGAGAGCCAGCAGCAGGGCCGCGGCCCAGCTCAACCGGAGCCAGGTGACCGTGGCGGGGGAGGCCTGGGCGAAGGTGGTGACGGCCAGGGCACTGCCGGTGTGCAGGGTGAACATGCCGATGAGCAGCATGAGGGGCGCCGGCACTCGGATGCGGACACGGCGGGACGAGGAAGTGAGAAAGCGGATCACCCGACCATTGGACCCATCGGGTTCGTTTCTGTCCACGGACCACTGGTTGATGGACCATGTAGTTTTGGTGGATGGATTTCACCCGGCTGCGCCTGCTCGTCGAACTGGAGCGCCTGGGCACGATGGCGGCTGTGTCCGAGGTCACGGGCATGAGCACCTCGGCCGTCTCCAAACACTTCGTCGTACTGGAGCGGGAGGCCGGTGTCCCGCTGCTGGCGCCCGACGGCCGACGGGTGCGCCTCACCCCGGCAGGGCGGCGCCTGGCCGAGCACGCGGTGGACATCCTGGCCCGGGTGGAGGCCGCGCAGGCGGAGTTCGACGGCGAGGGCGAGCCGGTCGGCCGCGTCGACCTGGTGATGTACACCACGGCGGCGCCCCTGGTGCTGCCCGCGCTGCGCCTCCTGCGGCGCGACCATCCGGGGATCGAGATCCACCTGACCGAGTACGAGTCCGAGCAGGCGCTGGACCTCCTCCAGGACGGAGAGGCGGATCTCGGGGTGGTGTACCAGTACAGCCTCCTTCCCCGGGTTTTCCCGGGGGCACTGACGGTGCGCCCGATCGGCAGCGAGGACCTGCTGCTCGCCCAGCCCTCCAAGGGAGCCGACAGCCGTACCCTGACCCGGCGCCGACTGCGTGAGCTGTCCGACGCCGCCTGGATAGCCAGCCCCTACCGAGTCGACGAGGAGGCGCTCGTACAGCGCATGTGCGCCGACGCCGGGTTCACTCCGCGGATCGTGCACCGCATCGACAACCTGGAACTGTTCGAGGAACTGGCCGGCAACGGTGTGGGCGTGGGGGTGGTGCCCCGGCTGTCGGCGGTGACCCGGCGCGGGGTCGCGCACTCGCCTCTGGGCGAGCTCGGCGGGGTTCGGCGGGTGTACCTGGCGGGCCGCACCGGCGGCTGGGCGTGGAAGCCGATCCGAGTGGTGGCCCGGTACCTACAGCGGTCCGCCGAAAGCGTGCTGGACGACGTGCCGCCGCTGCCCGGGCCCCCGTAGGTTCCGGTGGCTCCAGCCGGGACGGGCGCGCGACCGTCGGGAGGGGCGGGTCCGAGGGCGGTACCGCCGGCACCGACCGGCGGTCCGGTACTAACCAGCGATGGCGAAGGGGCCCACGGACGGGACCGGGACCTTGCTCGCGGCCTCGCGTACGGCGGTGAGCAGGGGCTCGGGCGTGGCACCGGCGCGTGAGAGGGCGACGATGTGCCGCCGGGCGCTCTCGCGCACCCCGCGCACCACGATCTGCGTCGTGTTCAGGCCGGTCCAGGCCAGGCGCGGCATCAGGGCGACTCCCAAGCCCGCCTGCACCAGGGCGAACACGGCGCTGAAGTCGTCGACGGTGTGCGCCACGCGCGGCTGGAAGCCCGCCTGGTGGGCGGCGCCGGACACGCACTCGTGCCAGGCGGTGCCTGGCGCGGACAGGATCCAGTCCTGGTCGGCGAGGTCCTCGGCCAGGTGGAGGCTGGTGCGGGTGGCCAGCGGGTGCTGGTAGGGCAGGATCGCGTCGAACATCTCGACCATCACCGGGTCGGTGCGAAAGTCGGGGTCGCCGGTGGCGGGCAGGTGCCCGGTGGACATGGTCAGGGCCACGTCCAGGCGGCCCGAGCGCACGAGCTCGGCGCTCTGTTCCGGTTCGGCCTGGACCACCTCGAAGGACCAGCCGGGGTGGCTGGCGCGCAGACGTGCCAGGGCCGGGGCGATGAGGTCGCTGATACCGGTGGAGAAGGAGCCGACGCGGATGACGCCGCGGTCGCCCTCGGCGTACTCGGCGAGGTCGGCCGTGGCCCGCTCCATCTCGGCGAAGATGATGTGCGCGCGTTTGAGCAGGACCCGCGCGGCGCCGGTGAGCAGGAAGCGGCGGCCGTTGCGTTCGACGAGCGGGACCCCGGCCTCCCTGGCCAGAGCGGAGAGCTGTTGGGAGACCGCCGACGGGGTGACGTTGAGCGCCTCCGCGGTCGCGGCCACAGTGTGGTGGTGGTCGAGTGCCTGGAGGAGCTGCAACCGCCGAACATCGATCATGCCCTTCAACATATGGCAGATACGAAGGGATTTCCGGGCTGTTTCGCTCGTGTTGCACTGTTTTGAGGCGTGATTCCGTACACACTGTTCGTCATCCGCACATCCCCTCGACCGCCCGGCACATTGGGAAGAAAAATATGCTTTCTTTCCCATCGGGCATCTCGCGCACCTCTTTCCCTGTGTCGCACGCGTCCAGGTTGGTACCGACACGTACAGTCGGTTCCACAGCTCGACCACGGGCCCCTCCGGCAGGACTCCGGAGGGGGCCAGCACCCAATGCTGGTGAAACGGGGGAGAAAAACATGCAAAATTCGCTGATGACCAAACCTCAACCGTCCGACGTTGGCGTCCTCCGCTTCCGCTACCTGGGCGCACACGAGGTGGAGGAACTCGCGGATCTGTGGGGCGCCCTCCACCAGCAGCACACGGTGACCGCTCCGCATCTCGCGGACATCATCAGCGCCGTGAGCCTGGAGGAGTCCTGGAGGCGCCGCCGCGCCCAGTACATCTCCTGGCTCTCCGACCCCGACACCATGGCGATCCTCGCCGAGAGCCGCGGCGACCTGGCCGGGTACGCGATGGTCACCGTCCGGGAGAACACCCAGGGCAGCTGGGACCGGGGCGAGCGTGTCGCGGTCGTGCAGACCTTCGCCGTCGACCCCGAGTACACCGGTACGGGCGTGGGCTCCAAGCTGCTGGACGAGGTGCGCCGCCAGCTCGCCGCCATGGGCGTGCGCGAGATCGAGTTCTCCGCGCTGGCCACGGCCTCCGAGGACATCCGCTTCCTGGAGCAGGAGGGCTTCCAGCCCTTCGTGACCACCATGGTCTGTCGTGTGGACGGCTTCGGCGCCCACGACTAGGGAGTTCTTGGAGTTCCGCTCCGCTTCGCCCCGTGTGTGGTGAGCACTTGCTCGGGCCCGCCCCCGTACCTTCCTGTCCGGTACGGGGGCGCTGCGCGTACGTGGCCCGCCACTGATGACCGCGTCTCACGGCGCCTCGCGGCTTTTCCCTCCCCTGCTCCCCCGGTCGGAGGACGACACACCCGCCACACCGAAGGCGGGCAAACCGCTACGCTCGCTTCCGTGGCCTCCTCCGACTCCAACACCTGCAACTTCCCCGGCTGCGACCGTCCGGTGCCCCGCGCGTCCTCTCCCGGTCGCCCGCCCCAGTACTGCGACCTGCCCGAACACACCCGGTGGCGGGCCTGGAAGGAACGCCAGCGACAAGCCCAGGAGGCCGAACGCCAGGAGGAGCAGACCCGGGCCGCGCAGGAACCCGCGACCGCGCTCTCCCCCGCTCCCGGTGCGGAACCGGTCACCGAGGCACGGCTGCGCGCCGATGACCTGCTCACCCGTTTCGCTGTCCAGAGCGAGCAGCTCACCGCCACCCTGCGGGCCGCCACCGAGGCGTTCGCCACCATGACCGACCCGGCCTCGGCCGAGGCACAGGTGGAGGCGGCCCGCCTGACCGGTGCCCGGCACGCCGCCGAGGCCGACAGCGCCCGGCTGGAGGCGGAGAACCGCCGCCGCGAGGCCGAGCGCGCCCAGCGCGTGGCCGCGGACGCCGCCGCCTCGGCCACGGCCGCCACCCAGGAGGCCGAGCGCATGGCAGAGGAGGCCCTGGCCGTCAGGGACGCGGCCCAAGCCGAGCGCGACCGCCAGCGGACCCTGGCCCAGGAGGCGCGGGCCGAGCGCGACGCCGCCGTCAGCGAGGCCAACGCCGGTCTGGCCACCGCCGAGCGCAGGATCACCGAGCAGGCCGCCCGGGCTCGCGAGGAGCTGGAGCACGAGCGCGCAGACGCCGCCCGGCGTCTGCGACATGCCCGGGCCGAGGCCGAGGGCCTGCGCGCCGAGACGGCCGAGCACGCCCGCCAGCGCGACGAAGCCGTCCTGGCCGCCGAGAGTGCCCGTGCCCGAGCCGAGCGCGCCGAGGAGCAGGCCCGCCAGTCCACCCGGGTTCTGACCACCGAGCGCGAGCGCCTGGACAACGAGCTGGAGCGGGTCCGCGAGCGCCTGGAGTCGGACCGGGCCGCTGCCGCCGCGGAGCGCGAACGCCTCACCGCCGAAATCGAACGGCTGAGCACCGACCGCGAGCGCCTGACCGGGGAACTCGACACCCAGCGCCGGAACGCCGAGACCACCCTGGCCGAGTCCCGTGAGGCCGCCGCCGCCCGCCTGGCCCTGGCCGAGGAGGCTCGGGACCGGGCCTTGGAACGGGCCGAGCGAGCCGAACAGAGCGCGGAGGAAGCGAAGGCCCGAGCCGAACGTGAGGAGAACGCCAACGACGGGATACGCGGCAGCACCGCCGCGGAGGCATGACACGCCCCTCTGACCCGAGTCCAGCAAGTCACCTAAGCACCGGTTCGTCCCGGTCTAGGATGGAAACCGTGCGAGATCTGGGAACCACTGGAGACACCGGGCCGATGAACCTGGGTGGTTCCCCGGGCGAAAGACCCGAACGCGTCGAGGTGGGAAAACGCCCCCGTCCCAAAGTCAGCCTCAAGGCGCTGTTCGGCCTACAGTCCGGAGCCTGGGCGTGGACCACCGCGGCGCAGGCCGCCGTGTCCATGTCGCTCTCCTTCGCCCTGGTGGCGTGGCTGTTCGGCCCCGAGGTCGGAACGCTGGCCGCTCTGGGCTCCATGACGGTCCTGTACGAGAAGAAGACGCCCTACGCCTACCGTTCGGCCGCCCTGGCCCTGGTCGGCCTGGGCTTCGTGGCCAGCGTCGCCCTGGGCTCCCTGGCCTCGGCCCTGGCTTCCTGGGTCCCCGTGTTCTCCATCGGGCTGACCGCAGGGATCGCCACCTGGGTGTGCGCCGCCTGGCGGGTGGACAGACCCGGACCACTGTTCTTCGTGCTGGTCGGCGCGATCTCCACCATCGCCCCCGGCGGCCTGGCCGACGTCCCCCTCCACGCCGGGGTGGCCGCCGTCGGCGCGGCCATCGGCTGGTCGGTGTCGATGTCGGGTGCCCCCGTGCGCGCCCGGCACCCCGAGTACCGCGCCGTGGCCGGGGCCTACCGCCAGCTGGCGTCCCTGCTGCGGGCCGTGGGCACCCCCGACCTGGACCATGCCCAGCACGAGGCCTCGGTGGCGGTGGCCGATGCCTGGCGGATCGTGCTCCTGGCCCAGACCCGCGGATACCGCACCACCCCCGAGGCCGCACGGTTGCGCTCCCTGCTGCGCCGGGTCTCCGACGTGCACCTGTCCACCACCCAGGTGTGCATGGCCCGCCCCACGCCACTGCCGGAGAAGGCGGCCGACTTCGCCGAGCGCATGGCGCTGGGCGTGGCCCATCCGGACCAGTCCCCCCGGTCCGAGGAGTTGGACGAGCTACGCCGGGGCATGCGCCCGCGATCCCTTGAGGCACGGCTCTACGGTCAGCTGGCCCGGGCTGCGCAGGCCGTCCGCCGCACCTCGCACGAGGAGGACGAGCAGTCGGGCACCCTGCACGACGAACGCTATCCGGCGCTGTGGGACGCGTTGCGCTCCAGCCTGGGCCCGGATTCGCTCGTGCGCCCCACCGCACTGCGCATGTGGATCACCGTGACCGCGGCTGGCGCGTTCGGCCTGTGGATAGGCCTGGACCACTACTACTGGGTGGGCCTGACCACGAGCGCCGTCCTACAGGGGGGCAACGTGGTGCTGACCATGAACCGCTCCCTCCAGCGCTCCCTGGGCACCCTTATCGGAGTGTTCGTCGGGGCCGCGCTGATCGCGACGCATCCGCCGCTGCCCCTGGTCATCGTGTTCGCGGCGGCCTTCCAGGGCCTCACCCAGCTGGTGGTGGGCCGCAACTACCTCTACGGCTCGGTGTCGATGACGCCGATGGCGCTGCTGCTGGCCAGCACCGCCGCGTCCGACCCCGTCACCGACCTGGCCAGCTCCCGGATCATCGACACCGTGGTGGGCTCGGCGTTCGGCCTGCTGGGTGCGCTGCTGCTGTGGCGCAGGACCTCGGCGACCCGCCTGCCCCAGGCCATCGTGAGCGTGCTGGAGACCGCGCGCGAGTGCATCGTGTCAGTCCTGGACCAGGACGTGGAGATCGGCCCGGAGCGCCGCTACCGGATGCGCCGGGACATGCGTGCGGCTCTGGTGAACCTGCGCGGGGTCTACGACAGCGCGATCGGGGACGCGCCGCGCGCGTCCTCCACACTGCCGCTGTGGCCGGTGGTGGTGGCCACCCAGCGCACCGGCTACCTGGCGCTGGCGGCGCTGACACGGGGCAGGACCGAACCGGTGGGCATCATCACTCTGCAACGGGTGGATCTGGCTTTCCGTGAACTGATCTCCTCGATGAGGGAGAGGCGTACCCCGCGCATGGGCGCCATGCCCCGCCTGGCCGCCTACCCGCGGATCAACATGGAGCTGCGGGCGCTGTCCAGCGCGATGACCAGCGCGGTCGCCCAGGACGAGCGCGCGGCCCGCCAGGAGGCCGAGCGCCGGGCCCAGCGCGAGCAGCGCCGGGCCCAGAAGGACGTGGACGCCGACCTCTGACCGTCGTGCCCTCAGGCCGTGTCAGGCGGGCGCGTGGCCCGAACGACCGGTTCCCCGGGCCCCGGTCGCGCTCACTCGGTGAGGGCGAAGGCGCGCACGGGAAAAGCGGCCATCCCGCGGACCTTGGCCGGTACCGCGAAGAAGGTGAAGCCGTCCTCGGGCAGCTGGTCGAGCAGGCACAGGTGCGAGACGACGGGAATCCCGGCGGCGAGCAGGACGGCCAGCGCGGGACGGGCACCCTCCGCGGCGGGCGAGGTGTCGTCCACACCGACCGAGTCGATACCCACCAGGGTGGCGCCGCCGTCGACGAGCGCCTTGGCGGCCGTCTCGGTCAGATACGGGTGCTCGGGACGGCCATAGGCCTCGGTTCGCCAGTACCGGTCCCAGCCGGTGTGCACCAGCACGGCACGTCCGTGCACGTCGAGGCCCGAGAAGGCCTCCGGCCCGATCGAGGTGGAGGAGGTCGCGGTGACGACCGCCCCTGGCAGGTCGGCCACCCGGGCCAGGTCCAGGTCGGCGAGGTCGGCGCCGTCCCGGTAGCGGTGGGCCGGCATCTCCACGTAGGTTCCGGTGGCGCCGACCATCGTCACGCGTCCGGTGCTGCCTCCGTGGCCGGGAACGGTGCCCGGCCCCGATGCGCTTTCCTCGACGGCCGGTTCCGGCAGACCCGGAGAGGTGGTCATCCCGTCGGTGATCTGATGGCTGACGTCGACCAGTTTCGGCATGGTTGTTCTTCCTCGCTTCACGAGCGCGTCCGGGAACGACCCCTGACCTGCGCCAGAGGTCTAGACCATAAGCCTAGCGCGTGTGACCCACACCACGGCAGTGTTCTCCGGGGCCGACTCGGACCGATCGCCCGCCGCCCCGCGGCCACTCCCCTCACCGCCTGGTCCCGATAAACTCGGGGTGCACGGATCATGGACCCCCTCTCCAGCGTCCATACCCCCGCACGGACCCGCCATCCACCGAGAAGAGCCGACCAGTGTCAATGTACGGAGCAGCCAAGACCGTCATCGCGCCCGCCGCCCGCGTGATGTGGCCCCAGCGCGTGGAGGGCGTGCACTACGTCCCGCGGCGCGGCCCGGTGATCCTGGCCGCCAACCACCTGGCGCTGATCGATCCGCTCTTCGTCGGCGTGGCCTGCCCCCGGCCGGTGCGCTTCATCGCCAAGCAGGAGCTCTTCGACGAGGGGACCCTGCCCCGGCGCGCCTTCGCTCGCGCCCTACGGGCCATCGGCCAGCTGTCGGTGGACCGGAAACCGGGCCAGAGCGCCCAGGAGGCCATGGACAACAGCCTGCGGGTACTGGAGAGCGGTGAGGTCTTCGGGATCTTCCCCGAGGGCACGCGCTCGCCCGACGGCCGCCTCCACAAGGGCCAGACCGGACTGGCCTGGCTGGCGCTGACCACAGGTGCCCCGGTGGTGCCGGTGGCGCTGGCCGGGACCGAGCGCATCCTGCCCCCCGGCGGGAAGGTGCCTTCCCTCAACCGCGTGGGCGTGCGCTTCGGAGAGCCTGTGGACCTGTCGCCGTGGCGGGGCCAGGCACACAGGGCGCGCCCGCGCCGCGCGGCCACCGACGCCATCATGGACGCCATCGCCAAGCTGTCCGGCCAGGAGCAGGTGCCCCGGTTCGCCGCCTCGGTCAAGGCCGAGCTCGACCAGGGGTGACCTCCCGGCCCCGGAGCGTCGAGGACCGCGTGCGTCCGCCGGTTGCACCCGTCGGGCGCGGAGGCCCGGACATTCCCACCACCGGGCCGTGACTTTCCCCACAGCCCCTGCGGAACTCATGCGCCCGCAACGCGGCGTTGACCCCTGACTGAGAGCCTCTGCGGGCCGCCCGCGGAGGGCTTTGGACCTGCCCCTGCCTGGGATGGTCGTTGTCGAGGGGTTCCGGGGCACCGTGACGGTCCCGGCACCGGGGACGCAATTCTCTACCTCTATAGTAGGTTTTGCCGGTGCCAATACCGGATACATTAGGCAAGCCTTACCTTTTGATGGCGTCCGACTCTGGCGCGAAGACTTGGAGCTGTGCGATGACGCGACCACTGCGAGTGGGAATCGTGGGTGCGGGTCCCGCGGGGATTTACGCCGCGGACCTGCTCACCAAGGACGAGACCCTGTCCGCGTGCGGCACGTCCGTCAGCATCGACATCCTCGACAAGCTGCCCTCCCCCTACGGGCTGGTCCGCTACGGCGTTGCCCCGGACCACCCCCGGATCAAGCAGATCCAGGGTGCCCTGCACAAGATCCTGGACAAGCCGGAGATCACCTTCTACGGCAACGTCGAGTACGGCGTGGACCTCAAGCTGGAGGACCTGCGCCACCACTACGACGCGGTCGTCTTCGCCACCGGAAGCGACCGTGACCGGCCGCTGGACATCCCGGGTATCGACCTGCCCGGCAACCACGGCGCCGCCGACTTCGTCTTCTGGTACGACTCCCACCCCGACGTCTCGCCGTCCCGGCACGTCGAGGGCACCAGCGTCGCCGTGATCGGCGCGGGCAACGTCGCCGTCGACGTGGCCCGCATCCTCTCCAAGAGCGCGGAGGACCTGCTGGGGACCGACATCACCGACAACGTGTACGAGGGCCTGCGCGCCAAGCAGATCACCGACGTGCACGTCTTCGCGCGCCGTGGCATCGCCCAGTGCAAGGCCACCCCGATGGAACTGCGCGAGCTGGACAAGCAGCCCGGTGTCGAGGTCGTCGTCTACCCCGAGGACTTCGACATGGACGAGGGCAGCTTGCAGGCCTGCGAGGAGTCCAACCAGGTCAAGACCAACGTCAAGGTCCTACAGAACTGGGCGATCCGCGACGAGCGCGGTGCCGAGCGCCGCCTGCACCTGCACTTCCTGCACAGCCCCGTGGCCGTACTCGGCGAGGACCGGGTCACCGGCTTTCGGACCGAGCGCATGGAGCTGGCCGGCGACGGCAACGTCAGGGGAACCGGCGAATACGTCGACCACGAGGTACAGGCCGTCTACCGGGCCATCGGCTACCTGGGCTCGCCCTTGGCCGACCTGCCCTTCAACGAGGAGCGCGGCGTCGTCCCCAACGCCGAGGGCCGGGTCCTGGACCTGGACGAGAACCCGATCGACGGCGTGTACGCCACCGGGTGGATCAAACGCGGTCCCGTGGGCCTCATCGGCCACACCAAGGGCGACGCCCTGGAGACCGTCACCAACCTGGTGGCCGACCGCGAGTCCCTCACCCCTGCCGCCGAACCCGACCCGATCGCCTTCCGTGCCCTGTTGGAGGAGCGCGGAGTGCGCTACACCACCTGGGAGGGCTGGCAGCGGATCGAGGCCCGGGAGGAGGAGCTGGGCGCCGAGCGCGGGCGCAAGCGCCTGAAGCTACTCTCCCGTGAGGAGCAGACCAGCGTCGCACGCCAGGAGTAGCCTCCGGTGTGCGTGCTTCCCGGCCGGTCCCGCACCCCTCCGCGGGACCGGCCACCCATTCCCCGTTCCGCTCGATTCCCACCGTGATATTGCGCATGCGCCCTATCTCCGGGTGGCGGAACAACGACTCAGGCCGATGGGTTAGAGTCACTGTTGGTCGGTGTGGTAGCAAGTGTCCCCCGGGCCTCAACTATTGCCTTCGCGGAATACCGCGTCCGGCCCCGCCCCCGGGTGGGTGACCGTACGGTCAGGAGCCCCGTTGTGCCCCGCGCCGAGAGGCGACCGCCACGCCGGCCCTCATCCTCGATGCCCTGTTCCCGCCGAGGTGGGAGCAGGGCATCGTGGTATCTCCAGCAAACGCAGTGAAGGACGGTCAGGCGTGGACGAACGGTCCCCCCGGCAGCCGGATTCCTCCGGGCCGCCCGAAGAGTCGGAGGAGATCCCGGCGCGCGCTGTGCGCCCCGACAATCCCTACCGCATCCCCCAGCGGTCACAGGAGAAACCTCCCACGGACACCGCACGCCTCGGCGGCTATGAGCGGACGGGTCCGACGGATCCGGCGGCCCCGTCCTCTCCTGCGGCCAGCGGCTCCCACGGGCGGCCCGCCGAGCCGTGGGACGACCCGTACCGCGCCACCGGCGCCCGTGGCTGGGACGCCCCCGGTGACGAGCTTCCCGGCAGCGCCTGGAACGGCCCGGAAGGCGCCGACGCCTCCGGCCGCTCCTGGGACGGGCCCCTGGGCGAGGAGCCCTTCGCCCAGGCATGGAGTGCTCCCCGCCACGAGGAGGACCCGGGTGAGTCCTGGAACGCCCCCTACCCCTCCGTGCAGGGCCCCTCCGGCGGCTGGGACGACCCTGCGCATGACGCGCCCGCCGATTCCTGGTCCGTGCACGATTCCTGGCAGGCCCCCCGCCGGGAGGGCCCCGGCCGGCAGGAGTGGGGCCCCTCCCCCGCTGGACACGAAGCGCCGGCCGACCGTGACGGACCCTGGGACGACGACCCCTACCGGGGCGGGCCCGTCTACCACGGCGACACCCCCTATCCGGGGAGCGCACCCCGCTCGGGCGAGGTTCCCGAGGAATTCGCGGCGTCCGGGCCACGGTCCGGACAGAGCCAGGGCTTCGACTACCTCTACAGCGGCGGCTCGGCCCCCGGCGGTCCGGACGGTCCCGACTACCCCGAAGACGAGGGCTACGACCCCCCGCCGCCGCGCAGACTGCGGCGCGGCCTGGTCATCGGTGTCGTCTCCGCCGTGGTGGCCCTGGTCCTCGTCGGCGGCGCCGCGTCCTGGTACGTCCTGACACTGCCCCAGCCCGAGGAGGCCACCACCGAGTACGAGGCCGCTTGGGAATCGCAGGACTACGAGCGGCTGGCCTCCGTCACCACCGGCGGCGACGCCGCCGCGGTACTCAGCGGGATCGACTCCGGCCTGGGGACGGAGGCCGTCGACGTCGAGGTCGGTACACCAAGCACCGACGGCGGCAGCGGCAGCGCCTCCTACGAGGTCACCGTGGAGCTGGCCAACGCAGGCGACTGGGGCTGGGAGGGCGAGCTCCCGCTGGTCCGCGAGGACGGGCAGTGGTGGGTGGACTTCTCCCCCGAGGCCGCCTATCCCGGCCTGGGCGAGGGCCAGGTCCTGGCCCGCACCGCCGTGTGGGGCGAGCGCGGTCAGATCCTCGCCGCCGACGGCACCCGGCTGGACACCCCCGACGTCTCCGGTTCGCTACAGATGATCGTGGGTTCCCTGGGCGAGGCCACCGACGAGGACGTCGAACGCCTCGGCCCGGCCTACGACGTCGGCGACACCGTCGGCGTCGGCGGTCTACAGCGCACCTACGAGGAGCGGCTGGCCGGTGAGGCCGCCACGACCATCCTGATGGTCGACGCGGCCGAGGCCGAGGACAAGGCCTCCCTGGAGGCCACCGAGGAGAACACGGTGGCCACCCTGGACGGCTCCGACGGCGAGGACATCGCCACCAGTATCGACATGTCCGTCCAGAACGCGGCGTCCAACGCCATCATCGGCTCCGCCGAACCCGCGGGAATGGTGGCCATGCGTCCCTCCACCGGTGAGGTCCTGGCCGCGGTGAACGTGCCCGGCGGGTTCAACCGTGCCTTCGAGGGCCAGTACCCGCCCGGCTCCTCGCTCAAGATCGTCACCTACAGCTCCCTGCTGGACAACGGGATGTCCGTGGACACCCCCATGGACTGCCCCAAGGAGTACGATCTGGGCGGATGGCCGTTCCGCAACGCGGGTGGCGCCGAGTACGGTGCCCAGTCGGTGACCGAGGCCTTCGCGACCTCCTGCAACACCTCCCTGGTGGCACAGGTCGGCGAACGGCTCAACTCGGACACCCTCCAGGCCAGCGCCGAGCAGTTCGGCATGAACGCGCCGCTGGACATCGGTGTGCCCACGTTCGAGCCGACGTTCCCGCCGGTGGACAGCAGCACCATGCTGGGTGCGCAGAGCATCGGCCAGGGACAGGTCCTCACCTCACCGCTGCACATGGCCACGGTGCCCGCCGCGGTCGCTGACGGCTCCTGGCGCCACCCGGTGCTGGTGACCGAGCCCGCGCAGGAGGAGCTGCCAGAGCCCCGGCCGATCGCCCAGGCCGAGGCGTTGCGGACGATGATGCGCTCGGTCGTCACCGACGGCACCGCCAAGAACGTGCCCTTCCAGGGCGAGGTGTACGGCAAGACGGGCACGGCCGAGTACGGCACCGCCGATGACGCGGACGAGAACGATGAGCTGCCCAGCCACGCGTGGATGGTCGGCTACCAGGGCGACGTGGCCTTCGCCGTGGTGGTCGAGGGCGGTGGCGGCGGTAGCTCCGTGGCCGGGCCGCTGGCCGCCAAGTTCGCCAACGCCCTCTGAGTCGGCCCCGAAACGGCGCGCACCAGCTCCTCTGGTGCGCGCCGTTTTCTTTGGTACCGCGGGCGTGGTGGCCGCTTCCGGCCTGGAGCGGCCCGCGGAAAGGCGTTCGGCCCGAGCCCGGCGAATAGAGCGGCCCAGACCCCGCGCCGATCTGGAGCACACGCTCTCCCAGGTAGGGAAAATCAGTCCCAAAACGACCAATTATTACTTTAAGCTATTTAGCAACTACCAAGAGTTAATACGGTCGTACTCGGGGCAGAAGTACGGATGGCGCCAGAGAACGGTTCCCTCCAGGGTCGAGATGGGGGAACCGGCGTCTTTGGGCCGGCAGATCGCCGGTCCTCCTCGAAAGGACACAGAATGAACCGCAAGACCTTCGCCCGGCTCGCCTTCACCGCTGTCGCCGCCCCGGCCCTCGCCTTCGGCGCCCCGGCCGCAGCCATGGCTGACAGCTTCTTCTCGGGTGAGTCCACCTCCGCCGGCCCCAAGGGTGCCGCGAGCCACAGTGTGACGGCGATCGCCTTCGACGGCAACGGCTACGGCCACCACGACAAGGACCGCGACGGCAAGGACCGCGACGGGGGCCACCACGGGGGCCACCACGGCGGTTCCTTCTACGAGAAGAGCTCCACCTGGGCGGGCCACGACGGTGCCGGCTCCCACAGCATCTCCAGCGGTGCCTTCTAGGCATCCGGTTCTGTCGGGCGCGGCGGCCTACGGGGTGCCGCGCCCGGCGGGCGCGGCCCGACCGATCCGAGGAGGGGAAGGACCGATGGCCCTACTACGACGAACGCTGTCCCTGACCATCGTGGCATTCGGCCTGACGCTGGGCGCGTCCTCGGTCGCAATGGCTGACACGAGCTTCCACGAAAGCTTCGGTACCGCCGATGCCGAGGGTGCCGCCATGACCGTGGTCCACAGCCACACGGACGACGACGGAAAGGTCATCTACGAATACGTGACCTACACCGCCTCCATGGACGGTGCCACGGTGGACAGCACCACCAGCGCCGCGAAGTGAGTTCCCGCGAGGGCGGACGACCTCGGTTGTCCGCCCCTGGTGTGCGCGGAGGCGCCGCGGCATGCGGGCCCCGCGCACGGAAGGTGAAGAGGACATGCGAAACCGGTTGGTGCGAGGACCCGTCCTCGCGGGAGTGGCGATGGCCCTGTACTGCGCCTGTGTGACTGGGGCGGCCGACCCCGACGTGTTCGGAGGCGGGGCCTCGCCACCGTCCGGCCCGGGGGCCGGGACCGGCGGTGGCTGGCCGCCCCCGTGGGCAGAGGGTTCGGTGGACCAGGCCGACCCCTGGCCCGAGGCCGAGGCCGAGGTCCTGCGGCTGGTGAACGAGGAGAGGTCCCGAGCAGGGTGCGCCGCGCTCAGCGCCAACGAGGTGCTCGCCGAGGCGGCCCGCGAGCACAGCCAGGCCACGGCTCGGGAGGGAGCGCTCACCGAGACCGCGTTCTTCCGGAGCACCTCTGCCAGCGACCGTGCCCGGGACCGGGGATACTCCCGCCCGGCGGGTGAGGTCGTGGCCAGCGGCTTCGAGACACCGGAGGAGGCCGTGCGGGTCTGGACACGCCGGACGGGGCACGGCGGGGCGCTCCTGAACTGCTCGGTCGAGGAGAGCGGTGTGGGCGTGGTGCGCGACGGGGGCGACACCTACTGGACCCAGATCCTGGGCTATGGTTCCTGACGCCGCTCACCGCCGGGGAGCGTGTTCGACGCCTGAGGGGCATCACGTGTCCGGGCCCGCGGACGGCGCGACGCACGGGCCTTCCCAGCCCTCTGCCCCCGTACGCCCGGAAGGACCCCGAGTGGCCTGTCGCTGACCCGCCCGGGAGGCGGAGAACGACGACGGCGGCGCGTACCCGAACAGGTACGCGTCGCCTCAACGCGTGTCAGGGTCTCTGGGCCCGTCCAGGAGAGCGCCCTTGACGACCGGTACCCGCGAGCCGGTCACCCGGCGCCGCCTGACGGCGGTCAGGACGTTCCCGCCGGGTCGGCTTCGTTGGGCCCGGTGTCCGCGGGGTCGGCACCCGCGGGTCCCCCCTCGGGCACCGGTTCGCCGGTGGTCTCCGACGTGCCGGTGGACGCTGGTGTGGACGGTTGCGGCGCGCTCGGAGTGAGCACGAACAGCAGCACCAGCAGAGCGGCCGTGACCGCGGCGATCAGTCCGCACGCCACCCACGGCTTCCAACTGGCCAGACTGGAGTCCGCTGGAGCGTCGAGGCCCTCCGTTTCGAAAGACTCCATGCGTTCGGCAAGGTCCGGTTCCTCCTCGTTGAGCTGCCGCTCGATCTCCTCGAGGATCCTTCTCTCGTGCTCTCTCAGGGACATGGCACCCTCCTCAGCCGCTGGGGGAAGGACTGTCGTCGCCAGGTGTTCTACAGTCTCCCCCACGTCAGTGGGAGATATCCAGATGTGTACAGGTTTTCCCGTACTGGTTTCATCTGCTCTCACTGGGTAGATGTACTTGCCCTTTTGTCGATAAACATCGCATTGTCAGCATTCGGGCTGTGGGTCGCGTGCGCTGCCAGGGTCAACCCGGGTAGCACTCGACCTCGGCGGCCTTGACCCCCGCCCACACCCCGTCCCCGCGCGCCAGGCCCAGTTCGGCCAGGGCCGCCGGGCTGATGTCGGCGGCCAGGGACGGCTGGCCCGCCAGGTGCACACGCACCTGGTCGCCGAAGCGCTCGGTCCCCTCCACCCTCAGCCGCCACACGTTGCGCGGACTGCCCTGCGGGCGCCGCGGGTACAGGGCCACCGCTCGCGGCGGGAAGGCCACCAGGGCGGGACCATGGTGAGTCTGGTGCACCTCCACCCGTGCGGGGCCGCCGGGACCGGCCGGGTCCAGAGTGACGGTGGTGCCCTCGGCGGTGCCCCGGAACAGGTTCAGACCCACGAGCCGCGCGACATAGGCGGTGCGGGGCCGTCGAGCCACCTCGGCAGGCGGCCCCTGTTGGACCGTCCTGCCTCCTTCGATGACCGCGACCCGGTCGGCGAGCACCATGGCGTCAAGCGGGTCATGGGTGACCAACACCGTCGCACCGTCGAATTCTTCCAACAGGTGGCGCAGCCGGGCACGCACGTCGATGCGGGTGCTGGCGTCCAGGGCGGCCATGGGTTCGTCCATCAGCAGCAGGCGCGGACGCACGGCCAGAGCACGTGCCAGAGCCACCCTCTGGGCCTGGCCGCCCGAGAGCCGGTGCGGCCGTGTGTGGGTGTGCTCGGACAGGTCCATGTGGGCGAGCAGCCCGGTGGCGCGCTCCCGGGCCCGGGCCCGGGACAGTCCCTGGCAGCGCGGCCCGAAGGCGACGTTGTCCAGGGCGCTCATGTGCGGAAAGAGCAGGTAGTCCTGGAAGACCATGCCGATGGGGCGGCGTTCCACGGCGGTGGTGGTCTCGTCGTGTCCGTCCACGCGCACGCGGCCGCCGGTGAGGGGCACCAGTCCGGCCAGGGCGCGCAGGGCCGAGGACTTGCCCGCTCCGTTGGGGCCCAGCAGGGCGAGGATCTCGCCGGAGCGGGTCCGCAGGTCAACGTCCAGGCTGAAGCCGCCCCGGCTCAGACGCAGCTGTGCGTCGAGTACGGGGGCGGAGGTGTCGGGGAGGCCGTCGGTCGGCGCCATCAGGTGTTCATCCACCTCTCACGCAGGGTGGCCAGAACGGCCAGACAGACCAACAGCAGGACCAGGCTGAGCACGATGGCGGCCTCGGGGTCGCGCTGCATGGCCACGTACACGGCCAGCGGCATGGTCTGCGTGGTACCCGGGAAGTTCCCGGCGAAGGTGATGGTGGCGCCGAACTCCCCCAGGGCACGCGCCCAGCACAGGGCCGCGCCCGCGCCGATACCCGGCAGCACCAGGGGCAGGGTGACCCGGGCGAAGACGGTGACCCTGCTGGCGCCCAGGGTGGCGGCGGCCTCCTCGTAGCGGCGGTCCGCGCCGCGCAGCGCGCCCTCCACGCTGATCACCAGGAACGGCATGGCGACGAACACCTGGGCGAGGACGACGGCGGCGGGGGTGAAGGGGATGGTGATCCCGAACCAGGCGTCCAGGTACCGGCCGAGGAGTCCGTTGCGGCCCAGGACCAGGAGCAGCGCCACTCCACCGACCACGGGTGGGATCACCAGGGGGACGGTGACCAGGGCACGAACGAGGCGGCGCCCGGGGAAGTCGGTGCGGGCCAGCAGCCAGGCCAGCGGCACTCCGAGGAGTAGGGAGAGGACGGTGGCGGCGGTGGCGGTGGACAGCGACAGCCACAGGGCCGCCAGCACGTCGGGTTCGGTGACGCGGCTGCCCATGGTGGCCCAGGGAGCGCGTACCAGCAGCCCCGACAGGGGCAGGACCAGGAAGGCGACGCCGAGGAGTGCGGGCAGGACGAGGACCCAGGGCAAACGTCCGGAGCGCACGCGCGGGGCACGTTCGGCGGGGATCGGCACGGCGGAGCCGGTGGCCCGGGTCATGGTGCTTCGAACCCGGCGGCGGTGAGCACGTCCGTGCCCGTCCTGGAACGGACCAGCTCCACCCAGGCGCCGGCGAGCGCGGGGGCGGCGGCCTCCGCCAGGACGGCGATGGGGTAGTCGTTGGCCGCCCCGTCGGCCTCGGGGAACTCCAGCCCCCGAACCCGGTCAGCGGCGGCGGTGACGTCACTGGCGTAGACGAGACCAGCGTCGACCTCGCCGAGTTCGACCTTGGTCAGGACCGCGCGCACGTCCTCCTCGTAGGTGACGGGGGTGATCTGGACACCGGAGGAGTCCATGGCGGTGACGGCGGCCGTGCCGCAGGGGACCTCCTCGGCGCACAGGGCGACCGAGACCCCGGCCCCGGCCAGGTCCGCGAAGTCGTCGATCCCGGCGGGGTTGTCCGGGGGCACGGCGATGCGCAGGGTGTTGGTGGCGAAGACGGCGCCCCGCTCGCCGTGCTCCGCGGCCCAGTCGGGGTCCAGTCCCCCACCCTCGACGACCCGGCCCATGGTATCGGTGTCCGCGGCGGCGAAGACGTCGGCGGGGGCGCCGGAACCGATCTGGACCGCCAGGTCGCTGCTTCCCGCGAAGTTGAGGACCACCTCCACTCCCGGGTGCCGGTCCTGGAACTCCTCGGCCAGGTCGGTGAAGACGTCGGTGAGGGAGGCGGCGGCGAAGACGTGGAGCTGGCCGCCGGAGCCCCGCCCCGCGGAGCCGACGTCATCGGCGGCGCAGGCGGTGAGGCCGAGGGCGGCTGAGGCCAGGGCGCAGACCAGTCGTGGGGCGGCTTCACGCATGGCGGCCCTCCGCGGTCTCGATGACGACGTTGGTGGACTTGACGACCGCCGTGGCGACGGTACCCACGTCCAGGTCCAGTTCGTCGGCGGCCTCACGGCTCATCAGGGAGACCACCCGGTGGGGTCCGGCCTGGATCTCCACGCTGGCCATCACACGGTCGCGGACGACGTTGGTGACCAACCCGCGGAAGCGGTTGCGGGCGGAGGAGACGTGACGCCCCGGATCCTCGTCGGCCCCGGCGCGCATGAACACGGCGAGCTCGGCGCCCTCGAGCAGGCGCCGCCCGGATTCGGCGCGGGTGGCGGTCAGGCGGCCGGAGTCGACCCATCGGCGGACGGTGTCGGCGCTGACCCCGAGGAGGTCGGCGGCCTCACTGATCTGGAAGGTCGGCATGGAACCAATCTACATCTCGCATAAACAACCCCCTAGTGGGGTTTCCGATAGCAGATCATAGCCTTTTGTTCCATCTTCCTGGATTTTGCGACAATCCGCGGCGTACTGTCCCGGGCCAGGCGCGGAACGGGGCCCGCCAGCGGAAGCGGACGGGCCCCGGCCGACACGCGTCCGACCTCAGCCACGGACGCCGGCGACCTCGCTGACCGGGCCCTCGGCCCGGTAGTCGTCCAGGGCGGTGACCACGTATCCGGCGCCGTCCTCCAGCGGGGCGGTGTCGGTCAGCTCCGTCCGTCCGGTGAGGCCCACCAGGTTCTCCGGAGCGACGGCCGCGCAGTGTGCCTCCTCGGAGCCGGGCTCGGTCCCGGCCGCATCGGCCGGCAGCCGGTAGACGGCGTAGAAGCGGGCGTCGCCGGCCGCCTCCCAGGCGACCTCGACGTGCTCGTCCGCGCCCTGGGCCGTGACACCCCGGACCGCGCCCGCCCGCGGGCCCCGGTCCTGGGACGCGTCGGCGTGCGGCGGTAGCGCGGGCCGGTCGTAGTGGGCCCCGGCCAGGTTCGTGAAGGCGTCGGAAGCCTGTTCGCGCAGGTCCTTGATGGAGAAGTAGATGTCGCCGCCGACCCCGGGCAGCCCGCCGGAGTAGTCCAGCTGGGTGCTGAGCGCGTCCTCACCGCGCCAGCCGTCCTCGCCCACCCGGTAGGCGGCCTGCCCGATGTACAGGTCCACGCCGGTGCCCTCGACCTCCTGGGACCACCAGTCGGCCAGGGCCTCGTAGTCGGCGGTGGCGAAGCCCCGTTCCCAGTACAGCTGCGGCGCGACGTAGTCGACGGTGCCCTCACGGATCCAGGTCCGTGTGTCGGCGTACTGGGCGTCATAGGACTGTAGGCCCGAGCTGGAGGAGCCGCTGGGGTCGGTGGTGTCGTTGCGCCAGATACCGAACGGGGAGATCCCGAAGCTCACCCAGGGCTTGGTCCGCTGGATCCGGCCGTGCACGTCGGAGACGAGCTGGTTGACGTTGTCGCGGCGCCAGTCGCCCCGGGTGTCGAAGCCCTCGCCGTGCTCCTCCCAGGAGGCGTCGTCGTCGAACTCCTCGTCGCCCTTGGGATAGGGGTAGAAGAAGTCGTCGAAGTGCACGCCGTCGATGTCGTAGCGCTCCACCACGTCCATGATGACCCCGGTCACCCACGCGCGGACCTCGGGGTTGCCCGGGTCGACGTAGGCCTCGTCAGCGTAGTCGACCAGCCAGCCGGGGTTCTGTCTGACGGGATGGTCCTCGACCAGGTTCTCCACGTCGGGGTCCTGGAAGCCGACCCGGTAGGGGTTGAACCAGGCGTGCAGTTCCATGCCCCTCTCGTGGGCCTCGGCCACCGCGTACTCCAGCGGGTCGTAGCCGGGGTCACCGCCCTGCTCTCCGGTGAGGTAGCGCGCCCACGGCTCCAGGTCCGAGGAGTAGACCGCGTCGGCGGTGGGCCGCACGTGCAGGAACACGGCGTTGAGGCCCATGGCGGCGGCGTCGTCGAGGTAGGCGCCGAGCTCGTCCCTCTGCTCCTGGGCGGGCAGGCCCGGTTCGGAGGGCCAGTCGATGTTGCGGACGGTGGTCAGCCACGTCCCGCGCATCTGACGCTTGTCCTCCTCGCCCCCGCACCGCACGGGGGCGGCGGACCGGCCTGGTCCGGGGGCGTGGGCGCCGGAGTCCTGTAGGACGCATCCCGACAGCAGGACGGTGGTCGCGGCGGCCGTCGCCGCCCACCGGACCGCGGCGCGCGGCGAGACCGGGGCCCCTACCACTGGATCCATGAGAGAGAGGTCTCCTCCGAGAGTCGTCGCGCACCGCCGTCACCCTGGCGTCGTGCCGCGAACAAGAGTAAGGGAGGACGCCAGTTCTCGGACAGGATTCAGCCAAGCCGTGGACAACTCACACATGCCGGGTTTCGGGCGCATCCCTCCCGGTCGGCCGGTGGCCGCACGAAACCCCCGCCCTCCCCCTGGAAGGGCCAAGACCGCGCTCCGAACGCGGCCCGCGCCCGGGGACACGGCGCGCCACGCACTATCCCCACCTCGACGGATCCGGACACACCGTCCCAGAAGAGGTCCTAAACTCAAGGACCGTGAACGCCGCCCTGAGCCCGCCCAAACTGTTCGTCCGCACCGTCGCCCTGCACGACCGCACCGGCAGCCTGCCGCGTCGGCTGCCCGCAGAGTCCCCTCTGGCCTGGCTGACCGGCGACGAGGGAATCGTGGGCTGGGGCCGGGCCGCGCGGCTGGACCTGAACGGCGATCCCGGCGCCGACGATCCCACCGACACCACCCGCTTCACCGACGCGGCCCGCTGGATGGACGAGCTCACAGAGCGCTCCCAGGTCCAGGACGAGGTGGGCCGGCCCGGTACCGGCCTGGTCGCGTTCGGCACGTTCGCCTTCTCCCCCGCCTCGGGGAGTTCGTCCCTGGTGGTGCCCCGTGTGCTCTTCGGCCGACGCGACGGCCGTACCTGGCTGACCACCGTCACGGACGACCCCGGCGACCGTCCGCCCGAGCTTTCCCACTCCGCATCCGCGCCGCGGCCGATCGGCCCGGTCTCCTGGAGCCGGGGATCGTTGACCGGTGAGCGGTGGATGGCCGCTGTGGCCGACACGGTCGAGCGCATCCGCGCGGGTGAGCTCGACAAGGCCGTGCTGGCGCGCGACGCCTTCGCCGACGCCGCCTCACCCATCGACGTGCGCACCCTGCTGGAGCGGCTGCGCCTGCGCTTTCCCAGCTGCTTCACCTTCTCCGTGGACGGCATGGTCGGCGCCACCCCCGAACTGCTGCTGCGCCGCGAGGACGACCAGCTCACCTCACTGGTGCTGGCGGGGACCCGCACCCGGGGCGAGGACGCCGACAGCGACCGGCGGCTGGCCGAGGAACTGCTGGCCTCGGCCAAGGACGTGGACGAGCACCGCCTGGCCGTGGATTCCCTGCGCGCCGCCCTGGCACCGCTCACCGAGGAGCTGGACGTGCCCGAGCGGCCCCACCTGCTGCCCCTCGCCAACGTGCAGCACCTGGCCACCCCCGCGCACGCCCGGCTCTCCCCCGGGGTGTCGGCGTTGGACGCGGTCGCCGCCCTGCATCCCACCGCCGCCGTGGGCGGCACCCCCACCGCCGCGGCCATGCGGCTGATCGCCGAGGTCGAGGGCATGGGCCGGGGAGGCTACGCCGGTCCGGTGGGATGGCTGGACGGGGCGGGCAACGCCGAGTGGGGCATCGCCCTGCGCTGCGCCCGCGTGGAGGGCGCACGCGCCCGGCTCTTCGCCGGGGGCGGCATCGTCTCCCAGTCGGACCCGCCCTCGGAGCTGGCCGAGACCGAGTCCAAGTTCCGGGTGATGCGCGAGGCCCTCACCGACCAGGACGCCTGACAGGGTTTTTACGGCCCGGAAACACGGCGCCGCTAGTTTTGCGCGCATGCGAATCGACATGGTCCCCTGGGATGACCCCGACGCCCGCGCTCTGCGGAACGGTCAGCGCGCGGAGATCGCCGAACGCTACGGCACCACCGACTCCGAGCCCGGTGTGGCGCCCTCGGCCGACGACATCGCGGTGTTCGTGGTGGCCCGCGACGAGCGGGACACGGCCGTGGCCTGCGGCGGCCTGCGCGACCTCGGCGAGGGGGCCGGCGAGGTCAAGCGGATGTACGTGCTGCCCGGACACCGGGGTTCGGGCGCGGCCCCGCTGGTGCTGGCCGCGCTGGAGGACTGGGCCCGTGAGCGCGGCTGGAGGTGCCTGCGCCTGGAGACGGGCGACCGACAGCCCGACGCCACGCGGTTCTACACGCGTTCGGGTTATGTCCCCATCCCGGGGTTCGGCGCCTACGCGGACTCACCGTCCTCGCACTGCTTCGAAAAGGCGCTCTGAGGCCCGGAAGCAGCAGAACCGGCCCCGGCGCCCCCACGACGGAAGCCGGGGCCGGTGGTCCTGCTCCTCCCGGCGGGAGGGGCCGGGCTACCTACCCACCTCGCGGCCCGCGGTGTGCCAGATGCACGCCACGGACGGGCGGGGCATGTCGCCGTCGGGCCAGGTGCTGGTGGGCTCGTCGAACGTGCCGCCGTCACCCGGGTGCTGCGGGGCCAGGAAGACCGTCTTGCTGTCCTCGGTGATGAAGGGACCGCAGGCCTCAGCACCGACGGGAACGGTCGCGAAGGTCTTGAGCTCACCGCGGAAGCGGCCCTCGACCGGCATGACGTGCAGGCCGTCGTTGATCCCCAGCGAGCCGGGCTGGCCGTCCGTGGAGATCCACAGGTTGCCGTCCTTGTCGAAGGACAGGTTGTCCGGCGAGGAGATCGGCATGACCTTGGACTTGTCGAAGCCCGCGTAGTAGGTGTCCTCGTCCTCGGGCTCCCCGCACACCAGCGGCACGTTCCAGGAGAACGCGGTGGCCGCGGCGTCGTCGTCCTTCTCGATGATCTCGAGGATGTGGCCGTACCGGTTGGGGCCGCGCGGGTTGGGCTCGTCGGCCTGGCCGGGCTCGCGGGCGGAGTTGTTGGTCAGCGCGCAGTAGACCTTGCCGGTGACCGGGCTGGTCTCGAAGTCCTCGGGCCGGTCCATCTTGGTCGCGCCCGTGGCGTCGGCGGCCAGCCGGGTGTACACCAGCACCTCGGCGACGCTGAAGCCGTCGACGAAGCTCTCGGTGTCGGTGCACAGCGGGACCCACTCGCCGGAGCCGTCGAACTCTCCGTCGGAGGGCAGGGCGCCAGAGCCGTCGAACTCCTCGGCCGGGCTGTTGCCGCTCAGGCGGGCCACGTACAGGGTCCCCGAGTCCAGCAGGGTGAGGTTGTGGCGCCGCGCGCCCTCGACGTACTTCTTGACGCTGACGAACTTGTACATGTAGTCGAAGCGCTCGTCGTCACCCATGTAGGCGACCACGCGGCCGTCCTCGGCCAGGCGGGTGGTGGCGCCCTCGTGCTTGAAGCGGCCGAGCATGGTGCGCTTGCGCGGCTCGGACTCGGGGTCGAGCGGGTCGATCTCGACGACATAGCCGAAGCGGTTGGCCTCGTTGGGGTGCTTGGCCAGGTCGAAGCGCTCCTCGGCGCGGTCCCAGCGGCGCCCGGAGGGCCCGGTGCCGAGGCCGTAGCGCGCGGTCTCCCTGGCACCGGAGGCACCGCCGAAGTACTGGTGGAAGTTCTCCTCGCCGCTGAGGAAGGTCCCCCAGGGGGTCATACCGCCCGCGCAGTTGTTGAGCATGCCCCTGACCAGGGTCCCGGTGGGGTCCTCGTCGGTCTTGAGCAGGTCGTGCCCGGCGGCGGGGCCGCTCAGGCGGATGGGGGTGGTGGCGGTGACGCGCCGGTTGAAGGAGCGCTCCCCCTGCGACAGGACCCACTTGCCGGTGCGGCCGTCGCGCTCCAGCTCGACGAGGGAGCCGCCGTGGGCGGCCATGGTGATGCGGATCTGTTCCTCGCTCGCCGAGGCCCCGCCGGGGTAGTCGGGGAACATCAGGTGCTCGTTGGTGTACTCGTGGTTGACCCACAGCAGGCCGTGGTCGTCGTCGAGCTGGTGGAAGCCCACGTAGTCGCAGTTGTAGCCGAACTGCTGGGCCTGGGCCTCGACGGTCTGGCCGTGCGGGTCGAACTCGGGGGCTCCGGGCAGGACCGGGTCCCCCCAGCGGATGACGACGTGCTGGTCGTAGCCCTTGGGGATGGTGATCTTGTCGTCGTTGTTGGGCTGGACGCTGTTGAAGGTGGGCCGCGGCGTGGGGTGGGGCCGGTTGGGCCCGCGCGGGTCGGCGGCCACGGGGCTGAGCGCGGAGAGCCCGAGCGCTCCGGCTCCGGCGGTGGCCGCCCCGGCGCGCAGCGCGGTACGGCGGGAGAGCGCCTTGGCGAGGATGTCGCCGAAGTAGGGGTTGTCACTGCTGTTCGGAGCGGGGTGGAAACAGGCGTCGCCACAGCGCAGTTGGCATGTTGCGCGGGAACGGCCGCCTCCGACCTGACCGATCAACGGCAGCGAGCGGCGGCGGGGCGCGGATTCGGGCACACCTTCTCCTCGGGGATCGTGCTGCTTCCGCGCGCTCCGACCGGTGCGGGCGGAGCGGAACGCGCGACTTCTCCAGGTCCGGCGGGGCTCCCCGCCGGTCGCTCTCGACCTTGTCCGAGGTTCCACACGCACGGGTGAAACCGAGGTGAACGCCCCTACAACTCCGACACATTCCCTGGTGTGTCACTCTCCAGGTTTATATGAACACGCACCGTCGGTTCTAGTCGTGATCATGACCGATCCGGAACCGTCCGGTCCAAAGGCCACGCCCGAAGAGGTGCCCCGAATACGCCCCTCCTCCCACGATCAGTACGCCCGAACCGGTTGGGGCCCGTGCGGGGGCCGCCTGCCCGGGCCCGGGGAGGTCGGGTCCGTGGGATGTCAGGACCGCTGGCCGCTGCGGCCGACCGGAACCACCATCGGTCCTCCGGTGACCGGATCCTCCACCACGACCGCCTCCAGGTCGAAGGCCTCGCGCAGCAGCTCGGGGGTGAGCACGTCGGCCGGAGAGCCACAGGCCACCACCCGTCCCTCGCGCATGGTGATGACGTTGTCGGCGTAGCGGGCGGCGAGGTTGAGGTCGTGCAGCACCATGACGATGGTGCGCCCGCCGTGCTGGTGCAGGTCGCGCACCAGGTCGAGGACGTCGACCTGGTGGACCAGGTCCAGGAAGGTGGTGGGCTCGTCCAACAGCAGCAGGTCGGTGCCCTGGGCCAGGACCATGGAGATCCACGCACGCTGGCGCTGGCCGCCCGAGAGCTCCTGTAGGGGGCTGTCGGCCAACTCCAGCAGCCCGGTCTGCTCCAGGGCCTGGGAGACCGCCTGGTGGTCGTCGCCCGACCACTGCCGGTACCAGCGCTGGGAGGGATGGCGTCCCCGGGAGACCAGGTCGGCCACGGTCAGCCCGTCCGGTGCCACCGGCTGCTGGGGCAGCACGCCCAGCACCTCGGCGACCTCACGGGTGGGCACTCGGTGGATGTCGCGGCCGTCGAGCTCGACCATGCCCGCCCTGGGCTTCATGAGCCGTCCCAGTGCGCGCAGCATGGTGGACTTGCCGCACCCGTTGGGGCCGATGACACAGGTGATGGTGCCCTCGACGATGTCGGCGTCCAGGTCCTGCACGACGGTGTGGTCGTCGTAGGCCAGGGTGAGGCCGCGTGCGCTCAGCCGGACAGGGGCGGTCGTGGACACGGGGGCGACCCGCGTACGGGTTTCTTGTGTGGTCACGCCTGGACCTTTCGGTTGCCGCTGACGAGCAGGTAGATCAGGTAGAGGGCGCCCAGGCAGCCGGTGACGATGCCGACCGGCAGCTGGACGTCGGCCAGGTTACGGGCGAGCAGGTCGGCTGCGCAGGTCAGGGCGGCTCCGACGAGGGCGGAGAGCAGGACGGGCGGGCGCGGGGTGCGGGCCAGGCGCAGTGCGATCTGGGGGCAGGCCAGGGACACGAACAGGATCGGTCCGGCCGCCGAGGTGCCGAAGGCGGCCAGGAGCACGGCCAGCACCAGCATCGCGGTACGGGCGTGTTCCAGTCGCACCCCCAGGCCGCGGACCACGTCGTCGCCGTAGGAGAGCACGTCCAGGGTGCGCGCGGCGACCAGGGCCAGGGGCAGCAGCAGGGCCAGGGCCAGCGCGACGGGCAGCGCGTCCTGCCAGGTGCGCATGGACAGGCTGCCCGCGATCCAGACCATGGCGCGTCCGGTACCGCTGACCTCCCCCAGGGTGAGCATCCACAAGGTGAGGTTCATCAGCACGGTGGACACGCCCACGCCCACCAGCAGCAGCCGGAACCCGTCGATACCGCCGCGCCAGGCGAGTCCGTAGCACAGGACGCCGGCGGACAGGCCGCCGACCAGGGCCAGGACGGGCACGCCGATGTTGGCCAGGGGCCCGCTGATGATGCCGTAGCTGCCGCCGAAGGCCATCACACCGACCACGCCCGCACTGGCGCCGTGGGTGACGCCCAGCAGGTCGGGGCTGGCCAGGGGGTTGCGCATGATGGTCTGGGTGATGGCGCCCGCGGCGGCCAGGGCGGCCCCGGCGAGCATGCCCACCACCACGCGCGGTATGCGCACCCGCCAGATGGCGAAGTGGTCGTCGTAGTCGGTACCGATGACGTTGGCCCACACCCGGTCGGGCGGGATGAACACCTCGCCGACGGAGAGGCTGAGCGCCACCAGCGTGAGCAGGACCAGGGTGGTCAGCAGGCCGACGACGACCAGGCGGGGGCGCAGGGGGAAGGAGACCGGCCCCAGCCGGATGGCCCGGCCCCGGCGGGCCAGGCGTGCGCGGGCCCTCTGGCGGGCGTCGTCGGGGGCGAGGGTGGAGGTCATAGGGAAAGCAGTCTCCGACGGCGGACGATGTGGATGAAGAAGGGTGCGCCGAGCAGGGCCAGGACCACGCCGACCTGGAGTTCGCCGGGCGGTGCGAGGAAGCGGCCCAGGACGTCGGCGACCAGGAGCAGGGCCGCGCCCATCAGCGCCGAGTAGGGCATCAGCCAGCGGTAGTCGGCTCCGACGATGCCGCGGGCCAGGTGGGGCACGATGAGGCCGACGAAGGCGATGGGCCCGCAGGCGGCCACGGTTACACCGGTGAGCAGGGTGATGGCGAGCAGGCCGGTGGCGCGGGCGCGCCCGATCCGAAAGCCCAGGGCCCGGGCGGTGTCCTCACCCAGGGCCAACGCGTTCAGAGAGCGGGCGTTGGCCAGGGCCAGGACGGTGCCGAGGATGACCACGGGCACCATGGGGACGAGGATCGAGGGGTCGCGGCCCACCAGGGACCCCACCCGCCAGAACCGGAACTCCTCCATGGTGGACTGGTCGAGAAGGACTAGCCCGGAGGCCAGGGAGTAGGCCATCCAGCTCACGGCGGTCCCGGCCAGGGCCAGGGTGATGGGTGTGGGGCCGCGTCCGGGGACCGAGCCGATGGCGTAGACCAGGACGGAGGCCACGGCGGCGCCCGCGAAGGCGAACCAGGCCTGGGTGTACAGGGTCGTGGTGTCCAGGAGCATGATGCCCAGTACCACGGCCAGGGCGGCGCCGAAGGTGACGCCGAGGATGCTGGGATCGCCCAGGGGGTTGCGGGTGTGCCCCTGCATGAGGGCACCGCCCAGGCCGAGGCTGATCCCGGCGAGCAGTCCGAGCGCGGTGCGCGGCAGCCGGATGTCGTTGACGATGATGTCGGCCTCGTTGCCCGCGGTGGCGGTCAGGGCCAGCCACACCGTGCCGGGGCTGAGGCCGCGGGCACCGACGAGCACGCTGGCCAGGACGGCCAGGCACAGCAGCAGGAGCATCAGGACCAGCCCTGCGGTCCGGCGTGTCCGGCGGGCCGCTACCGCGCCTCCCGCGGTGGTCGTCGGGGCCGACTCCGTGGGGGTTCGCGGCGGCCCGATGGTGTCCCTCACCCGGTCTCCCAATCATGACGAAAGGCCAGGCCAACCTAACTTAGGTTTGCCTAGCCACACCTGGATGCTCTAAGTTTGCCACGTCTCAGTAGGAGACGACACATCCCCTGGCGATGTGTGCGGTCTTCGTGTCAAAAGAGCAGCTTTCCCCTTTCCCCTGAAGCGACCGGGAGCCCCACCATGACCACTCTCGCCCACCTGCGCCGCGCGGGCCTGCCCCTGGCCGTCGCCGCCTCCCTGACCCTGGTAACCGCGTGCGGTGCGAGCGGCCCTGAGGAGGAGTCCTCCTCCGGCGGCGGAGAGGAGAGCGCGGAGGGCTTCCCGATCACCGTCGAACACGCCATGGGCGAGACCGAGGTCCCGACCGCCCCCGAGCGGGTGCTGCCGCTGGACTTCACCTACGTGGACGCCACCCTCGCCCTGGGCGGGAACGTGGTGGGCTTCACCCAGATCGCCGAGGGCCAGGACACCCTGCCCGAGTACCTGTCCGAGAGCGCCTGGAACGTGGGCAGCGCCGAGGAGGCCGAGTCGGTGGGCCTGCTGTGGGAGATCAGCCCTGAGCTGGTCGCCCAGACCGAGCCGGACCTGATCCTGTCCGCCGAGGTGCGCCACGGCGACGGGTACGAGCAGCTCGCCGAGGTGGGCCCCACCGTGATGTCGGAGACCACCGGCGCCAGCTGGAAGGACAACCTGCGCCTGACCGGCGAGGCGATGGGCATGAGCGAGGAGGCCGGCCGGCTCCTGACCGAGTACGAGGAGCGGGCCGCCGCCATCGGCGACGAGATCGCCGAGTCCTCGGACGGGGAGCAGCCGACCGTGTCGGTGGTGCGCTTCGCCGGTGACGCCGACGGCGTGCGCCTGTACACCCGCAACTCCTACATCGGCGTGGTCATGGACGACCTGGGCCTGCCCGCCAGCGAGGGCACGGACACCGAGTCGGAGGAGATCGCGACCTACCACAGCCCCGAGCGCCTGATGGACCTGGATGCCGACCACATCCTGGTGGCCACCTACGACGACGGCGAGGCCGGCGAGGTGGACGAGGACAAGGAGCGCTACGTCACCAGCCCGCTGTGGGGCGAGCTGGAGGGCACCAAGACCGACGTGGACGACGCCTACTGGATGTCCGGCGTGGGCCTGATCTCCGCGCACACCGTACTGGATGACGTCGCCGAGATCTTCGACGTCGACCCCCAGCGCTGAGCAGGCACTCACCGCACAAGCTCCAGTCACCATGCGACCGGGGGCGGACCCGCCGACCGGGCTCCGTCCCCGCCCGTCTGCCGTGTGCCGCTCACACGGCGTATCCGACCCGCCACACGCACCAGAGGGATCCCCATGGAACCGCCCCGCTCCTTCGAGCACACCCCCGCCCTGCCCACCGAACGGATCCCCGAGCACGTGCGCCGGGCGGCCGCGGACCTGGCCGCAGCCCCCGGTTCGGGCTACGTGTACGATCCGGCGCTGGCCGCCGACCGGGTCCGCACGCTGCGCGAGGCGCTGCCCGCCTGGGCCCGGGTCTACTTCGCGGTCAAGGCCAACGGCTTCGAGCCGGTGCTCACCCGCCTGGCCGAGGCGGTGGACGGGTTCGAGGCGGCCTCCCTGCACGAGGCACGCACCGCCCTGGCCGTGCTGCGCGACCGGCGCGAGGGGGCCGGCGCCGGGAGGATCACGGTGAGCGGCCCGGGCAAGACCCCCGAAATGCTGTCGGGGCTGGCCCGCCTGCGTGCCGAGCAGGGCGCGGACGTGGTGGTCAACGCCGAGAGCGAGCTGGAGCTGCACCGCGTCTCGGCCGCGGCCCGCGAGGCGGGAACGGTGCTCCCGGTGGCCCTGCGCGTCAACCCCGAGCACGTCCCGGTCAGCGGCGCTCTGGTGATGGGCGGTACTCCGGGCCCGTTCGGTGTACCCGAGCCCTTGGCCGCCGACGCCGTGCGCACGGCCCTGTCCCTGCCCGGGGTGGACCTCGTGGGCTTTCACGTGCACGCGGTCAGCGGCAACACCGACGCCACCGCGCACGTCGCCTACGTGCGCTGGTGCCTGGAGTGGGCGCGGCGGACAGCGGACGCGCACGGGGTGGACCTGCGCCTGGTGGACGTGGGCGGCGGCCTGGGCGTGCCCTTCGAGGAGGACGAGGGCGCCTTCGACCTGGAGGGGTTCGGCGCCGCCCTGGCGCGGCTACCCGATCCGGGCGTGGAGGTGGTGTTCGAACCGGGGCGCTGGATCGCGGCTCCCACCGGCTGGTACGCGGCGCGGGTGACGGACGTGAAAACGGCCTACGGCGACTGCTTCGCGGTGGTGCGGGGCGGGATCAACCACTTCCAGCTGCCCACGTCGTGGGAGATCCGCCACAATTTCGCGGTACTGGAGGGCGAGCCGTGGCCCGCCGACACGCCCCGGCCGCAGGCGCGCGGGGAGTCGGTGACGGTGTGCGGGGAGCTGTGCACCCCCGAGGACGTGCTGGCCCGGGACGTACGCGTGGAGTCCCTGCGCGCCGGTGACGTGCTGGTCTTTCCCAACGCCGGTGCCTACGGGCACGAATTCGCGATGCCCGCGTTCCTGGCACACCCGGCGGCGCCCCGCGTGACCGTGGACAGCCGCCTGCCCTGACCGATCATGTGCCCTGGGTCACTCGGACGCCTGCACACCTTGACATGTTTAGGTAAGCCTGCCCTAATTTATGGCGGCTCTGGTGTGCGTTCCCGCGCACACCCAGATCCTGACCCAGGACCGTCCCCCGCCCCGACGAAGGAGCCCCCCGTGCCCGTGCCGCCCTCCGCATCCGCCACGACCGCACCGGCCCGGCCAGCCGAGCCCGCCGCCTGGAGGGTCGACAACCTCAGCGGCGCCGACGTACTGGCCGACCTCACCCCCTGGGTCGACGCCTACGAGACGGTGTACGCCGACGTCCTGCACCTTCCCGACCACACCACCCCGCCCTTCGGCGAGCGCCTGGCCTTCAGCGCGGCCCGCCCGGGATTTCGGCTCACCGCCTGCCGTGCGGGCGGCGAGCTGGCCGGATTCGCCTACGGCTACACCCTTCCGCCGACCACCGGCTGGTGGAACGGGTTCGTCCCGCTGCCGGGCGTGGACGCCGAGGACGTCGTCACCGAACGCCCCGGCCGGACCTTCGCCATGTGCGAGGCGCTCGTCCACGCCCCCTTCCGCGGTACCGGCGTCGTGGAGCGCTCGCTGCCCTTCTTCCACGGCGGGCGCGGGGAGGAGCGCGCCGCGGGGCTGGTGGCCGAGACCAACACCCACGCGCTGGACATCTTCCTGCGCAACGGCTGGCGACACGTGGGCGACCTCGCACCGCACCCGGGCTGGCGCAGGCACCACTGCCTGCTCATGCCGCTGACCGGCTGAACACCCCCGCCGGCGCCCCCGCCGCAAAGATCCCCTCCCCCCTTCCGGGCTCCGTAGCCCGAGCACGCCCTTCGCCAGACTCCGCGCGCCCACGATCAACCACGGAAAACTGGAGCCCGACTCCCATGCCCATCACTCCGAGTGTTGACTCAGTCGCCAACGGCGCCGGGGCACCAGGCGCCCTGGCCTGCCCCGTGCCCGTCAGCGCGGCGACACTACTGGCCGACGGGTTCGCAGGGGCACCCGGCGGGCCGGCCACGGTCGCGGCCCTGGTCGAGACGGCCACGCGCACCCTGGCGGAGGCCTGCGCCGAACGCGGCGGTCCCCTCCCGGCCCAGAGCCCCCGCCAGGTCGCCGACGCGGTCCGCGAGGCGCTCGGCCCCACCGACGGCGCCAATCCCCCGGTCGCAGAGCACACCGTCGCCGCCGACGTCCTGACCCGGCTGACCCGGGTACTCGCCGCCGGGGCCGCCGACCCCGCCCACCCCCGCTGCGCCGCCCACCTGCACTGCCCGCCCCTCGCCGTGGCGGTGGCCGCCGACACCGTCGCCTCGGTCCTCAACCAGTCCCTGGACTCCTGGGACCAGGCACCCGCGGCCACCGCCATGGAAACCCAGGTCATCGCCGAACTCGCCGGCCTCGTCGGCTACCGAGGGGAGCGCGCGGGTGGCGTGGTCACCTCCGGCGGCACCGAATCCAACCTCACCGCCCTGCTCCTGGCCCGCGACCACGCGCTCAACACCGCCGACCGCGACGCCAGCCGCCACGGCGTGGCCCGCGCCGCCCACGGCGCACGCCCCCGGATCCTGTGCGGGAGGGTCGCGCACTTCTCCGTGCAGCGCTCAGCCGCCCTGCTGGGACTGGGCGAGGACGCCGTGGTCACCGTCGACGTCGACTCCCAGCACCGGATGCGCCCCACCGCGCTGCGCGAGACCCTGCGGCGTCTGCACGCCGACGGGGACCTCCCGGTCGCCGTCGTGGCCACCGCCGGAACCACGGACCTGGGCGGCATCGACCCGCTGGGCGCCATCGCCCACATCGCCCACGAGTTCGGTGTGTGGCTGCACGTGGACGCCGCGTACGGCGGCGGCCTGCTGTTCTCCCGACGCCTGCGCGGACTGCTCGCCGGGCTGGAGAGGGCTGACTCCCTCAGCATGGACCTGCACAAACTCGGCTGGCAGCCCGTGGCGGCCGGGCTCCTACTCACCCGCGAACGAGCACTGTTCGCCCCGCTGTCGCGCTCGGTGGACTACCTCAACCCCACGGACGACGAGGAGGCCGGATACCCCAGTCTGCTCGGCTACTCCCTGCGCACCACCCGCCGGGCCGACGTGTTCAAGATCGCCGTCACCCTGCGCGCCCTGGGCACGGACGGCCTGGGCCTGCTGGTGGAGGCCTGCCGCGACCTGGCCCTGCGCACCGCCGCCCGCGTGCTCCACGAACCCCGCCTGGTCCTGGCCGTCTCACCCTCCCTGACCACCGTCGTGTTCCGCTACGACGCCGGTGAGCACAGCGACACCGTCAACGCCCGGTTGCGCCGCCGCCTGCTACGGGAGGGCCGGGCCGTGGTCGGGCGCACCCAGGTCGACGGCCGTGTGTGGCTCAAGCTCACCCTGCTCAACCCCGGCACCACCCCGGACGACACCGCGTCCCTGCTCGCCGAGGTCGTCGCCGCGGGCGACGCCGAGGCCGCCGCCCTGAAGGAGTCCCGTTGACCTTCACCCAGTCGGGTGCCGCCCCGCTCCCCCGAACCGACGACGACCACGTGCACGACCTGGTGGGCGTGGGCCTGGGCCCGTTCAACCTGGCCATGGCAGCACTCGCGGACGCCGTCCCCGGGCTCAGCACCCGCTTCCTGGAAGCACGCCCCTCCTTCTCCTGGCATCCGGGGCTGCTGTTGGAGGGCGCACGCCTACAGGTGCCCTTCCTCGCGGACCTGGTCAGCCTGGTGGACCCGACCAGCCGGTGGTCGTTCCTGTCCTACCTGCGCGAACACGACCGGCTCTTCCCGTTCTACTTCTCCGAGCACTTCCACGTGCCCCGTCGCGAGTACGACGACTACTGCCGCTGGGTGGCCCACCAGCTGCCCTCGTGCCGCTTCGACGCCCGCGCCACCGCGGTGCGCCATGACGGGGGCGTGTTCACCGTGGAGTACACCGACTCCCAGGGCACGCACACCACCGTGCGCGCACACGCGCTGGTGCTGGGCATCGGCACCGAACCCGTGCTGCCCGACCCGCTGACCCACCTGACGGGTGAGCGCGTCTTCCACGCCGCCGACTACCTGGACCGCGCCCCCGGCCTGGCCGGGCTGGACGATGTGACGGTGCTGGGATCGGGACAGTCCGGCGCCGAGGTCTTCCTGGACCTGCTGCGCTCGCCCGATCACCGCGGCACACAGGTGAACTGGCTGACCCGCTCCCCGGCGTTCGCGCCGATGGAGTACTCCAAGCTGGGCCTGGAGCACTTCACCCCGGACTACACCCGCTACTTCCACGCCCTGCCCCAACAGGTGAAGGACCGGGTGGTGCCCCAGCAGTGGCAGCTGTACAAGGGCATCAGCGGCGACACCATCGCCGAGATCCACGACGTGCTCTACGAACGCGGTATCGCCGGTGCCCCGGTGGGTGCCTGCCTGCGGGCGCACTGCGAACTGGTGGAGGCCCGCGCCGAGGGCGACGGGTTCGCGCTGGTGTTCCACCACCGCGAACAGGACCGGGAGTTCACCGTGCGTACCGATGCGGTCATCGCCGCCTCCGGCTACGCCCAGCGCAACCCGGACTTCCTGGCGCCGGTGGCCAAGCTGCTGCGGACCGACGCCCGGGGGCGGCCGGTGATCGGTGAGGACATGCGCCTGGCCGCCGACCCGGAGCTGACCGCGCCCATCCACGTACAGAACGCCGAAACGCACACGCACGGGGTCGGCGCGCCAGACCTGGGCCTGGGCGCATGGCGGGCGGCCACCATCCTCAACAGCCTGACCGGACGCACCGTCTACCGGCTGCCCGCGCGCGCGGCGTTCACCTCCTTCGGCGCACCGGCCGGGGAGGGGCGGTGACGGGACCGGCCTTCCGGCGCCTGTACCTGCTCGTCATCCTGCTGCACCTGGTGGGGGACGCGGCGCTGAGCCCGTTCTACCCGCAACTGTTCGAGCGGCTGTTCGGGGTCACCGACACCGCCGCGACGGGAACCTTCATCTGGGTGTGCCGGGTCGCCGCCCTGGCCGCCATGCCCCTGTGGGGTCTGGCCGCCCGCCGCGCGCCCATGCGCACGCTGGTGGTGGGCGCGCTGGCGGTGGCGGCGGTGATGGAACTGGTACTGGCCGCCGCGCCCACGTACACGGCGTTCCTGGTGCTGTCGGCGACACAGGTAGTGGTCACGATGGCCTTCACCCTGGCCTATCCGGCGTTCGTGGGCACCGGCCGCGACCGGCTGCGCGACGTGACGCTGTTCGCCTACGTGGTCAACGGCGGGATCGTGGCGGCCACCGTCCTGGGCGCCGCCATCATGGCTCTGCCCAACCCGCGTTACGGAATCGCGGCGTGCGCTCTGCTGTACGTGGCGCTGGCGGTGCTGTGCCACCGCCACCTGCCCCGGACCGCCGACAAGGCGGTGACCCCGGCGGCGGACAGCCCCTCCGCACGCGCGGCCCCGGAGACGAACGGGGAGTGCGCTCCAGGGGCCGGCTCCGGTGGGGCCGGGCACGGCCCCACCGGCACGGCCCCGGCCTTCCTGATCGCGGTGTGCGCGGCCGTGCTGGCCGTCGAGACCGCCCGCCTGGTGGTACGCCCCTTCTTCACCCTCTACGCCGAGGACGGCGGGACGGGCGCCACGGTGGCGGCCCTGCTGTTCCTGCTGCCGCAGGCGACGGTGCTGGCGGTCCTGCCGCTGGCGCGCCGGGCGCACGCCCTGCTGGGCCGGGCCCTGCTGCCGGCCGCCTGCCTGGTGGCCGCCCTGGGCCTGCTGGCGCAGTTCCTCGCCCCCGACCCGGTCCTGCTCGCCCTGGGGCGCGTGGTGTTCGGCGCCGGACTGGGGCTGGGCCACGTCGCCCTGGACCTTCGGGTCTTCGCGGCCACCGGGGCACGCGGACCGGCGTTCTCCGCGGTGGCCACCGTACGCGTGGGCGCGACCCTGGTCAGTCCCGTGCTGGCCACCGCCCTGGCCGGGGCCGGCCTGGGCCTGCCCCTGGCGGCGGGGGCCGCCCTGTTCGGCGTACTCGCCCTCGTCCTGGCCCTACTGCCCGAACGCCCACCTCCCACCGCACCCGCCCCGCAGCCCACGATCGCGCACCGGACGGAAGACACACAGCATGCCTGAGACCGCACACACCGACCACGACGACACCTCCGCCGTCACCACTGACGCCGACACCTGGCGACGGGCCGGCCGACGCCTGCTCGCCCACATGGTCGGCGAGATGGCCTACGAGGAGATGATCCTGCCCCGGCCCGAACCCGACGGCCACACCTGGACCCTGGCGGCGGACGGCGGGGTGTCCTACGCCTTCACCGCCCGCCGGGGCGGGTTCGGCTCCTGGCACGTGGACCCCGCCTCCTTCACCCGCACCACCGGCCTCGGCCAGGAACCCGCCTGGGACCCCACCCTGTTCGTCACCGACGCCCAGAGGACCGTGGGTCTGCCCGGGGACTCCCTGGCCGAGGTGGTGCGCGACCTGCTGGCCACGCACGCCGCCGACGCCCGCCTGATGGCCGCCTCGCTGAGCGCCGCCGACCTGGCCGACCTGCCCTACGAGGACCTGGAGGGCTACCAGACCGGCCACCCCTGCATCTTCGTCAACAAGGGACGTCTGGGATTCTCCGCCGCGGACGCCGCACGTTACACTCCCGAGGCGCGCGGCGCCTTCCAGCTGGTGTGGATCGCCGTGCACCCCGAGCTGGGCCGCTTCCAGGCGATGGCCGGAACCGACCGGGCCGCCCTGCTGGCCACGGAACTGGACGCCGACCAGCGCACCGCGTTCGCCGAGCGGATCCACGAGCGGGGCGGCGACCCCGACGCCTACCTGTGGCTGCCGGTGCATCCCTTCCAGTGGGACGAGGTCGTCGCCCCGCTGTTCGCCTCCGAGCTCGCCCTGGGGCGCCTGGTGCGCCTGGGCACCAGCCGCGACCGCTACCGGCCCTTCCAGTCCATCCGCACCCTGATGAACCTGGACCGGCCCGAGCGGCTCAACGTCAAGGTGCCCCTGATGATCCGCAACACCCTGGTGTGGCGGGGACTGTCGGGGACCCAGACCGGATGCGCCCCGCACACCAGCACCTGGCTGCGGGACCTGGCCGACCGCGACGCCTTCTTCGGCGAGACGGGGGTGGCCATGCTCGCTGAGCGGGCCTCGGCCACCGTTCCGCACCCGGTGTTCGACCAGATGCCGCAGGCCCCCTACCGCTTCCATGAACTGCTGGGCACCATCTGGCGCGAGCCGATCCACCATCACCTGGCCCCGGGCGAGCGCGCCCGCACCATGGCCTGCCTGCTGCTGGAGGGCGCCGACGGGCGAGCGCTGGTCACCGAGCTGGTGGAGCGCTCCGGGCTGGGTGCCGAGGAGTGGCTGCGCCGCTTCCTGGGCGCGCTGTTCCCGCCCGTGCTGCACTACCTGTACCGGTACGGGGCCTCCTTCACCCCGCACGGGGAGAACGTCGTGCTCGTCTTCGACGCCGACGAGGCCCCCGTGCGCATCGCGCTGAAGGACTTCGGCTCGGACGTGGAGCTGCTGCCCTTCGACCTGCCCGAGTACGCCGAGATCCCCGACCACGTGCGCGCCATGCTGCACCGCTGGAAACCCGAGGAGTTGGCGCACTCGGTGCTCTCCGCGATCTGTGCCGGACACCTGCGCTTCCTCGCCGACATCGTCCAACACCAGCTGGGCGTACCGGGTCAGCGTCTGTGGGCGCTGGCCCGTGAGCAGGTGCTGGCCTACCAGGCGCGCTTCCCCGATCTGGCCGAGCGTTTCGCCTGGTTCGACCTGCTGGCCCCGAAGGTGGGCAGGGTCGCTCTGAACCGCGAGCAGCTGATGGGCGGCGGGTTCCACGAGCGCGCCGAACGCGACGCCGAATTCGACGTCATGCACGGCCTGGTCGACAACCCGCTGGCGGGCCCGGAGGCCGGGCGGTGAGCCGCCCGCCGCTCGACGACGGCACGACCGTGCCCGCCACGACCACGACCCCGGAGACACCCATGCCCACCCGCCCCGCCCCGAGCACACCCTCCGCGGTGCCCTCGGGTACCTCAGAGGCCCCGGAGGGCACCGCGACGGAGACCACCGCCGCTCCCGTGGGAGCGGTACCGCCTCTGCCGGTCCCCTCCGAACTGACCCGCGAGCACTGGCGCGGGGCCAGCGACCGCCTCGCGGCCAAGATGCTCGCCGAACTGTGCTTCGAGTACGCGCTGCGCCCCGAACCCGGGCAGGAGGCGCCCGGCCCCGACGGCACCGGCCCCTGGCGGACCCGTGTCCACCCCGGAGCCGCCTACCTGTTCCGGGGGCGGCGCACCACCATGGACGGCTGGCGGGTCACACCCGGCACCGCCCTGCGCGAGGACGCCGACGGCACCACAGCGCCCGCCACGCCCCTCACCCTGCTGCGCGACCTGGGCGCGGCCGGGATCGTGGACCCGGCCGTGGAGGCCTTCACCGTCGGGGAGCTGACCGCGACCCTGAGCGCCGACGCCCGTCTGGCCCAGTCCGCCGCCACCAGCGCCGACCTGGCCGACCTTCCCCACGCCCGGCTGGAGGGCCACCAGAGCGGCCACCCGTGGATCTTCGCCAACAAGGGCCGGGTAGGATTCTCCGCCCGCGACCGCGCCCACTACCCGCCCGAGGCCCTGCGGCCCACCCGTCTGCCGTGGCTCGCCGTACACCGCTCTCTGGCCGAGCACCACGGAGTCCCCGGCCTGGACCAGGAGGCGTTGCGCGCCGGTGAGCTGGGCGCGGACCTGACAGCGCTGTTCACCCGGCGACTGGAGGAGGCCGTCCGGCGCACCGGCGCCACAGCCGCCGAGTTCGTGTGGCTTCCGGTCCACCCCTGGCAGTGGGACGAGGTGGTGGTCCCCCTGTTCGCCGCCGAACTCGCCGAGGGCCTGATCGTGCCGTTGGGCGAGGCCGCCGACGACTACCTCCCCCAGCAGTCCATCCGCACCTTCACCAACACCACACGCCCCGACAGGCTCAACGTCAAGCTGTCCCTGGCCATCCTCAACACGATGGTCTACCGGGGCATCCCCACCGAGCTGTGCCGGGCGGCGCCCGCCAGCACCCGATGGGTACACGCCCTGTACGAGGGTGACGACTTCCTGTCCCGGCGGTGCCGGGTGATCCTGCCCGGAGAGGTCGCCGCCGTGGCCGTGCGCCACCCGGTCCTGGAGGACATCCCCGACGCCCCCTACCGGCACCGGCAGCTCCTCGGCGCCCTGTGGCGCGAACCGGTCACCGAACGGCTGGACCCCGGCGAGCGTGCCCGCACCCTGGCCGCGCTGCTGCACGTGGACGGCCACGGGCGTGCGTTCACCGCCGAGCTGGTGAAGCGCTCCGGGCTGGAGGCCCAGGAGTGGCTGCGCGCCCTGTTCCGTGCCGTCCTGCCACCCGTACTGCACCTGCTCTACCGGTACGGGTTGGCTTTCAACCCGCACGGCGAGAACGCCGTCGTGGTCTACGACGACCGCGACCGCCCCGTGCGGCTGGCGATCAAGGACTTCGTGGACGACATGAAGCTGTTGGAGACCGGTCTGCCCGAGTACGCCGACCTGCCCGCCGAGGTGCTGGACGTGCTGATGCGCTTCGACGCCGCCGAGCTGACCTCCTCCATCGCCAAGTCCCTGTTCGTGGGGCACTTCCGCTATCTAGCGCCCCTGGCACAGGAACAGCTCGGGGTGTCCGAGGCGCGGTTCTGGGAGCTGGTGCGCGTCGAGATCGACCGCTACCAGGAGGAGTTCCCCGAACTAGCCGACCGGTTCGCCCTGTTCGACCTCTCGGCACCCTCCTTCGAACGCGTGTGCCTGAACCGGGAGCGGCTCCTGGGCGGGGGCTACCACGACCGGGCCGAGCGCGACGCCGAGTTCCACATGGACGCCCCGCCCATCCCCAACCCGCTGCACACCGCGGCCCGGACCGGTGAGGAGGCATGAGTCCGCTGATCGGCGACGGCCTGCCGCCCCTGCGCGAGACCCTGCCGCCCTCCCCGCCACCGCCGCCTTTCCCGGTCCCTCCGGAGAGGCTGCGCGACGACGCGGCCACGGGCGCGATCACCGACGTGATCGTGGCCCTGCCCGACCTGCAAGGCCGGGTACAGGGCAGCCGCCTCAACCCGGGCGACTTCACCTCCCGGGTGCTCTCCGAAGGCTTCGACGCCTGCCTGTACCTGCTGGCCACCGACGTGGAGATGGAGTCTCGGCCGGGGTACGCCACCGACCCCTGGGGCGGAGGGCTGGGCGACTTCTCGATCGTTCCCGACCCCGGCACACTGCGCTACCTGCCCTGGGACCCGGGCACCGCCCTGGTGCTGGGCGACGCGCGCGACGGCGAGGGCCGCCCGGTTCCGGTAGCACCGCGCCAGGTACTGCGGACCCAGCTGGACCGGCTGGCCGAACGCGGATGGCACGCCCTGGCCGGAACCGAACTGGAGTTCCTGGTCTTTCGCGACTCCTACCAGGAGGCCTTCGAGGCCGACTACCGCGACCTGACCACCGCCACACGGTTCAACTCCGACTACGCGCTGCCGGAGATGACCGAGATCGACCCGCTCATGCGCCGCATCCGCACCGCGATGGAGCGCACCGGCATGACGGTGGAGTCCGCGCGCGGGGAGTGCCACCCGGGCCAGTACGAGATCGTGTTCCGCTACGGCGATGCCCTGCGCGCCTGCGACAACCATGTGGTCTACAAGGCGGGCGCCCGCGCACTGGCCGCCCAGGCCGGGGCGGCGCTGACCTTCATGGCCAAGTTCGACGGGGGCGAGGGCAACTCCTGCCACGTGCACCTGTCGCTGCGCGACGGGGCCGGGTCCCCCGTCTTCGCCGACGACGGTTCGGGTCGCTACGGCATGTCCAAGCACATGGAGCACTTCGTGGCCGGACAGCTGGCGTGCATGCGCGACTTCGCGCTGTTGTCCGCGCCCAACGTCAACTCCTTCAAACGCCTGTCACCGCAGGGATACGCGCCCAACACGGTCTCCTGGGGGCTGGACAACCGCACGTGCCCGGTGCGGGTGGTGGGCTCGGGTGAGTCGGCGCGTATCGAGTTCCGGGTGCCGGGCGGGGACGCCAACCCCTACCTGGCCGTGTCGGGGATCGTCGCGGCGGGCCTGTACGGGATCGAACAAGCGCTGCCGCTGCCCGACCCGACCCCGGGCGACGCCTCGGCCGGGGACCTGCCCCGCCTTCCCGCCTCCCTGGAGGAGGCGGTACTGGCCTGGGAGTCCAGCGACATCGCCCGGACCTGCTTCGGCCCGGACGTGGTGCGCCACTACGCGGCCGCGGGCCGTGCGGAGCTGGCGGCGTTCTCGGCGTCGGTCACCGACTTCGAGCGCCGCCGCCACTTCGAGCGCGGGTGATCGACCCGCTGCTCCCCGCCGGGCCGGCCCGACGGGGAGCAGCACGCGTTCCCGCGCCCGCCGACGACGCCCACCCGCCCGTGGCGAAGGACCGGTGCCGCGTCCGCGGGCACGCGGGATCACAGAGCCCGGGGAAAGCGCAGGCTGCCGCCCGCGTCGGCGATCTCCAGGTCCTCGAACTCGAAGGCGGGCGAGGTGAAGCAGGTGGCCAGGGTCTCCTGCGCGGTGAGCGGGTGGGCCTCCTGCCAGGTCCCCGCCGGAACGACCACCTGGAGTCTCTGCCCCGCCTCGACGTGCGGTCCCAGCGTGTGCCGCTCCTCCTCCGCCGGAGAGGGGCCGGAGCCGCCGAGTGCGACGTTGGCCGGACCTCCGCGGTCGAAGGACCACATCTGCGCCGAGCGCAGCCTGTGCCACCGGCACCGCTCCCCCGCTCCGAGCAGGAACTGGATGGCCGAGGCCGTCTCGCGGTCGTCGTCGAAGCCCTCCGGGCGCGTCCACACCCCGCTGCGCCACAGCGAGCGGAACCATCCGCCCTCCGGATGCGGGAACAGGTCCAGGGCCTCGGCCGTGGAGCCGCGCTGGTCCACAGCGGTGAACACACCGGGCGGCTCGCGGCGCAGGTAGCGCACCCCCACCACGGCTTCACGCGGAATGGGTCCGTAGATGTGCGGGAAGAGCGTCGACTCGTCCACCGCCACGCGACCGCCGCCCCCGCGCGCCGAAAGCACCGGGGAGGGGGCCTCCCACCGCACCTCGCAGGCCAGGCGCGCGACGTCCACCACCAGCACGCAGTAGGGCTCGGTGGCCGAGCCGTAAAGGCTGTTGGCGACCGCCAGGACGGTGTGCTCGTTGGGAGAGGCGTGCACGAATCCGTCGGTGTGCAGGCTCTCCGCTTCCAGGGCGCCGGTGCCGTCCCTCCAGCGGGCCAGCTCCGTCATGTGCAGCACATAGTGCATTCCTATCTACCTCGCCACACACGCATCACCGGTACCAGGGGCCAGAGCCGCCTCCTAGAGAGCTCCTTCCCCTGGAGACACGCCCATAATCCACCGATTTCCCTCATACCGGGGCGACAGGACCGGCCGGGTAACGTGCCCGAGGAAACCTACAGCGCGTCGTCCACGGCGGTGTCCACCGCGTCCTGCAACCGGCGACGCAGTGCGGCGCTGTCGGCGCGGCGCGTGCACACCTCGATGACCCGCAGCCCCTCGCCCAGCAGGGCCTTGGGCAGGTCGGTGGCCCACTCCAAGCGGGTGTAGGGCAGGTCGGCCACGGCCGCCACCCGCTCCATGGACACCCCGTGCGGGGTGCCGAACACCCTCTCGAAGTCGGGATGCCCGGCCTGCTCCAGACCGGAGAAGATCCCTCCTCCGTCGTTGTTGACCACCACGACCGCCAGATCCGGGCGTGCCTCCCCCGGGCCGATGACCAGCCCGTTCTGGTCGTGCAGCATCGCCAAGTCGCCCAGCAGCGCGTAGGCCTGTCCCCCGCCGCCGCTCTGGTGGGCCAGCGCGGCGCCGATCGCGGTGGAGACCGTCCCGTCGATGCCGCTCACCCCCCGGTTGCCGACCAGCCGCACCCCGCAGCGGGCGCGCATGGTCGCGTCCAGATCGCGGATGGGCATGCTGGACCCGGCGAAGAGCAGCGAACCGGCGGACAGGTGCGAGGTCAGGTCCCGTGCCAGGCGGGGCTCGCTGAGCGCCTCCTCCCCGTCCAGCACCGCGTCCAGGGCGGTCCGCGCCGCCTCCTCGGCCCGCTCCCAGGTCCGCGACCAGTCGGTGCGCTGGGGGGAGTCCAGGTCCAGTCCGGCCGGGGGCGCGACGGCGGCCACCACGTCGGTGGCGGTGCGCAACGGGTCGGAGAAGGCGTTGGGCAGGCTCGCGGCGGGGTCGCCCACCGCCCCCGAGCTGACCACCACGTGCCGCTTCGCCCGGCGCAGGAACGCCAGGGTCTGCCGGGACAGGTTGGGCCGCCCCACGCTCACCACCAGTTCCGGCGCCGGCCCCGAGGCCAGACGCGGCGAGGCCAGCAGCTGCCGGTAGGTGGACACCGCGCCCGCCCGGCGGGCGTTGGACGTGGGCTCGGCCATCAGCGGCCACCCGGTCAGTTCGGCCAGCGCCAGGAAGGGCACCGGGTCATAGTCGCCGTCACCGCACACGATCACGCCCCGCTCCACGGCGGGAAGCACGAACGGAGCGGGCTCGACGACCGGGCCCGGACGGCTGATCCACGGCTTGGAGCCCTCGCGCCCCTCCAGCGGTTCGAGCCACGACTCCGTCTCGGCCCCGGGCGTCAGCGGATCGCGAAAGGCCACGTTGAGGTGGACCGGCCCCGGGCGCCCGCCCATCGCCGAGCCCCACGCACGGCAGACCAGCGACCGCCAGTAGGCGACCATGCCGGGCACCCGGTCGGGGGTGCCGACCTCGGCGAACATGCGCACCGCACTGCCGTACAGGCCGATCTGGTCCGCCGTCTGGTTGGCGCCGGTACCGCGCAGCTCCGGGGGCCGGTCAGCGGTCAGTACCAGCAGCGGCACCCCGCTCTCGTCGGCCTCCATCACCGCCGGGTGGAAGTTGGCGGCCGCCGTGCCGGACGTACACACCACCGCGACCGGGCGCCGTGAGGTCCGTGCCAGCCCCAGGGCGAGGAAGGATGCCGAGCGCTCGTCGATACGCACGTGCACCCTGATGTCGGGGTGGGCGACCAGGGCCAGGGCCAGCGGTGTCGATCGCGACCCCGGTGCGACGACGGCCTCGGCCAGACCGCAGCGGGTCAGTTCGTCGACCAGGACCCGCGCCAGGGCGGTAGACGGATTCATCAACTCTCTCGATCGTCTCAATGTGTACCAAGTATCACCATGTGGACCCGGTCCCTACAGTCAACCCCCATCCAGGACCTGGGGCGAACAAACATGGCTGTTGCCCGCCACACATGCGCACCGCGCCCCTCCCCCGCCACGCGGAGGGGTCGGCTTATCCGGCGCCGGGGACCTCGCCGGCCGCGGAGCTGGCCGCCTCGGCGCGGGCCCGCCACGCGGCGGGGTCGACCTCCACCGCGCGCAGGCTCTCCTCCTCCACCTCCGCCGGGCGAACGGGCAGGAAACCGTCCTCGGGCAGCAGGGGATCCGCCGTGACGTCGGCGGTCAGCATCTGCATGGTGGCCAGACCGCAGGCGTGGGGCAGCTCCGGCAGGGCGGCGGCCAGGGCCACCCCCGCGGCAAGGCCCACCGAGGTCTCCACGGCACTGGAGACCACCACCGGCAGGCCGCACGCCTCGGCCACGCGCAGCGCGGCGCGGACCCCGCCCAACGGCTGGACCTTGAGGACCACGATGTCGGCGGCCTCGGCGGCGCGCACCCGCAGCGGGTCCTCGGCCCTGCGGATCGACTCGTCGGCGGCCACCGGCACACGCACCCGGCGGCGCACGGCGGCGAGCTCCTCCAAGGTGGCGCAGGGCTGTTCGACGTACTCCAGGCCGAACCGGTCCAGTTCCCGCACCATCCGCACCGCGGTGTCGGTGTCCCAGGCGCCGTTGGCGTCCACCCGCACCCGGCCCGAGGGGCCCAGGGCGTCGCGGACCGCCTCGACGCGGGCCAGGTCCTGGGCCTCCCGCTGCCCGCGTTCGGCCACCTTGACCTTGGCCGTGGTGCAGCCGCCCGCGGCGACGATCGCGTGGGCGCGCTCGGGATCCACGGCGGGAACGGTCACGTTGACCGGCACCCGGTCGCGGACCGGTGCGGGCCAGCCGCGGTGGGCGGCCTCCTGACAGGCCGCCCACCAACGGGCGCACTCGCGCGGCCCGTACTCGGCGAAGGGCGAGAACTCGCCCCACCCGGCGGGCCCGCGCACGAGCATGCCCTCGCGAACGGTGACGCCGCGGAAACGGTTGCGCAGACCGATGGCGAAGGCACGCCCCTCGGCGGGCGTCCCCGCCGGGGCGGGCTCGACCCGTGTCACGGGCGGCGCGGGAACTTGTCGAACTCCGGGCGGCGCTTCTCCTTGAAGGCGTCGCGGCCCTCCTGGGCCTCCTCGCTCATGTAGTAGAGCATCGTGGCGTCCCCGGCGAACTGCTGCATCCCGGCCGCGCCGTCGCTGACGGCGTTGATGGCGCCCTTGACCATGCGCAGCGCCAGCGGCGACTTCTCCAGCATCTCGCGCGCCCAGGCCACGGTCTCCTTCTCCAGGTCCGCCAGCGGCACGACGGTGTTGGCCATGCCCATCTCCATCGCCTCCTGGGCGCTGTACTGGCGGCACAGGTACCAGATCTCCCGGGCCTTCTTCAGTCCCACGGTCTGGGCGAGCAGCCAGGAGCCGTAACCGCCGTCGAAGGAGCCGACCTTGGGTCCGGTCTGGCCGAACTTGGCGTTGTCCGCGGCGATGGTCAGGTCGCAGCACACTTGCAGGACGTTGCCGCCGCCGATGGACCAGCCCGCGACCATGGCGATGACGGGCTTGGGCATACGGCGGATCTGCACCTGCAGATCGAGCACGTTGAGGCGGCCGATGCCCTGACGGGCCACGGCGTCGTCGCCCATGTAGCCGTCCTCGCCACGGATCTTCTGGTCGCCGCCGGAACAGAACGCCTGGTCGCCGGCTCCGGTGAGGATGACCACGCCGATCCCGGAGTCGTCACGGGCGACGTTGAAGGCGTCCTGGAGCTCGAACAGCGTCTGGGGCCGGAAGGCGTTGTGCCGCTCGGGGCGGTTGATCGTGATCTTGGCGATACCCTCCGCGGTCTCGTAGATGATGTCGGAGTACTCGCCCGACCGCTGCCAGTCGATCACGCTGTTCACGGCTACTACTTCTCCTCACGGGGACACTGGGGACGGCGCGGACGCGCCAGAAAGCGACCGCGTCCAAGCGCCAACCCTACGCATTGTGCCAGGCGGGCCGGGACTCACGACCACACCCCCGGGGCAGTGGGAGCTGGTGGACGCGCGCGTCCCGCGCAGGCGTACGCTGTCGGTCGTGGCACGTGAGAAACAGGGCGATTCGGCGAGCACGCACCCCCCGTCCCCGGAGGGACGGCCCCTACAGGCGGTGCGTGGACTGTCCCCCGAGCAGCTGGACGGCCTGTTGGCCCAAACCCTGGACGGACGGGGCCCCGCGCTGCTGCCGATCCCCGCGGACGCTCCCCAGGCGCGCGTTCACGACCTGCTCACCGCGATGCGTCCGGCCCTCCTGCGCACGCCCGACGGGGTCACCGAACTCGACGGCGCCGCACCGGTGGGCGCCGGCACCGCCCTGGTCATCACCACCTCCGGCTCCACCGGTGCCCCCAAGGGCGTGGAGCTGTCCTCGGCCGCGCTGCGCGCCTCCGCCCAAGCGTCGGTGGAGCGTATCGGCGCCGCATCCGGCGACTCGTGGCTGTGTGTGCTGCCCGCCGGGCACATCTCCGGTATCCAGGTGATGACGCGCGCCCTGGCCATGGGCACCAAGGCGGTACACGCGCCCTTCTCCGTGGACACGGTGGCGGAGCTGGCCCGGAAGCTGCGCCCACACGTGTCGCTGGTACCGACCCAGCTGCGGCGGCTGTTGGGGGCCGGAGTGGACCTGTCGATGTTCGGGACCATCCTGCTCGGCGGGGCCGCCGCCGACCCCGCCTTGCTGGAGGCCGCCCGCGGGGCCGGGGGGCGGGTACTGACGACCTACGGTATGAGTGAGACCTGCGGAGGCTGCGTCTACGACGGCGTCCCGCTGCGGGGCGCGCGGGCACGGGTGGATTCCGAGGCCCCCGGTGAGCCCGGGCGGATCCTGCTGTCGGGACCCATGCTGTTGAGCGGCTACCGACTCGCCCCCGGCGTACCGGGCGATCCGCGGGCGCTGGTCACCGATGACGAGGGTGTCCGGTGGCTGCGCACCAGCGACCTGGGGCGCCTGGAGCCGGACGGGCGCCTGCGCGTGCTCGGCCGTATGGACGAAGTGGTCAACACCGGCGGCCACAAGGTGGTGCCCGACCAGGTCAACGCCCTGCTGCTGGAGCACCCGGCGGTGGCCGAGTCGGTGGTGGTGGGCCGCCCCGACCCCGAGTGGGGCCAACGGGTGAGCGCCGTCGTGGTACCCGCCGACCCGGAGGCGCCGCCGTCCCTTGAGCAGCTGCGCTCGTGGGTGCGCGAACACCTGCCCGCCTACGCCGCCCCGCGCGAGCTGGAGGTGCGCCGGGCCCTGCCGACGCTGGCCTCCGGCAAACCCGACCTGGCGGCGCTGCGCGGTTCCCGTTCCTGACCCGGCGGCCCCTCCCAGGACCCTCACCAGCGCCCTTCCGCAAAGGTTCGTGTACCGGTGCACTCCGAACACATGGGACCCTGGGGCGCGTCGGGTACCGCACCCCATCCCCGCGGTACCCGGGGACAGCCGGTGTGACCCGGGGCCCGGCCGACCCCTGTCCCACACGGTCCCGGCGCGGTCGGCAGCGATCGCGTCCGACAAAAGGTAGGGAACTTCCCAAAGCTCCCCAGCGTCTACCTGAATATCCGCTCCTTCGGCCCCTCTCCCAAGGAGGTCCGCAGTTGGCGACAGCCATCGGTCCACTCGCTCGTGCCCCTGCGTCCTCCCCCCCGCCAGATTCGGCCCCTCGCCCGCGTCGGCTCCGGACGCGCTCCTTTACCTGTTCTCCACCGCGTTTGGCCACTTCCAGCGCAGTGATCCATACCACTTTTGCTGATATCCAATCGAGACAGGGAACATTTGACTCCCCGACACGTTGGACATATTGGCGCGTCCAGTCGGCAGGAACCGTCCGCCGCGTGCCACACGCACTGGAAGGGAGGGAGGTGCCCACATGACGAGCACTGCCCCAGCCGCTTCGGCACCCACCGCCGGAGTCCCCGCTGACACCGCTCGAAACGACGGCGCGGACGCGGACGCGACCCTGGCCGAACTGCTCACCCGCGGACGCGATCAGGGACACCTGTCCCTCTCCGAACTGCGTACCGCTTTCTCCGAGGCCGGAGTCTCCGCTGGCGACGGCCGATCCATCCTGCGTGAACTCACCGAGAACGGGGTCCGGCTCGCCAACGGGGGCGACGACTCCGCGCCGGTGGCCGATCCTGACGCCGAGGACGACGTGCTGGAAGACACTCTCATTGCCACGGTGCCCGACACCGACGAGGCACCCAAGGCCGCATCCGGTAAGGCCGCGGCGCGCAAGGGCCCCTCCAACCGGAGGAAGAACCGCTCCGCGCGACGCGCCAACAAGACCGAGACCACCCAGGCCGCCACCGATCTGGAGACCGGGGAGGCCGACCTCGACGACCAGTCCCCCGCCATGGGCGACTCGGTCCACACCTACCTCAAGGCCATCGGCCGACGCCAACTGCTCACCGCTGAGCAGGAGGTCGACCTGGCCAAGCGGGTCGAGGCCGGACTCTACGCCGAGTACCGGCTGGGCCAGCACGGCGAGGTCGACGAGTCCTTCCCGTTGGCCGCGGCCGAGGCCGACGAACTGGAGTGGGTGGCCGAGGACGGCCGCAAGGCCAAGTCCCACATGCTGGAGGCCAACCTGCGCCTGGTGGTGTCGGTGGCCAAGAAGTACAGCGACCGGGGCATGTCCCTGCTCGACGTGGTCCAGGAAGGCAACCTCGGCCTGATCCGCGCCGTGGAGAAGTTCGACTACACCAAGGGCTTCAAGTTCTCCACCTACGCCATGTGGTGGATCCGCCAGGCCATACAGCGTGGCTTCGCGGACTCCGCGCGCACCATCCGCCTGCCCGTGCACGTCCTGGAGCTCCTGAGCAAGGTGAGTCGCCTTGAGCGCGACATGCACCAGGCGCTGGGCCGTGAGCCCACTCCGGAGGAGCTGGCCCTGGAGCTGGACAAGACCCCGACCCAGATCGAGGAGCTGTTGCGGGTCACCCGCCAGCCCATCAGCCTGGACTCCACCATCGGCGAGGACGGCGAGACCCGCATCGGCGACCTCATCGAGGACGTGGACGCCTCGGAGGCCTCCGAGGTGGTGGACCGTCAGATCATGGCCGACCAGCTGCGCAACGCGCTGTCGGACCTGGAGCCGCGCGAGGCCACCATCATGTCCCTGCGCTTTGGCCTGATGGACGGGCGCCCGCGCACCCTGGACGAGATCGGTAAGCACCTGGGCCTGACCCGTGAGCGCATCCGCCAGCTGGAGAAGCAGTCGCTGTCCAAGCTGCGCCACCCCAGCCGCGCCCAGCAGCTGCTGGACTTCGCCAGCTAGGACGCCGTCGGCGGACAGAGCCGGCCAGGCACCGGGGCCGCTCCCGCGAGGGGGCGGCCCCGAGCTGTGTCCACGGGGTAGCCGGCTCAGGGAAAACCCCGGTTCGTCCCTGGTATCGCGCTCATGGCGTATCCCAGGTAAAACGGCGGTGCCACGATGGGAGCATGACGAACACGCCCCCGCGCCAACGTGATGAGGTCGCCGCCGCGCTACGCGCCAGCCGCGAGCTCGGTCCCGAGTACGACGAGGCCGTAACCGCGTCCCTGGTCGAGCGGATCGACGACACCATCGCCGAACGCGTCCGCCACCACATGGACGCGCGGGCCGAATCAGCGCCGGCCAGGACCGGGACGCCCTCCAACACCGTGCGGTTCGTGCTCTCCCTGGTGTGCCTGGGCGTCAGCATCCCCATCTCCGGCATCACCGCCGCCCTGGGCGACCCCGCCGTCCTGCCGCTGGTGTGGCTCGGCCTGGCCCTGTTCTACGTCGTCTCGGTCATCGGTCTGCGCCGCTGATCCCCGACCGGACGGGCCGCTCAGCCAAGGACCAGGAACAGCAGCGCGGCGATCAGCCCCAACAGAACCAGGACGACGGCCACCCGCGCGATGACCGAGCCGGGCCGTACCCGGTACAGGCCGCTGTTGTCGTTCTCGTAGGAGCGCACACGGCGGTCACCCGCGTAGGCGACCATGGGGTCGTCGCCGTCGTGGTACCAGTCGTCGCGCCGCCGGTTGCCGCTCAGCTCCGGCTCGCCCCCAGGACGCCTCCGGCGCCCTCCCGGCCCCCACACCGCGCCATGGCCCGGGGCGCTCCTTCCGGCGCCGCCCGGGGTGCCCCTTCCTGTCGGGGACACACCGCCCGACGGGCGCCCTCCCGCCCCTCCACCGGTTCCCTTGCTCATCGGCGCCTCCCTTGGTGCCCGCGCCCGCCCGGGGTGGCGGCCCGCCTTCCGACGGTAGCCGCAACACGCCTCGTTCAGCAGGGGTGGAAGCCGACCGGTAACGGCCACCACGGGCAGGACCGGATCAGCCCCTGAGTGCCGCCCGCAGGATCTTCACGGCCTCATCGTGGTCCAGGCCCACCCGTGAGATCACCTCGGCGTAGGCGCGCGCGGCGGCCAGGGCCTCGGCACGCTGGTCATCACCGCCAGCGGCGACGAAGGTGCCCGAACGGCCCCGCGTCTCGACCACCCCGGCCTGTTCCAGCTCCCGATAGGCGCGCGCCACCGTGTTCACCGCCACCGACAGCTGCTCTGCCAGCGCGCGCACCGTCGGCAACCGGTAGCCCACCGGCAGCTCGCCGTTGGCGACCGCGATCGCCACGATCGACCTGATCTGCTCGTAGGGCGGTACCCTCGACGTCGGATCGATGCGGATGAAATCCGCCATCTGCTACTGCGCTCCCCACCGTCGCCTGCTGCGGTGTCCGGCACCGGGCCGGGCCGGGCCGAACACCAACCTACCGCGCGCGGACCGCCTCGCGGTTACGCACCGTGGCTGGCAGGCTCACGCGGCCCGGCGCGGCACCCGCTGGATCCCGTGCAGGCGGTGGTTCTCCCGGGCGGTGAGCAGCCGCTCAGCCATCTGCGTGGCCTCGCGCACCTGCGGGCGGGCCAGCCGCTTGCGCCGATAGATCCGGTCCACGTACCCCTTGGGCCCCACCAGTGTCCGCTCCCGTGCGTAGGCGGCCCGCATCGCCTCCGTCAGCGCCTCGTCCAGGGCCACCCCACGCTGGTGGAGCTCCTCCACCGGTGCGCCCCACTCACGCGCCCGGTCCAGCGCCTCCTGCGCCTCGGCCACCGCCCGTAGGCGTTCGGGCAGCTTCTCGGCCAGCTCCTGGTCAGCCTCCAGACGCTGGCGCGCCTGTGTCGTGCTCTGCTTGGCAAGTCCCATGTGTGCGCTCCGTACACGCGAATCGTTATTCGAGGTCACTCTAGAGGTGACGAATATCATCTGACGACCCGGGCCGTGCGTCGGTGGTGGCCACCCACCCCCGGATCTGCCACCTTTACGGCGCACTCCCGCGAAAGGACCACCGTGAGCAGGAACTACGCCGGACTCAGCCGCGAACGCATCATCCTCGAAGCGCTGCACATCATCACCGGCCGCGGACTGGGCGGCCTGTCCATGCGCCGCCTGGGCGACGCCTTGGAGGTGGAGGCCATGGCCATCTACCACCACTTCCCGCTGGGCAAGGAACAGCTGTTCAACGCCATCGCCGCCTATGTGGCCTCCCCCGCTCCCAGTGGCACCGTCCCCACCGAGCCCGGTGAGGAGGCCGACGGGGAAACCGCCGAGGACGCCGACGGCCGAGCGGACGAGGCCGAGGAACCCGAGGACACCCGCCCCTGGGACGTGCGCCTGACCGAATGGGCCCACGCCTACCGCGCCCGGCTCCTGGAGTACTCCGGTGCGCTGTCCCTGCTGGTACACCGGGCCCCGCACACCCCCAGCACCGCCGCCACCCGCGCCCTGATGCACCGCGCCCTGACCGAGGCGGGCCTGTCCGGCGACGATGTGGAACGCGCCGCCGACGCCGTTCACGCCTACTGCGTGGGCTCGGTCGTGCACCAGGTCCGCCACCAGGACCAGGAGGACGCTCCCGGTGCCGCCGAGTCCGAATCACGCTTCGAGTTCGGACTGCGCGCCCTGCTGCGCGGACTGTCCCCGCACAGCGGCTGAGACCGAAGAAAGCGCGGAAAACTCCACAGCGGTGGGAACCAGTACCACCAGCGCCGCGTCCTACCGACAGCGCCGAATTCTCCACGAACCCCCATCGGTCCCACAGCCCACATCCCCTGGCGCTCGGGCAGCGGACCTAGGCAGGAAGAAGACGCTTTGATCTTCAAGCGCATGCTCGCCAGTGTCGGCATCGGCAGTGCCACCGTAGAGACCACCCTCGACAACGACACCGTCCAACCGGGCGGTACCGTCACCGGCACCCTCAAGGTCACCGGAGGCAAGGTCGCCCAGACACTGGAGGGCATCAGCGTCGGTCTCCGCGCCAATGTGGAGAAGGAGTACGAGTACGAGGACTCCGAGGGCGAGACGCAGTCGGGCGAGTACACCATCGACGTGATCGTCGCCGAGCAGACGGTCACCGACGAGGAGATGGAGCTGGAGCCCGAGCAGGAGTTCGAGCTTCCCTTCGAGATGACCGTTCCCATGGAGGCCCCCATCACCTCCATCGGGGGCACGCACGTCCTGGACAACGTGGGCCTCAACACCCGTCTGCACGTGGACAAGGCCCTGGACCGCAAGGACGTGGACCCGCTGCTCATCGAGCCCCTGCCGGCCCAGGCCGCGGTCTTGCAAGCGCTGTACGCACTGGGTTTCGTCCTGAAGGGCGTCGACCTGGAGAAGGGCGACATCCCCGGTACCCGCCAGAAGCTGCCCTTCTACCAGGAGCTCGAGTACGCCGCCGCCGGCCAGTACGAGGGCCTGGAGTCACTGGAGCTGACCTTCCTCACCGACGACGACGGTGTGGACGTGGTGCTGGAGCTGGACAAGAAGCCCGGCATCCTCTTCAGCGAAGGCGGGGACACCCTCCTGCGCCTGAGCATCGAGCACGAGGACACCGACCCCGAGGAGATCGCGGCCAAGCTCCACGAGTGGGTCCACACCATCGCCGGCAATCGCAGCCTGCTCTAGGACAACCGTCCGGGCACCACTGAGCCCGGGCACCCACCCCGGTGCGTCCGGACGGCCCCACGGGCCCGGCCGCGCCCCCAGACTCCGGGTGCGCCCGCCATCCCCGATATCCCCGGCCACGCACCCACCGGAAAGAGGAAGTATCTATGGTCATCAAGCGCCTGCTCGCCGGCATCGGATTCGGCGGAGCCTCGGTGGAAACCTCCCTGGACTCGTCCGTGACCGCCCCGGGGGGCTCCCTGCGAGGCACCGTCGTCATCGAGGGCGGCGACGTCGAGCAGCAGGTCGAGCAGCTCACCGTCGGCCTCCAGGCCCGGGTCGAGACCGAGGTCGGTGACCACGAGGTCAACAGCGACATGGAGTTCCACCGCGTACGCCTGGGCGAGGGCGTGGCCCTGGTCCCCGGGCAGCGCTTCCAGGTGCCCTTCGAACTCTTCGTGCCCTGGGAAACCCCCATCACCGTCCACCGCGGCCGCCACCTGCACCGCATGAACCTCGGCGTGAACACCCGCCTGCACGTGGCGAACGCGGTCGATCCCGGCGACCTGGACCCGGTGGGCATCGAGCCCCTCCCCTCGCAGGCCGCGGTTCTGGACTCCCTGTTCTCCCTCGGGTTCACCTTCAAGCACGCCGACCTGGAGCGGGGCCGCATCGCGCAGACCCGGCAGAGGCTGCCCTTCTACCAGGAGATCGAGTTCCGCTCACCCAGCCGCTACCAGGGCCTGAACGAACTGGAGCTGTCCCTGGTCACCGACGAGCACGGCGTGGACGTGGTGCTGGAGCTGGACAAGAAGCCGGGCCTGCTCTTCTCCGAGGGCCGCGACACCTTCCACCGCTTCACCGTGAACCACCACGACGGCGCCGGACGCGACTGGACGGGCCACCTGCACCAGTGGATCGACTCCCTGGCCGGCCGCAGGGACCTGTTCTGAGCCCGTCGGGGACCGGGGAGCCGAGGCGGATCCTAGAGATCGTCGCAACACCGATGATTAGCTGCTCGCTGCGAGCAGCTTAGCGAGGCGCTCGGCTGGGGTACCCCAGCCGAGCG
>NZ_JBWDTQ010000029.1:0-91621 GCF_056312425.1 Nocardiopsis sp. TRM 82005
ATCCCCAGTCGTTGAGTTGGTAGTCGACCTCGCAACCAGCCGCGGCACTGGCGGGTGCGGAGGTGATGGCGGCAAGGCTGGTGCCGAGCACCAGGGCAGAGCTCGCGGCGAGGCCGCGTCGTGTCCACGAACGTGGGTTCGAGCCACGGGGGGGTGTGCTCATCTCTTCTTTCCTTGTGGGAACGGGTCTCCGGAAGGAGCATGCGAAAGGTGTCGGGGTTGCACACCCGACAGACGTGTGAACGGAAATTACCTGCGTCTACGGAGGTGAGCGGGGCATTCTCTTGCCTTAGATCCGGGGAAAGCCGAGCGAAAGGGACTGGAAGGTTGGGAGCGCTCCCAGTCGAAGGCGAGCGGGTATGGAGAATGGTTTGAACAAGGTGTGCGAAGGGCGTCGCCGGATTCCGTAGCTCCGGGTTACGGATCCGGAACGCTTTCCTGAACGGTAGCCCGCCAATGGTGATATGTAAACACCATATGACTCGGCTGTTTTTGGTACGCCGTTCCTTTCACGGGAAATTCGCAGGTGGTGACCTGGTTCACAGTCGCCCGGCGATGGCGATCGGCCGCCCGGCGGCCACGGCGGACAGGCCCGTCACGGCGGTCGCGGCAGGGAAGGGCGTCAGCGGCCCCGCGAGCCCGCCCGCCACCGCGCCCGGGACGGGCCCGCCGTGCTCGGAGCCTCGCCACCGAGGCCGGCCGGGGCCGGAGTTACACCACGGGCGGACGAGACCGGGCCCGAGGGCGCCGCGGCAAGGTGGAGGCCAGCACGGCAACGGTGCGCTTCCGGCCGACACGCGAATTTTTCAGCGCTCTGTTTCGGACCGGTGCATGCGGGTAACAGTTGCTGTGGGAGCGCTCCCCGTCGATCGGCCGACCAAGCCGAGAAAGACGGAGACCGCAATGGAAAACAAGACCAGTCAGTCCCCCCGAAACCGCAGCTGGATCGCCCGCGCATTCGTCCTGGCGTCCGTCCCCCTGGTCGGACTGACCACGATGGCCGCGCCCGCCGCCGCCCACGGATCGATCGTCGACCCCGCCACCCGCAACTACGGCTGCTGGGAGCGTTGGGGGGACGACCACCAGAACCCGGGCATGGCTCAGGAAGACCCCATGTGCTGGCAGGCGTGGCAGGACAACCCCAACGCCATGTGGAACTGGAACGGCCTGTACCGCGACAACGTGGGCGGCGACCACCAGGGCCAGATCCCCGACGGCACCCTGTGCAGCGGCGGCGAAACCCAGGGCGGACGCTACAGCTCGATGGACGCGGTCGGTCCCTGGAAGACCACCGACGTCGGCGACGACTTCACCCTCCAGCTCCACGACGGCGCCCAGCACGGTGCGGACTACTTCCAGGTCTACGTCACCGAGCAGGGCTTCGACCCGAGCACGCAGTCGATGGGCTGGGACGACCTCGAACTGGTCGAGGAGACCGGCTCGCGCCCGCCCGCGCTGGACACCTATATCGACGTCAGCACCTCGGGCCGGTCCGGCCACCACGTCGTCTTCACGATCTGGCAGGCCTCCCACATGGACCAGGTCTACTACCTGTGCAGTGACGTGAACTTCACCTGATCCGTCCGACCACCCCTACCGGCTGTCCGGAATCCTCCGCCGGACCGGGTCCGTCGGGACTTTCGCTCCCGACGGACCCCAGCCGCGGCCACGCGGCGGGAACCGCTCCCCGTCGCGCGGCCTTCCGCCGCCCGCGGCCACGGAACACGTGAGCGATCGGGGCTCCTCCGTCAGGCGTTGTCGCCGAAGAGGCGGTCCCGCGCCGCGTCGGTGGCGGCACCGCCCGGGTCCTCCACGACACCGCCCACGGTGTCGGCCTGCTCCTGGAGGCCGTCCACGCTCTCGGTGACACCGCTGACGGCGTCCCCGCCGAAGTCCTGGGCGCTCTCCGCGACGCCGCTGACGGCGTCCTCGCCGAAGGTCTGGGCGGTCTCGGCGGCGCCCGTGGCGTCCTCGCCGAAGGTCTGCGCCGTTTCCTGTGCGGTGTCCATCCCCGTCCCCAGGGTGTCGGACACTCCCTGGGCCGCGTCCTCGGCGGCTCCGCCGAAGAGGCCCTTGAACCAGTCGATCACGTCGTCGAACATCGCTCACTCACTCCGTAGGTTGCCTTATGTCTACACCCCCGGGATAAACCTTCGGTAAGGGGCGGAAGCGAAGCGTGATCAGGATGGGCCGGAACTCGTCTCCCGAGACGCGGCCCCGCACACCGGAGCCCGCGTTCAACGGGTGAGGTACGCGGCGACCTCGGCGGCGACCCGGGCCGGGGGAACGCCGGTGGTGTCCACGACGGCGTCGGCGGTGTCCCCGAGCCACCCGCCAGCGGCGGTGAAGAAGGCCTCCGCCCTGGACCGGCGGAACTCCGCGGCGGCCGCGCTACGCTCCGGATCCCCGGGGACGACCTCGTGCCCGGAGATACGCGACTCCAGCGTCGCCCGGTCGGTGCGCAGCAGTATGTGGCGTACCTCCAGGCCCCGGTCCCACAACCCGCCGATGACCTCCTTGGCGTAGCCCTCGTCGAGGACGCTCATCGGGGCGATCAGCACCTGCCCGGTAAAGGCCGCCACCTCGGCCGCGGTGGCCGCGAACAGGGTCCGCCAGGGAGGCAGGTCCTGGAAGTCGTCGGAGTGGCCGGGCAGCAGCGCGGAGAGCATGAACCCCACCTGCTCGGGATCGAACAGCCGGCTGCCGGGGACCAGGCCGACGAGCTCCTCGGCGGTGCTGGTCTTGCCGCCTCCGAAGGGACCGTTGAGGAGGACGAACACGGTGGCTCCGTTCCGTGCCGGTGGGTCGGGGCGAAGGGATCGGGAACCCGTCGCACGTGGGTGCCCGACAGCAGGCCGACAGTGTACGGGTACGGGCATGCGTCCCGGCCCGCGCCCGCCGGGGCCAACCTCCCGGCGCCTCGGGCACTCCTGGGGAAGGGGAGCACAGGCCGCCGGTGCCCGGACCGCGCGCCTCACGTCCCGCTACGTCCCGCTCAGGTGTTCCCGCAGCGCTTCAGCGGTCGCACCGGTCCCCGAACGGGCCATTCGGTCAGGGGTGCCCTCGAAGACCACACGGCCCCCGTGCGTCCCGGCGCCCGGCCCCAGGTCGATGACGTGGTCCGCGTACGCGACCACGTCCAGGTGGTGTTCCACGACCACCAGGCTCGTTCCCGCGTCCACCATGTGGTCGAACAGGGTGAGCAGCCGGTCCACGTCGCTGCCGTGCAGCCCGGCCGTGGGCTCGTCGAGCACGTACACCGACGCCGGGGCGGCCAGTTCCCGGGCCAGCTTGAGCCGCTGGCGTTCACCGCCCGACAGCGTGTCCAGCGACTGCCCGAGGGCGAGGTAGGGCAGCCCCACCCGGACCAGGCGGTCGAGCGCGTTCCCGATCCCCGGCTCCCCGAAGAACCCGGCCGCCTCCACGGCGGTCATCCCCAGCACCTCGGCGATCGTCCTGCCGCCCAGGGTGTACGACAGGGCCCGGTCGTTGAACCGCCTGCCCCGGCAGTCCTCGCAGACGGTCTCCACATCGTCCAGGAAGGCCAGGTCGGTGGTGATCACCCCGTGTCCGCGGCACGTGGGACAGGCACCCCTGGAGTTCGCGCTGAACCACGGTGCCGCCACCCCGTTGCGCCGGGCGAACAGCCCTCGCACCGTGTCCATCACGCCGAGGAACGTCGCCGGGGTGGAGCGGCTCCCGCCCCCGACCGCGCCCTGGGTGACGGCGACCGCGTCCGGCCGCGCCCGGAGCAGCTCCCCGCCCGCCAGCGAGCTCTTGCCCGAGCCGGCCACCCCCGTGACCACGGTCAGCACCCCCGTCGGTACCGACACGTCCACGCCCTTGAGGTTGTGCAGGTGCGCGCCGCGGATCTCGATGCCTCCCCGGGGGACCCGGACCCTCCCGCGCACGGCGCGCGGCCCGCGCAGGTACCGGCCGGTCGGGGTATCCGCGTCCAACAACCCCGCCACGCCCCCCTCGTAGACCACCCGGCCGCCGTCGCGGCCGGCGCCGGGGCCCATGTCGACCACGTGGTCGGCGAGCGCGATGACGTCGGGGTCGTGCTCCACCACCAGCACGGTGTTCCCCTTGTCGCGCAGCCGCCGCATCAGCCCCGTCAGCCGGTGCACGTCGGCCGGGTGCAGCCCGGTGCTGGGCTCGTCGAACACGTAGGTCAGCCCCGTCAGTGATCCGCCCATGTGCCGGACCATCCGCACCCGCTGCGCCTCACCGCCCGAGAGCGTGCTCGCGGCCCGGTCGAGGCTGAGGTAGCCCAGGCCCACCCGGTCCAGGTACCCGAGCCGTTCGACCAGGGCATCGGCCAGCGGACGGACCCGTTCCGCGTCGATCCCGCCCACGATCCCGGCCAGTTCGGCGACGGGCAGGGCACACCACCCGGCGATGTCGTGCGGGCCGATCCGGCAGGCCAGGGCGGCCCGGTTCAACCGCGCGCCCCCGCACGCCGGACAGGGGCCGGAGCTGACCACCCGGGCGAGCGCGGCCCGGTCCCGAGCGGACAGGCCGGGGGTCTCGGAGGTGAGGTAGCTGCGGGTGAGCCGGGGCACCACCCCTTCGAAGGTCCCCGTCTTCGGGAACTCCGGGTCGGGGTCGGGCGGGCGCACCCCCTCGGCGTACAGCAGCAGTTCCCGCTCGGCGGTCGTGTACTCGCGTACGGGCTTGGCGCGGTCGAACAGACCGGAGTGCACGTAGCGCTTCCACCGCCACGTACCGGGAGCGAAGGTCGGAAACCGGATCGCGCCCTCGTCCAGGGACAGGTCCGGGTCGATCAGCGCCGCCGCGTCCACCCGGTCCACGGTGCCCAGCCCCTGGCACTCCGGGCACATGCCGCGCGGATCGTTGAAAGAGAACACGTGGGAGAGCCCGGCGGCGGGCTCACCGAGCCGGGAGAACAGCAGCCGCACCAGCGGCGCGATGTCCGTGGCCGTGCCGACCGTGGAACGGGTGTTGCCCGACAGGCGCCGCTGGTCCATGACCACCGCGACCGACAGGTTGTCGATCCGGTCCGCGTCGGGCCTGCCGGGGTGGCCCAGCCGGTTGCGGACGAAGCTGTCGTAGGTGTCGTTGAGCTGGCGCCGCGACTCGGCGGCGATGGTGTCGAACACCAGAGAGGACTTGCCCGACCCTGAGACCCCGGTGAACACCGTGATCCGGTTCCTGGGGACCCTGACGTCGATCCCGCGCAGGTTGTGCGTCCTGGCTCCCTCCACGACGATCTCGTCCGTCGCGGCGGGCTGTGGCTGTGCCGTGTCGATGCTCATGGCGCCACGCTACGAACGCTTGTGGCCAGAATCCGGCCACAATACGGGCAGAATCAGGTGCATGGCTGACACGAGCGTGCGGATGCTGCGCCTGCTGTCCCTGCTCCAGACCGGCAGGGCCTGGCCCGGAGACGACCTGGCCGCCGCACTGGACACCAGTCCGCGGTCGCTGCGCCGCGACATCGACCGGCTGCGCGAACTGGGTTACGCCGTGGAGAGCCTCCGGGGCCCCGGAGGCCACTACCGGCTGGTCGCGGGTCGCGCGGTGCCACCCCTGCTGTTCGAGGACGACGAGGTCGTGGCCGCGGCCCTCGGGTTGCGGATCGTCGCCGCGGGGCTCGGCGGGGTGGAGGGGGTGGAGGAGAGCGCGGAGCGCGTTCTGGTCAAGCTCGGTCAGGTGCTCCCCGCCCGTCTGGCCCGGCGGGCGACCGCCCTGGCCGAAGCGGTCGAACCGGAGCGGCGGGTGTGGCCGGGCGTGCGGCCGGAGGTCCTCACCGGCCTGGGCGAGGCCGTCGCGGACGGGCACTGGGTCCGTATGCTCCACCGGGGCGGCGACGGCCGCGAGCTCCGGCGGAAGGTGGATCCGTACCGGCTGGTCCTGTCCGGGCGGCGCTGGTACCTGTTCGCCTGGGACCGTGAGCGTGACGACTGGCGGACCTTCCGTCTGGACCGGATCGCCTCGGTCACCCCGACACGGGCACCCTTCCGACGCGGAGAACCGCCCGAGGGGCGGCTGGCCGACCACCTGGAGCGGGGTTTCGTGAGCGCGGAGGTTCGGCATACGGTGTCCGTCCTGTTCGCCGCGTCGGCCGAGGAGGTGGCGGCGCGGATCGCGCGGATCGACGGCGACCTCGAAGCGGTGGGCCCCGACCGTGCGCGCTACATCGCCCGGGTGGACTCCCACGAGTGGCTCGCCGTCGTCCTCGCGCTCACCGGCCTGCCCTTCACGGTCGAGGGGCCGGAGGAGTTCGTCCGCAGCACCGCCGCTCTCGCCGACCGGCTCCACCGCTCCGTGGACGGGTCCGGAGACTGAGCCCGGACGTTCTCCGTGAATTCATGCGTCAACGGTGTCTTGACACGGTGTGAACGTCGGGAAACACTGATCGGAGAGCGCTCTCCCAACTGTTTTACGCAGTCTCCGACCACCACCAGTGCGACCCGCCCCCTGCTACCGAAGCCGCACCCCCCGCGGCTTCACGGAGGTCCGCATGAGAAGAACGACCACGTCCCCCCGTCCGGCTGGTGCCCTGGCCGCGGCGACGCTCCTGGCGGTGACCGGTCTGGGCGCCTTCGGCGCCACCGGCCCGGCTCTCGCCGACGGTCACCAGCAGCACGGCGTCGAGACCACCGCGACCGCTGGTACCACCGCGATGCCCGACATGCCCGCGCCTCCCCCGGGCGAATGGATCCCCGTCGACGAGCCGGTCGAGGGCGTCCCTCCCCTCGACGAGCCTCCGCCCTTCGCCGAGCACCGCGAGTTCCAGGCCAACTGCTCGGTCTCCCACACCGGCGACGACGACCCCATCGTCTACCCGGGGATGCCGGGCGACTCGCACAACCACACCTTCATGGGCAACACCACCACCGACGCGTTCAGCACCGTGGACTCCCTGAATGAGGGCGGCACCACCTGCGTGGTCCCCGGAGACCTCTCGGCCTACTGGATGCCGACGATGTTCGACGGTGGCGAGGAGGTCCGCCCCATCGGCGACCAGGTCATCTACTACAAGTCCGGTGTCCGCGACTACACCAGCGTCCAGCCCTTCCCCACCGGCCTGCGCTACGTCGCCGGAAGCCCCGCGCAGAGCGCTGACGAGTTCATGGGCCACCCCGGCGCCGTCCAGGGATGGGAGTGCGGTGACGACTACGACAACGAGGACTTCCCCTCGCGGTGCGCTGAGGGCAGCCAGTTGAACGTCCGCTTCCAGGCACCGAGCTGCTGGGACGGGCGACACCTGGACTCGCCCGACCACAAGGCGCACATGGCCTACCCGGTCGTCGTGGACGGCCAGAACCACTGCCCCGACAGCCATCCGGTCGCCGTTCCGATGATCGAGTTCAAGATGGCCTTCCCGGCGGACGGCGACACCTCCGGCGTGCGCCTGGCCAGTGGTGGGGGCTACTCGTTCCACTACGACTTCCTCAACGCCTGGGACGAGCCCACCCTCGCCGCCATGGTCGGGCACTGCATCAACGGCGGTCTCCAGTGCGACGCCCGAGGCTACGACCAGTTCCATCCACAGGAGGGCGCGGCCCTCAACGAGGACTACGAGCTGCCCTAGAAGAGCCGACGGCTCTCGCGTGCGCGGTCTCCGCGACGGCGCGCACGAGAGCGCTCTCCCATCTGGTGGCACGACCTCCACGAACCCAGCGACACGCAGAAGGAGACGACCTCTGTGACCTCCCCGCACACCCCTTCCCAAGAAGCGGGTGGGGACCCGCACACGCTGCCAGCGGGCTCACTCAGCCGACGCGCGACCCTGACGGGCCTGACCACCGCCGCGGTGGCCTCCACGGCCGTCGGCCGCGTCCTCACCGAGGCGGCCCCCGCGGCCGCCGCCGACGAACCCGACCTCGGGCCGAACGTGACCGTCTTCGACCCCTCCATGCCCCGCGAACAGATCCAGGCCGGCCTCGACCGGGCCTTCGCCGAGCAGGAGACCGCGCAGTTCGGGTCCAGCCGGTACGCGTTCCTGTTCAAGCCCGGCCGCTACCAGGACATCGACGTCAACATCGGCTACTACACCCACGTGGCGGGCCTGGGCCTGTCGCCCGACGACGTGGATATCACCGGCTGGGTCCGGGTGATGGCCGACTGGTTCGACGGCAACGCCACCCACAACTTCTGGCGCACCGCCGAGAACCTGTCCGTCACCCCCTGGGACGGCCACAACCGCTGGGCGGTCTCGCAGGCCGCCCCGATCCGCCGGGTCCACGTGCGCGGCGAGATGCCGCTGTGGAACGGCTACGACGGCTGGGCCAGCGGCGGCTTCATGGCCGACTGCAAGGTGGACCGGGTCGTCTCCGGTTCCCAGCAGCAGTGGTTCACCCGCAACAGCGAGCTGGGCGAGTGGTCCGGCTCGGTGTGGAACATGGTCTTCCTCGGCGTGGAGGGCGCACCGCCGAACCACTTCCCCGACCCCTCCCACACCACCGTCGACCGCACCCCGCGCGTGAAGGAGAAGCCCTTCCTGCACGTGGACGGCTCCGGCGCCTACCGGGTGTTCGTGCCGGAGGCCTCCCGCGACTCCCGCGGCACCAGCTGGACGGGCGGGCCTGCCCCGGGCACGTCCATCCCCCTGGACCGTTTCCACATCGTCCGTGAGGGCGACACCGCGGCCACCATCCAGGCGGCCCTCTCCCAGGGGCGGCACCTGCTCGTCACACCCGGCGTCTACCACCTGGACCGGACGCTGGAGGTCACCGAGCCCGACACCGTCGTCCTCGGCCTGGGGCTGGCCACGTTCGTGCCCGACGGCGGGATCACCGCCCTGCGGGTCGCCGACGTGGACGGCGTCCAGATCGCGGGACTGCTCATCGACGCGGGAGCGCGGGAGTCCGAGGTCCTGGTGGAGATCGGCCCGTCCGGCTCATCGGCCAGGCACACCGCGAACCCCGTTCACGTTCATGACGTCTTCGCCCGGATCGGTGGCGCGGGCCCGGGCAGCGCGGTGACCAGCATCGTCGTCAACAGCCACGACACGATCGTCGACCACGTGTGGCTGTGGCGCGGCGACCACGGCGACGGGGTCGGCTGGGACGTCAACCCGGCCGCGCACGGCCTCGTGGTCAACGGGGACGACGTCATCGTCTACGGCCTGTTCGCCGAGCACTTCCAGCGCCAGCAGGTGCAGTGGAACGGCCAGGGCGGGCGCACGTACTTCTTCCAGTGCGAGATGCCCTACGACCCGCCGAACCAGGACGCCTTCATGGACGGTGACGTCCGCGGCTTCCCGGCCTACCGGGTGGACGCCTCGGTCACCGACCACCGCGCGTGGGGCCTGGGCGCGTACTGCCTGTTCCTGGAGGACGCCGGCATCGTCGCGGAGCGCGCCATCGAGGCACCCGAGCGCGCGGGTGTGGAGTTCCGGCACATGGTGATCGTCTCCCTGGGCCAGCTGGGCACCATCAACCACGTCGTCAACGACACCGGAGGTCCGGCGGGGCCGGAGAACGAGGGGATGGCGCACCTCGTGTCCTATCCCTGACCTCCTCACCCGCGTGAGGAACGTAGGCCGCCCCCCGGTCCTCGTAGGAGGACCGGGGGGCGGCTCGTGGGACGGGTCAGTCGGTGTACACACCGAACTCGAACAGCGAGTAGCCCCAACCGGTGCCGCGCTCGGTGCCGAGTACGCGCACGTACCGGCCCGAACCGCTGACCTCGGCGGTGTCCACGCCGCCCGTGCCGTCGGTGACTTCGTGGATGGTGGTCCAGTGGTCACCGTCGTCGGAGGTCTGCACCTGGTAGGCACGCGCGTACGAGGCCTCCCACACCAGCTGCACGCGGTCGAAGGAGGTCACCGAGCCCAGATCCGTCTGGAGCCACTGCGGGTCGCTCCAGTCGCTGGCCCAGCGGGTGTCCTCATCGCCGTCGGTCGCGTTGGTGGGCGGGAACGGCGCGCCGTCGCCCACCGCCTGGAAGGAGGAAGCGGTGGTCGGCGCTCCCAACGCGATGTTGGTGCCCTCCTCCTGCGGCACCACGACACCGACGGAGGTGGCCTCGATCCCGATGTTCCCGCTGCCGTCGCGCGAGAGCAGGTACACCTTCCACGCGCCGGGCCGCTCAGGGGCGGTCACCGTGAACGCCCCGTCGCCGTCGTGCGTGTACTCGGCGGGCACGAGCGCGCCGTTGCCGTCGACGTAGTTGCTGCTCAGCATCACCTCGTGGGTCAGGGCGTCACCGTCCGGGTCGTCGACGCCGGCGGTCAGCGCGAAGTCCGCTCCGGCCGGAACGGCGGTGCGGTCGCCGCCGACGCTCATGCCGGTGATCACCGGCGGGGTGTTGGCCGGCTCCGCGCCGCCGAAGATGTCGGCGACCTCGTAGTAGGACAGGCGCCGCTCACCGCCCGGCAGCAGGTTGAACCAGACGCCGCCGAAGTCCCGTTCCAGGCCGTAGTGGAACAGCGTGCCGCCCAGGGCCACGCCCTCGTGACCCATCAGGCAGTTCCAGGAGTCGCGGTAACCGTCCCGCTTCTCCACGTCGGTGGGCTCGTCGGGGACGCCGTTGACGTCGTCCCCGACCTCCCACTCACCGGCGGGGCCGCCCTCGGTGAGGATGTAGGGCCGGTCATAGCCCCCGCTCTCCCACGTCTGCTGGATGTCGCACACGGCGCCGTAGGAGTTGACCGCGAGCAGGTCCAGGTCGGGGGAGTGCTCCTGGTAGTAGGGCCAGGCGCCGGTCCAGGCATCGGTCGAGGTGACCGGGTGGCCTGGGTCCAGCGCCTTGATCTCCAGGGCCGCGTCGTTGACGAACTCGGCGTAGGCGTCGCGCTGCTCCTCCAGTTCCTGGCCCTCGAAGCACTTGTCCATGCCGAGCAGGGACTCGTTGCCGACGTTCCACATGAGCACGCCGGGGTGGTCCTTGTAGGCGGCCACCCACTCGTTCATCAGGTAGAGCTGGTAGCCCTTGTAGTCGTGGTCGTCGACGTAGTCCGCGCAGCCGCCGCTGCCGGGGCCGCCACCGGGCTGGAGCCAGAAGCCCATGATGACCCGGATGCCGTTGTCGGCGGCGGCGTCCAGCAGGGGAGCCGTGGTCTCGTCGGTGCCCCAGGTGCGGATGGTGTTGACGCCCATGGACGCCAGGTCGGACATGTACTCGTCGGCTTCGTCGACGGACGGGCCCCAGGTCAGACCCTGGACGGTGTAGGGCTCGCCGTCGACGGTCAGTTCCCAGTCGCCGTGGTTCCCGGTCACCTCGACCACGGATGCGGCGGTCAGCCGGTCGTCGTCGGCCGCGGCGGACACGGTGGAGGCGGTCAGTGCCAGGGGGACACCGACGGCGAGTGCGACGGCGGCCGTGACCGCCGCTCGCGGCCGCGAGCGGCCCTTCGCCGTTCTCTTTCCGGATCTTCTGTCGGACAGCACGTTCTTCTCCTCTGTCGCGGGGGGTGGGCCCGGTCGTCCGTGGACGTACGAGCCTGGGAGAGCGCTCTCCCGGAAAGGATGATGCCGACTGACGCGTGTGTCAACGCCCCCAAACGTCCGGGACGCGTTCGCCCGGGGCGTGCGCGCGCCGGTTCGGGCGGAACCCGGACGGGAGCTCCTGCCTCCCCTAAGCCGACTGGCGCACGACCAGGGTCGGTTCGAAGATCACCGACGTCGGACGCAGGCCGGGTTCGGTGATTCGCTCGAGCAGGAGCCGGGTCATCCGCGCGGCCATCTCCTCTATCGGGTGGCGCACCGTGGTCAGGGTCGGGCGGCTGGCGGTCGCCGCGCTGCTGTCGTCGAAACCCACGACCGCGACGTCCTCGGGCACACGGCGCCCGTGCTCGCGCAGCACGTGCAGAGCCCCCTGGGCCATGAGGTCGTTGGCGGCGAAGAGGCCGTCCAGGTCCGGCACCTCGGTCAGCAGCCGCTCCGTGGCCGCCTCGCCGCTCTCCTGGGTGAAGTTGCCGTCCGCCGAGGGCACATAGGGGTGGCCGTGCCGGGCCATCGCCGTACGGAACCCGGTCAGCCGGTCCTGGCTGGCCAGCACGTCCAGCGGGCCGGTGACGGTGACGACCTGCTGGCAGCCCCGGGCCACCAGGTGGTCGGCGGCCATCCGGGCGCCCTCCTGGTGGGCCAGGTCGACGTAGCTCACCGGGATCGGCCGTGGCGGTCGCGCGAAGAGCACAGTGGGCACACCGGCGTCGACGAGCTGCCCGGGCAACGGGTCGGCGGCGTGGGTGGAGACCAGCACGGCGCCGTCGGCGTGTCCCCGGCTCAGGTAGGAGACCACCTGTTCACGGGCCGCGGTGGAGTCGGCGAGCATGAGCATGGGATGCATGGAGCGCGGACGTAGGAAACCCACCACGCCGCTGGCGATGCGTCCGAAGAACGGGTCGCCCAGGACGCTGCCGTCCGTGGCGGGGGCGGGGGAGAGGCCGCCCTCCGCCTCGGCGGCGCCGCGGCCGCTCCCGCCCGAGCCGGAGACCACCAGGGCGATGGTTCCGGCCCTGCGGGTGACCAGGGACCGTGCGGCGTGGTTGGGGACGTAGCCGGTCGCGGCGATGGCCTGGCGGACCGTCGCCTGGATGGAGGGGTCGACGTTCCGGTTCTCGTTGATGACGCGGGACACCGTGGCGCGGGATACACCCGCCGCCCGGGCCACGTCCTCAAGTGTGGGGGAGCCCTTGGCTGATCGTTCGATCATGCCGTCTTTATACCAGAGAGCGCTCTCTCACCCGGAGGGTGTGAAAGCTCCTGAAACCCCTGTGACCAGCGAGAACAGATTCCCCGCCGGCTTGGGGTGAGGCCCGGACACGGTACGCGCCGGCCAAACCGGTCACCGGGGGCCGGCTGAGGCCGCCCGGGGAGGGTTCCCGCCTCGGCGGGGCCTTCCGCGTTACCGTGCTCCTATGCCTGTCCGTCCTGCCGTCGCCGAGGACGCTCCCGCCATCGTGTCGCTCATCAGGCGCGCCGCCCCGCACCTCGACACGGGGGCCTACGCGAACGGGCACCCGCCCCCGGGGGTCGTGGCCCTGGCCGCCGAACTCCACGGACGCCTCGTGGGCTGGCTGGAGGGTGTGGTGGACGACGCGTACACCGGTCCCGGCGCCCCGGTTCCGCCACCGCACGGGTACGTGCTCGCGGTCGTCGTCGACCCGGACGCGCGCAGGCAGGGGATCGGAAGAGGGCTCATGGAGGCGTTCGTGCGCGTCGCGCGGGAGGCCGGGGCCCGGTGGGTGTTCCTGTTCCCCGAGGAGGGGACGGGCGCGCGCGAGCGGGTGGAGTTCTTCGGGGCGTGCGGGTTCGAAGCCGTGGACGTCCCCGGCGGTGAGCACCCGGCCATGGGCAGGCGGACCGACTGAACCGGCAAGCCCGTGCGGCCGTGTCCGGGCCGCTGACGGGTGCCGCTGTCTCCCCTCGCCCCCGGAACGGAGCCCGCGCGGCCCCTGTACTGGGCGAACGGGCCGCGGGGCAGGGCGCCGCCTATCCCACTACCTTCACCCAGGCCCAGTGACTCCGGGCAGCCGCCGTGCTTGGCTTTTGCGCGGAGGCGGAGGGCACCGTGCCCACCCCTTCCCCAGAAGCCGAAACGAGCGGAGCTCCCATGGGCGGGCATGTCCAAGACCGGCCGGATACAGACGACGGTTCCCCGACGCCGCCCCGGCCACGGGTGTTCGGCTTCGTCCTCCAGCCGTTCGGCCTGGTTCCGTCGCCGACCGCGGGTGAGGACATCGCCAGCGAACAGCGCCCGTGATCGGGATGCTTCTGCGCGGTACCGCCGACCGGGCGCGCCAGTTGGCGCTGTCGGTCCTCACCGTGGCCCTGGGAGCGGGGTTGGCCATGGCCGTCCTCGCACTCCGGGACTCGGCCGAGCGGGTGGCCGCCGACGGTTCCGGTGTGTCCTGGACGCTGTCGGAGGCACCGGTCGTAGTGGTGGGGACCGCGGAGGGAACCGACGCGGAGATCACCGCTTCTCCGCTGGGAGAGCCGCCCCGGCTGGCCCCGGGTGTCGTGGAGACGCTGGAACGGCTTCCCGGCGTCCGCGCGGTGGAGGTCGAGGCACCCTTCTCCGCCTACGTGGTCACCGGTGAACGCACGTTCGGCGGCCGTTCGGACCGCTCGTGGGGACACTCCTGGGCGCTCGCCGAAGCCGAGGCGCTCACGCTGGGCGGCGGACGGGCGCCCGGGGCCGCGGGGGAGGTGGCGGTCGACGCACGCACCGCTGCCGAGACCGGGCTGGAACCCGGCGACCGGACACGTGTCCTGACCTCCGAGGAGCGCACCGCCGTGCGCGTCACCGGGATCGTCGACCGCGACGACCGGGGCCGGGCCGTGTTCTTCTCCCCTGCCGAGGCCGCCGAACGGGGCGGGGAGCCGGTCCTGGCCGCGGTCTGGCCGAAGGAGGGGACGGATCCCTCCCGTGTCGCCGAGGCCGTTGAGGAAGGGGCCGCCGGGGTCCCGGGCGCTCACCGGAGCCGAACGGGGCGGGGCGCTCGCGCTGGATCAGGAGAACCAGGAGTTCGCCTCGGGCATGGGGCGGTTCCTGGGCACGATGGCCGGACTGGCGATGGCGGTGGCCGCCGTCACGGTCGCGAGCCTGCTCGCTCTGACGGTGCGCGACCGTGCCCGGGAGTTCGCGCTTCTGCGCATGGTCGGAGCCACGCCCGGGCTGGTGCGCCGGCTGGTCGTCGGTGAGGCCCTGGTCCTGGGCTGCGTCGCCGCCGTGCTCTCCTGCTTGGTCGGCGTGACCCTGTCAGCCCTGCTGGCCTGGCTCTTCGCCGCCCTGGGGGCGTTGCCGTACGGGTTCGAGCTGGTCGTGGGCCCGTCCGCGGTCGCGACCGGGTCGGTACTGGCCGTGGCCGTGCCGCTGGTGGCCTGCGGCAAGCCCGCCCTCGCCGCGGGCCGGGTCGCGCCCGTGGAGGCGATGCGCGAGGCGCAGGTCCAGTCGGCACCCTTGTCCCGCACGCGCGCCGTCCTCGGAGGGGTGGTCCTGTGCGGTGCCGCGGCCCTGCGCGCCCGGCCGCTGCACGCGGCGACGGGCGGCGGCCGGAGCCGGTGACGCGTGTGGGGCCCGGCGTTCGCCGGGCCCCACGGCCGCTGTCGGGACGCGCGTCCCCGTCAGGGCACGTACCTCGGGTTGCTCGGCTGGCTCTCGTGGTGCAGCCGGTCCAGGGCGGTCACGTAGTAGGTGCGTTCACCGTCACCGCCGGGGGCGGTGAAGGTCGTCTCACCGCTTTCGGCGGCGCGCACGGTGTCGACCATGGCACGGGGGTCCTCGATTCCGCACGGGGCGTCGCCACGGCGAGGCGTGCCGTCGAAGGCGTAGACCGCGTAGTAGGCGGGCTCCTGACCGCGGCCGGGACGGATGGTCAGCCGGGTGCCGCCGTCGCCCCGCTCGGCACCGCCGACCTTGGGCGCCTCCGGCGGCGTGCCCCCGAGGTCCTCCTTGATCGGGACCAGGGCGGGCTGGGCGTAGTGCTGGTCGACCACGATGTCCATGGCCGCCCGTGCGTTGGTGCGCAGCGAGTCAGCGCTGAAGTAGACGTCGCCGTGCACACCCGGGTGGGCGCGGTTGAACTCCAGGTGCCGGGCGAGCTCCTGCGACTCGGACCAGGAACCCGCGTTGCCGGCCTTGTAGGCGGCCTGACCGATGTAGAGGTGCACCCCGGTGCCCGCGGTGACCCGCTCCCACCACGGGACCAGCACCGCGTAGTCGGCCACGGGCAGGCCGATCTCCCAGTAGACCTGCGGGTTGATGTAGTCGACCCATCCCTCTCGCACCCAGGTGCGGCTGTCGGCGTAGATGCTGCTGTAGGACTCGAAACCGTTGGTGTCGGAGCCCTCCGGGTCGCTGGAGGCGTTGCGCCAGATCCCGAACGGGCTGATGCCGAACTTCACGTGCGGCTTGGCGGCGTGCACCGCCTCGTCCATCTCCGCCACCATGCGGTTGACGTTGTCGCGCCGCCAGTCCTCGATGTCGGTGAACCCCCGGCCGTGTTCGGCGAAGGTGTCCTGGTCGGGGACCGTCTCCCCGGCCACCGGATAGGGATAGAAGTAGTCGTCGAAGTGCACGCCGTCCAGGTCGTAGTTCTCGACCGCGTGCATCATCGCCTCGATCACGAACTCACGGGCCTCGGGGATCCCCGGGTCGTAGTAGAGCTTTCCGCCGTAGGGGAACACCCAGTCCGGGTTCGACCTGGCGGGGTGGTCCTCGACCAGCCGCCCCGGGTCGTCGTGCATGGCCACCCGGTAGGGGTTGAACCAGCCGTGGAACTCCAGGTTGCGGGCGTGGGCCTCCTCGACGGCGAACTCCAGGGGATCGTACCCGGGGTCCGCGCCCTGCTCCCCGGTGATCCACTCCGACCAGGGCTCGTGCGGGGACGGCCAGAACGCGTCGGCGGTCGGCCGGATCTGCACGAACACGGCGTTGAGGCCGTCGGCCCCGGCCTGGTCGTAGAGGTCGATGAGTTCGGCCTGCTGTTCCCGGGGCGTCAGGCCCTGTTCGCTGGGCCAGTCGATATTGACCACCGAGGCGATCCACTCGGCGCGCATCTGTCTCTTGGGCGGGGCCTGGGGGTCGGTCTGGCACGGCTCGGAACCGCTGTCGGCGGCCTCGTCGGCCACCGCGGTCGGCATGTGGAGCAGGGACGCGGTGAGAACCGCGGCGAAGGCGCCACACAGGGCACCGCTGCGTGAGATCGAAGCTCTGCCCCCTGCTGCTCGGGACACGGGACGGCTCCGGTTCGGGTACGCCAAGGTGGCTCCTTCCGGCCTCTGTCGTCATGACGGGGGCGTCGAACCGGACGGGAAGCGCGTCGGTGCGGTCACCACGCACGGCGCCCGGATCGGCCCCAGAAGAAAACCTTCACGATTTGCCGGGCAGAAGCAAGGCTCCTACGTCAGTTTGGTGCGGATGTGTCGCGTGAGGGATCCGGGCCGTCGAGTCCCCGCCGAGGGGAGCGGCCGGGTCCTTCCTTTCCCGAGGGGCCGCGAACGGGTAGGACACCGACGACCGTGCTCGGTCCCCAACCCACCCGACGGCATAGGAAGGACCCGGCATCATGTTCGTCTTCTTCAGCAACCGGCTCGGCTGCTTCCTGTCCCTCGTGGTATCGGTCGCGCTGACCGCGCTGCTCCTGGTGGTCCTCAAGTCCCTGGGATGACTCGCGGGCCCGGTGGCGCCCGAGCCGGGGCCGCGCCCCGGGCCGGGCTGCCCGCGCCCAGACCCGGACCCGCGCCCGCGGCGGATCAGCCGGACCCGCGGGCCGCGTCGATCACGCCGTGCACGGCGGCGCTGACGCGTTCGGCGGCCCGGTCCGGATCGGGCTGACCGGCGTCCAGCCACGCTATGACGCCCTCGATGGAGACCGTGAACACCAGGTGCGCGGCCCAGTGCGCCCATGCCGGGTCGGGGATCACCTCGGCCAGCTGGCGCAGCGCCAACTCGGTGGAGGCGGCGGTGAGCCCGTCGGTCAGGTCGCGAAACTCCGGTTCCCGCGCGGCATGGTGGAACAGCAGACGGAAGCCGTCGGGGTCCTCGGCCGCCGCGGACAGGAACGCCGGGATGCTGGCCTCGGTGAAGTCCCCCTCGCCCACCCGTTCCGTCAGGCGTACGCGCGCTCGGTCCAGGACCGCGCGGTACATCCCGTTCTTGGACTCGAAGTGCCGGTAGAGGATGACCCGGCTGATACCGGCCTCGGCGGCCACGTCGTCCAGAGCCGTGTCGGCGTACCCGGCTCGGGCGAACGCGCGCGTCGCCGCGTCCAGGATCTGCGCCCTGCGTTCGTCCCTGCGCATCCGCCGAACGGGGGCGGCTTCCTCGCGCGCCATGGATTCCTCGGCCATCCTCGTCCTTCCTCTTGTTCACGGACGAGTCTACAAGTAGCTTTGTTTAATAGGGAGTATACAAAATCGAGCTGACAAGTGGAGTCCGCCATGCTGCCCCGACTGCCCTTCGACCAGCCCGATCCGCTGGCGTTCCCGCCGCTGCTGCGCCAGCTGGCCCCGGAAGGCCCCGTGCACAGGATCCGCACCCGGGTGGGGGACGAGGCCTGGCTCGTCACCGGCTACGAGGAGGTGCGCTCCCTGCTCGCCGACGACCGTCTGGGCCGCTCACACCCCGAGCCCGCCCGGGCCGCACGTGCGGGGGAGTCCGCCCTGTTCGGAGGACCCCTGGGTGACTACGACACCGAGAAGACCGACCACGCCCGGATGCGCTCGCTCCTACAGCCCCACTTCACACCGCGCCGCATGCGCGCACTCGCCTCACGTGTGGAGGAGTTGACCACCGCCCTGCTGGACGAACTGGAGCGGCGGCCGCGACCGGCCGATCTCCACTCCGAGCTCGCCGTGCCGCTGCCGATCCTGGTCATCTGCGAACTGCTCGGCATCCCCTACTCCGACCGCGACCGCTTCCGCGCCTGGACACGCGACGCCGCCGACGTCACCGACCGCCCCCGCTCCGAGCAGGGGCTGGGCGAGCTGTTCTCCTACGGCCTGGACCTGGTGGCCCGCAAACGTCAGCAGCCGGAAGCCGACGTGCTCTCACGGCTGGTGGAGAACCCGGACGTGGGCGACGAGGAGGCCGCCATGCTCGCCATGTCCCTGCTCTTCGCCGGGCACGAGACCTCCGTCGTGCGGATCGGCATGGGGGCGCTGTGCCTGCTCATCGAACCCGACCGCTACCAGGCCCTGGTCCGCGATCCCGAACTGGTACCCGCCGCGGTCGAGGAGACCCTTCGCCTGCCGAGCAGCGGGACCGGTGGGATCCCCCGCTACGCCCATACCGACATCGAGGTCGCCGGTGCCACCGTCCGGGCCGGGGACCTGGTCATGTGCGACATCGGAGCCGCCAACCACGACCCCGAGGCCTTCGCCGGCCCCGACCGCTTCGAGGCCGCCCGAACCGGCCCCTCCCACCTCGCCTTCGGACACGGCGCGCGCTACTGCATCGGCGCGCCCCTCGCCCGGATCGAACTGGGTGCCGTCCTGTCACAGCTCACGTCACGTTTTCCGACCCTGCGGCTCGCCACCGGGATGGACGAGCTGCGGGTACGGGGGCAGGTGCTCACCGGAGGCCTGTACGACCTTCCGGTGGAGTGGTAGTCCGAGCCGGGGCGGGCTCCCGGTCCGGCTGAGGGCCGTCATTCCCGCTGCTGTTCCCCTTGCTTCGCCTCGGACCGCCCGTGCTTCTTCTTGGGCTGGTCGCGCAGCTCCACGTAGGGCTCCTCGTTCTCGGGCTGCCCCGCGGAGACGGCTCGTCCGCGTTCGAGCTCGGAGTTGAACTCCTCGCCGAGCAGGATCGCGATATTGCTGATCCACAACCACACGAGGAAGATGACCACAGTCGCCATGCTGCCGTAGGTCCTGCTGTAGGAGGCGAAGTTGGCGATGTAGACGGCGAAGGCGGCCGAGGCGAGAAGCCAGAGCACGACCGCCAGCACACTGCCCGGACTGATCCAGTGGAACCCGCGCTTGGCGTTGGGCGAGGCCCAGTACAGAAGCGCGATCATGAACACCACGATGAGCAGCACCACCGGCCACTTGGCGATGCTCCACACCGTCACCACGGTCGGTCCGAGGCCCAACAGGTCGCCGACCCACTCCGCGAGGCTGCCCGTGACGGTGACGGCCACCACCGTCACGGTCAACAGGACGACTATCAGCAGGGTGACGCCGACCCGGATCGGCAGCGTCTTCCAGATCGGCCGCCCCTCGGGGACGTCGTAGACGACGTTGGAGGCGCGCATGAAGGCCGCGATGTAGCCGGAGGCCGACCACAACGCGACGAGCAGGCTGATCAGGCCGAACACGCCGGCCGCGGCCCGGTTGCTCTGCAGGTTCTCGATGGCCGTCGTCACGAGTTCGCCCACCTGGGCGGGCATGGCCCCGGAGATGTTCTGGGTCAGGGTCTGTGTCGCCGCGGGCCCGGCCAGGCCGAGCAGGGACACCAGAACCAGGATCGCGGGAAAGACGGACAGGATCGCGTAGTAGGTGAGGCCGGCGGCGAGGTCGCTCAGACCGTCGTCGCTGAACTCGCGGAAGGTCCGGCGCAGGGACGCCCCCCACGAGGACGCCGACATGTCGGTCGGTGTCTGGGCCTCCTCCCCTGAGGAAGGGCTGTTGCCCGCATCCGGAGAGTGACGTTCAGCCATCGACTGCTCCTTCTCTCACTCGCCCCGCCGACCCGGCCCCGGGCCGGGCGGAGAACAGGGGCCCTTCACACAGTCCGGTCCGGCACCGCCGACGTGTCGGCGGTGCCGAACGAACACGGACCTTCCTGCCCCGCTAGGAACCGCGCATCTCGTCGGCCGCGGACTTCGCCTTGTGCTGGGCGTGCTCGCCGGTGGCCTGCGTGGCCTCCGAAGCACTGCCCTTCAGGTGCTCCCCGGCGGCCTGCGCGGACTCCGTCGCCTGGTCCTTCACGTGGCTGGCGGACTCCGCCACCGCCTGCCGGGCCGGTTCGATCGCCGGACCGGCGCGTTCACCCACCCGCTGGGCCGCACGCTGCTCCGCACGGCTCTCGGAGAGGACCGAGGCGGCCAGGAGTCCGGCCCCGAAGGCGATCAGTCCCGCGGCGACGGGGTTGCCCTGGGTCTGCCGCGCGGCCTGCTCCGGCACGGACCTGGCCAGGCCGCTCGCCTGGTCGGCGGTGTGCCGGATCCTCCCGGTCGCCTCCTCCGACGACGGGGCCGTGCCCATGACCCGGTCTTTCAGCTCCCGGGTCCCGTGCCGGATCCGCCGGGTGCGCCGCTCCACGATGTTGCGCGGGTCGGCCCGGTCGGCCAGGCGGTCGGTGTCATGGGTCAGTTCGGAGCGGGTCCGCTCGATGTCCTGCCTTATCTGGTCGGGTGTTTCGCCCATTGCGCGTCCTCCTTGAGGGTCTCGATGGTGCGTTCCGGTTTGGGAGAGACCTCGCGCATCCGGTTGCGGCCCACGATGAACAGGACCGCGCCGACGATCGCCCACAGCACCGCCACGACCAGCGCGGCCCAGCCCAGGCCGATGAGCTCCGCCAGGCCGAACATGAGGGCGAGGCTGGCCATCAGCACCGCCAGGTAACCGGCTATCGCCGCCCCGCTGAGCAGGCCCGCGGCCTTGCCGCTCTTGCCCGCCTCCTCGCGGATCTCCGCCTTGGCCAGTGCGATCTCCTGCCGGAACAGAGCCTGCAAGTCGCCGGTCACCTCACCGAGGAGATCGGAGAACGACCGGTCCTCTCCGGCCCCGCCCCTTCCCGGGGGCGTTTCGGGGGTCGCCATGTCAGCTCCCTTCAGAGAGTCCGCCCCGGCCGGCCCCGGCCCCGCTGTCAGCGGACCGGAACCCTCCCGCCGGGGTGCGACGGGCTACTGGAACGGTGGTACCGACTTACCGGAGTCGGTCTCGCTCTGCCGCGGCATCGGCGGCCCAGCCTGCTCACCGGTGGAGACCGCCTCGTGCCGACCAGTGTCGTTCGCCTGGTCGGTGACGGAGGACGACGCCTTGAGGACGCGTCCGAGCGCGAATCCGGCCACCGCCGCACCGGCCAGGAAGGCCATCGGCCTGCGCTGCGCGAACCTCCTGGTCTCCTCGACCAGGCCGTCCATCCCCCGGTCGTCCAGGAAGTCGGCGGTTCCCCGGCCGCTCTGCGCGACCTGCCGCACGACATCGCGTACAGGGGACTGCGGGTTGCCCTGGTCCGCCATGGACGACAGCTCCTCGGACCACTGGCGCAGGTTCTGCGAAGTGCGCCGAGTCTGCTCCTGGGCCTCCTCCCGAAGCCGGGACTGGACGTCGTCCGTGACGTGTCCGACCTCCGAGCGAGCCTCGTCAGCGAGTGATCGCGCCTGTTCTCCGGCCACGGACGAGACTTCGCTCGCCGCGTCGCGAGCGGTCCCGGCCATGCGGTCACCCTTGTTCCCGAGCTCGCCTGTTCCTTCTTGCGAGTGCATCACCAAGCCTCCTTGGAGTCGGGCCGTTACCCGGTTGCGACCGCGCCTACCCCAGAACCTCACGGCCATACACGCTGGAGCGGTGCGTTGTGCGGATGAGCTGCGCCGAAGGAGGAGAACGGTGGACACCGGTGTCCGCGGAGCCGAAACACCAGCCTCTTCCACGGGCCGGGACCGTTCACCGGGAACCAGGGGCGGAAAAGGCGTCCGCGCGCTGGCCGTTCGCATCCCGGCCCCCGTTAAATGCGTTGTCGGCTCGTCGGGGACTCGCCATAGTGAGCCGGTGCCGGAAAACCGTCCGGAGTCACTTCCCACATGTGGAGGAACACCATGTCCACCCTCCGGGTCACCGCTGAGCGGCTCACGATCCATCCGCACCCCGACGCCGACGCGTTGGAGCTGGCACAGGTCGGACTGTTCCGCGCGGTCGTGGCCAAGGGAGCCTTCCGAACCGGCGACTGGGCCGTCTACGTCCCCGAGGGCGCGCTGCTGCCCGACGGCCTCATCGACGAACTCGGACTGACGGGCAGGCTCGCGGGCTCACGGGGCAACCGGGTGGGTGCCGTCCGGCTGCGCGGGGAGCTGTCGCAGGGCATCGTCTGCCGACCGAAGCAGTTGGCCGACCGCGACCTGGCGGCGGCGCACGACGCCGGCACCGACTTCTCGGCGGAGCTCGGCATCACCAAGTGGGTGCCGAAGGTTCCGCTGCACATGAGCGGCGAGCTCGTCGAGGCGCCGGACCTGCTGCGGTGGATCGAGGTGGAGAACATCAAGCGCCACCCCGACGTCTTCACGTTGGCGGAGCCGGTCGTGGCGACGGAGAAGATGCACGGCACGGCATGTCTGTTCACCCTGCTCACCGGGACGGGGAAGGAGTTCGTCTCGTCCAAGGGCTACGGGGCGCGGCGCCAGGCCCTGGTGTTCGCGGAGGACAGCCTGTACTGGCGTGCGGTGAAGGCCCACGGGGTTCCGGAGGCCGCGCGCAAGGTGGCGGAACGGTTCGGTGCGGCCCGGGCCGGTGTGTTCGGCGAGGTGTTCGGCTCGGGTGTGCAGGACCTGGGGTACGGCGAGACCGGCCGCAGCGCACGCCCCGGTTACGCGGTGTTCGACCTCGCCCTGGACGTCGACGGAACCGTCACCTGGATCGACGCCGTGGACCTGCCCGGCCTCCTGGCGGAGGTGGGACTGCCGGCGGTGCCGGAGCTCTACCACGGCCCCTACGACGAGGCCGAGCTGCTCGAAGCGGCGCGGGGAGAGGAGACCTGGAGCGGTGGCGCCCTGCACATGCGGGAGGGCATCGTGATCCGGCCTGCGCACGAGCGGTACTCCGGGGTCCTGCGCGGACGCGCGATCGCGAAGCTCGTGTCGGACACCTACCTCACGCGCAGGGGCGGCACGGAGTACGAGTGAGGCCCCCTCGGGGGAGGAGGGGTAGCCGAGGTATGGGCCGGGGCGCTTTCGCCGGATCAGACGAGGGGCGCGACCGAGCAGACGGTGATCACGCCGAGCGCCAGTGCGAGCACGCGGTAGTTCTTGTACCACGGTGTGCCGACGAGGTCCTCGGACTCCTTGCGCCAGGTCCGCCGGCTCCAGGTGATCTCGGCGACCTTCTCCTCCGGCGGTGCCTCGGTCATCAGGGAGACGGTCACGAACACCGCCAGGCTCAGCGCGAGCATGATCCCCGTCGCGTACAGGAACTGCACGTCGAACACCCCGAAGACCTCACCGAGGAAGAACGCGAGCAGTCCGAACGGGACGACGGCCAGGGTCCACACACCCGCCGGAGTGGAGGCGCGCCTCCAGAACAGCCCGCCCAGGAGGACCACGACCAAGGGCATGGTCACATAGCCCAGGAACGACTGGAAGTAGGCCACGATGCCGGAGAAGGTCGTGATCACCGGTGCCCACAAGGACGCCAACAGCAGGAAGACGCCGACCAGGATCCGCCCGAGGGCCAGCAGCTGCCGGTCGGTGAACTCACGCTCGCGGGTCTTGACGAAGTCGTTGACCACGAGACTGGCGGCACCGTTGAGTACCGAGTCCAGCGTGGACATCAGAGCGAAGAGAAGCGCTGCGATGATGACACCGCGCAGGCCCACGGGAACGAAGTCGAAGATCAGGGCCGGCCACACCATGTCGCTGTTGGGAATCTCGTCGGCGTCGTAGACGCCGCGGCCCAGGACCCCGGGGAAGATGAGCAGGACCAGCACGGGCAGCTGCAACGCCCCGGCGAACAGCGCTCCCCACCGGCCGTGGTCGATGTTCTTGGCCGCCAGGACGCGCTGGACGACGATGTGGTTGGTCACCCACACGTAGAACGACAGCCAGATCGCACCGGTGAAGATGCCGGGCCAGGGCAGGAAGTCGTCGTCGGCCGGCGGTGCGACCGTGAACCCGCCCTCCGGTGCCAGTGAGGGCAGTACCGACCAGTCGAAGTCGAACTGGGCGAAGACGGTGACGAAGAGCGCGGCACCGGCGCTGAACAGCACCACGCCCTGGATGGTGTCGGTGACCATCACCGATTTCAGACCACCGACCAGCACGTACCCTCCGCCGAGCAGGGCGATGACCGCGATGTGCACCCCGAGCGGCACCTGGGGGAACAGCAGGGACAGCACCAGCGACCCCGCGAACATCGCCCCGGCGCTGTCGAGCATCATGGCCGTGACGACGGTGAACGCCGAGAAGGCGTAGCGGGCCCGGCGGTCGTAACGCAGTTCGAGGAACTCCGGCACCGTCGTGATCCTGGATTGCAGGTAGAAGGGCAGGATCAGCAGCGCGAACACGAGCAGCACGACCGTCGCGATCCACTCGAAGTTCCACACGGAGATGCCCGTCTCGAACCCGGCACCCGCCAGACCCAGGTACTGCGTGCCCCCGAACTGGGTCGCGTAGAGGGAGAACCCGACCACCGGCCAGACCATCGTGCGTCCGGCGAGGAAGTAGCTCTCGGCCCCCTTCTGCTTGCGTCCGACCCAGAGGGCGGTGCCCACGACCGCGGCCACGCTCACCACGACGGCCGCCATATCGATCGCGGTGAGCTGGAAGTCCGGCATGGCTGCCTCCTAACGGCGGTCCCGGCCCCCGTCGTCTCGATCCGTTCGCCCGACCGGCCCCCCGAGCGTTCGAGCCCGGCCCCTCTGGCGGAGAGGCCGGTGATGCGCCGACCGACGGGTGCCTTGCCCCGTTCGCGCAGTCGCTCGGTGTAGGCGGGTGTGACCGGGACGCCGGCCACGGTCGGCGACGGCGACCTTCTCCGATGTCCCTCGGCGCTCTACCCGTGGATGAGTTCCCGCCAGTTGTCCGGAACGCGGTCGGCCGGTGCGGGCACTGGCTGCTCCTCCGGCCGCGAGGCCGGCGGCGCCAGGTCCGGGCCACGGCCCGCCTGCTGGGAGCGGAAGTCGAAGAACCACGCCTCTCCGGGCTCGAAGCTCTGGATAACCGGATGCCCGGTGTCCTGGTGGTGGCGGGTCGCGTGCTGGTGGGGCGAGCTGTCGCAGCAACCCACGTGCCCGCAGGCCGCGCACCGGCGCAGGTGCACCCACCAGCCGTCGCCCGCGAGGCACTCCTGGCAGCCGGTGCCGCTGGGCGGTGCGGTCGGGTCGATCTCGTCGCTCATGGCGTCACGCTATCCAGCGGGGCCCCGCCGGACACGGACGACACCGCGTGTCCGGCGAGGTTCTGGGGGAGGGGGAGCGTCCGGGGACGGGAAGCGGCCCGATAACCTCGTCGCCGGTCACTCGAACGAACCTGGAAGGCGTCCCATGAGCGAGGAGCTCTCCGTCCGTGTCGACGGGCACGTCGGTGTCCTGGAGATCCACCGGCCGCCCAACAACCACTTCGACCACGACGCCCTCAGGGAACTCGCCGACACCGCCGAGGAGCTGGCCGGCTCCGGTGCCTGCCGCGCCCTCGTGCTGTGCTCGGAGGGTAGGAACTTCTGCGCCGGAATGGATTTCGCGGCGGGCGGGGTCGGCGGCTCCCCGGCCCGGACCCTCAGCGCCATCTACGGTGAGGGGCTGCGCCTGTTCTCCCTCCCGGTGCCCGTGATCGCCGCCGTCCAGGGCGTGGCGGTGGGCGGCGGCCTGGGCCTGGCCTGCGCGGCGGACTTCCGGGTGGCCGCGCCCTCCAGCCGCTTCCACGCCAACTTCGGACTCCTGGGCCTGCACCAGGGCTTCGGCCTGAGCGTGTCCCTGCCCGGGATCGTCGGCCGGCAGAGGGCCGCCGACATGCTCTACACCGCCCGCCGGGTGACCGGCACCGAGGCCCACGCCATCGGCCTGGCCGACCTGTTGGTGGAGGAGGGCGCCGTCCGGCAGGCGGCGGTGGACCACGCCCGCCGCATCGCCGCCTCCGCCCCGCTGGCGGTGCGCTCGATGAAGTCCACCCTCCGTGCCGACCTGCTCGCCGCGCTGCCCGCCGCCATGGAACGGGAGGTCGTCGAACAGGCCAGGCTGTTCGACACCAAGGACAACGAAGCCGGGATCGCCGCCTCCCTCGACCGCACCACGCCCACCTTCACCGGGGAGTAGGCGGGCGGCCGGACACCCGGGCCGCGTCGGGCGGACCCCGCGTCGGTGGCCCTCCGGTTGCAGCCGAACGCCGACGGGCCCGCCGGCCGCCGTGTGATCCTCGCCCGTCTGGAGGAGAGGAACTCCCGTATCCGGTTGCGCTGGTCCATGAGCACGAGGCTATGGCCCACGGCGGACGCCAGGGGGTTCTGCCAGTACCCGGAACACCAGAGACTCCCTCACCTGGTGCAACCGGGGTTTCCTGGGAACTGTCCGAAGACCGGTGGTTCCGTCCCGCGGGGCGCCGGGCGACCGGGCACAGCCACGACGGAGGAGGAAACCGATGCGCGCAGCTCTCTTGTACGGCGCCGGGGACGTGCGGGTGGGGGACGTGCCCGACCCGAGGATCCAGGAGCCCATCGACGCGGTCGTGCGCGTGGTGCGCTCCTGCGTGTGCGGCAGCGACCTGCGCCCCTGCCGCTCCGTGTCCCGCAGGCCAAGGGCACCCCGGTCAAGCTGCCCGTGGGTGAGGACTCGCAGCTGCTGACCCTGGCCGACGTCCTCGGCACCGGCCACCACGCCGTCGTCACGGCGGGCGTGAACGCGCGCACCACGGCCACCGAACCCGGCCGAACAGCCGCCCCGGCCGCCGCGGAACCCCTGCTCACACCCGATTTGAATTATAATTCATATTCGTGCATACTTATTTCCATGTCCAAGGTGCTCACCTCTCTGCCTGTCGGTGAACGTGTCGGGATCGCCTTCTCCGGAGGTCTCGACACCTCCGTGGCGGTCGCGTGGATGCGCGAGAAGGGCGCGATCCCGTGCACGTACACCGCTGATATCGGCCAGTACGACGAACCCGACATCGCATCGGTACCCGGCCGCGCCGGCGACTACGGCGCCGAGGTCGCCCGACTGGTCGACGGCCGCGCGGCCCTGGTCGAAGAGGGTTTCGCCGCCCTGGCCTGCGGCGCGTTCCACATCCGTTCCGGCGGCCGCGCCTACTTCAACACCACCCCTCTGGGGCGTGCCGTCACGGGCACCCTGCTGGTGCGCGCGATGCTCGAGGACGGCGTGCAGATCTGGGGCGACGGCTCCACCTTCAAGGGCAACGACATCGAGCGGTTCTACCGCTACGGTCTGCTCGCCAACCCCTCCCTGCGTGTCTACAAGCCCTGGCTGGACGCCGACTTCGTCAGCGAGCTCGGCGGCCGCAAGGAGATGTCGGAGTGGCTGACCGAACGCGGCCTGCCCTACCGGGACAGCGCGGAGAAGGCCTACTCCACCGACGCCAACATCTGGGGTGCGACACACGAGGCCAAGGCCCTCGAACACCTCGACACCGGCATCGAGATCGTCGACCCCATCATGGGCGTGCGGTTCTGGGACCCGGACGTGGACGTCCCCGCCGAGGACGTCACGATCGGCTTCGAGCAGGGGCGGCCGGTGACCATCAACGGCAAGAGCTTCCCCTCCGCCGTCGACCTGGTGCTGGAGGCCAACACCATCGGCGGTCGCCACGGCCTGGGCATGTCCGACCAGATCGAGAACCGCGTCATCGAGGCCAAGAGCCGGGGCATCTACGAGGCGCCGGGCATGGCGCTCCTGCACGTGGCCTACGAGCGGCTGGTCAACGCCATCCACAACGAGGACACCATCGCCAGCTACCACAGCGAGGGGCGGCGCCTCGGCAGGCTGATGTACGAGGGCCGTTGGCTGGAGCCCCAGGCCCTGATGCAGCGCGAGTCGTTGCAGCGCTGGGTGGGCATGGCGATCACCGGCGAGGTGACCCTGCGGCTTCGGCGCGGTGAGGACTACTCGATCCTGGACACGACCGGACCGGCGTTCAGCTACCACCCGGACAAGCTGTCCATGGAGCGGACGGAGGACTCCGCGTTCGGCCCGGTCGACCGCATCGGCCAGCTGACCATGCGCAACCTCGACATCGCCGACTCCCGCGCCAAGCTGGAGGAGTACGCCACGCTCGGCATGGTCGGCGACGGCTCCTCCTCGGCGTCGATCGGTGCGGCCCAGGCAGCCTCGACCGGGCTGATCGGCGCGATGCCCAAGGGTGGGGCCGACGCGATCGCCTCCCGCGGGGAGGGCCCCGACGAGGCGGACCTGGGTCTGCTCGACCACGCCGCCATCGAGACCGGCAACGACTAGACGTTCGGACACGGCACACGGTCCGCCCCGTCCGGCAGATCCGGACGGGGCGGACCGTTCTGTGTGTGACGTGCCGCGGCCCCGTGGGAGTGACGGGTCCGTCCCGGCCGATTTTCCCGGGGGACGGTGATGGCCGTGGCCGGGGAACGAGTGCGACACCCGCTCTTCGCGCGCTTCTACACCCGGATCGTCGGGGCGGTGGAGAAGGGCGGCATGGGTCGGCAGCGCGCCGCGCTGCTATCCGACATCCGGGGCGGGGCCGTCCACGATTTCCCCCACGCGGCCCGCCTGGTCCTTCGCGCGGCCCTGAGGGTCCACGGGCGCCCCCGCGTTCGACCGTCACGGCCGTGGGGCCGCGGCGGTCGGAGCTGGTCAGGCCGAGGGACGGTCCTCGGCCTCACCGGCGCGCAGTTCGGTTCCCACGTCGAGGGTGGCCCGTTCCTCGGCCAGCACACGCAGTGCCTCCTCCCCGGAGACCCGGTTGCGCGGCGTGACCAGGCTGACGGCCACCCCGGACAGCAGGGCCACGGCCAGGGACGGAATCACCGCGTTCCCCCAGAACTGCGTGTACGCCTCCACGTTGTTGACGACCAGGGCGGCCGCTGAGCCTCCCACCATCGCCGCGATTCCGCCCTGCCACGTGGCCCGGGGCCAGAACTTGCCGAGGAGCGACGCCACCAGCAGACCAGTGAGCACGGTGGAGATCATCAGGGTGATGTAGTCGATGATCGTGGTGGCGAGCAGCGAGAACGTCAGGGACAGCGCGAGTACCGCGACCAGGGCCAGCCGTGAGTAGAGCACCATGTTCTCCGTCTTGGGAAGCTTGCCGGTGACGATCTGGGAGACGTCACGCAGCAGGATGGTGACACCCACGATGCCGTCGGAGTCCCCGGAGGACATCGTCGCCGACAACCCCGCCACCAGCAGGAACGCGCCCATCCACATGGGGAAGAGGGTGGTCGCCAGGTAGGGGAAGGCCATGTCGGGGTTCTCCAGGCCGGGTTCCAGGGCCATGGTGGACATCCCGGCGACGGCGGGCAGCACGGAGAAGGCGGCGAAGAGCGTCCCGGCGATCAGGAAGCTGCGCTTGACGGTCCGGACGTTGGCGGCGGAGTAGATCCGCTGCCGGTAGGACGGGGTGGCCAGCACCCCCACGGCGATGACCAGCGCGAGCGACAGGGCGGGCAGCGCACCCATCGCCTCGACCCCGAGCATGGAGGAGGCCTCCTCGGAGACCCCCTCGTTCACCCCGTCGAACCCGCCGACCCGCACCAGGGCGAGGACCGCGAGGACGGTGAAGCCGACGAACAGGAGCGTGCCCTGGATGGCGTCGGTGATGACCACCGCCAGGTAGCCGCCCACCACGGTGTACACACCGAAGCCCAGGGCGATGACCACCTTGGCCGTGTTCTCCTCCATCCCGGTGAGGAAGGACAGGTACATCGCCCCGCCCATGATGTGCGCGCCCAGCCATCCGACGGAGGCCATGAACAGCAGCACGGCCACCACACCCTTGACGGCTCGGCTGGCACCGTAGTAGTAGCTCATCTCCTCGGCGAAGGTCATGAAGCCGTGCCGGCGCACGTCGGCGAAGAGCCACAGGAGCAGGAAGACACCGGCCGCTCCGCCGATCCCGTACAGGGCGCCCGCCCACCCGTTCTGGTAGGCGAACCCGACCGCGCCCAGGCTGGACCCGGTGCCGACCAGGGTCGCCAGGGTGCTGCCCATCACAAGGGGGGTGCTGAGCTTGCGCCCGGCGAGCAGGAAGTCCTCGCCGCTGCGTGTGCGCCGGGCCACCCACCAGCTGATGCCGATCATGAGGACGACCGCGGCCAGGAGGGCCACCAGGTAGCCCATGTGTGTTTCGATCATGACACTTCTCCGAGGTGAGGGGGACGCGCACGTGGCGCCGCTGGGGAGGCGGGGACGACGGCTGGTGTGCTGGCCGCGGACGTCGCCGGTGTGAGGGGTGGGCCCGGCCCCGTTGCCCCCGTACTCGTAGTGGGTCTCGGCGCCGGGTCCGGTTGTGAGTACGGGGTCGGCCGCGAAGGACGGGGCGGTGCGCCTTCTCCGGTCACGGGGCCGGGCGGTGTCCCTTCGGGGGTCCGCTTCGCCCGGTCCCGTGTCCGGGTGCCCGGACACGGGGCCCCGGCAGCCGGGCAGGCGTGCCCCGAACGGGTGCTAGGGCGTGTACAGCACGGCGTCGACCTCGACGAGGAAGCCGGGCAGGTCCGCCTGGATGGTGGTACGCACCGGCGGCTCCTCGCCGAAGTACTCCGCGAACACCCCGTTCATCGCCTGGAAGTCGTCCAGGTCGCGCAGGTAGATTCTGGCCTGGACGGCGTCGGCCAGGCTCGCGCCGGCGGCCTCGGCCACGGCGGCGAGGTTGTCGAAGGTCGCCCGGGCCTGCTCGTCGAACGTCCCCTCCACCAGGGACCCGTCCGTGCGGTGCGGGGTCGCACCGGCCAGGTACACGAAGTCTCCGGCGACCACCGCCTGGGAGTAGGGGCCGCCTGGCGGGGCGGCGTTCGGGGTGGTGACGGTCCTCTTCTTCTTGCTCACATGCTCTCCTTCGGGAAACGGTCCGCCGGTTGGCCGGCGGGGTCAGAACAGGGGGCGCACGGCGTCCACGACCTGCCGGTCGGGGCCGAGAACGGGGATCAGTGACCACTTGTCGAACACCGTGCACGGGTGGGACAGGCCCAGTTCGACGATGTCGCCGACCCTGGGACTGTTCGGGCCCGAGCCGGTGACGTCGAGGAACCCGTGGTGGTCGCTGAGTTCGACGACGCGTACCTCCCCGTCCAGCGGAACGCGGTGCTCCCCGCGCAGGAGCGCGCGGGGCACGGGCAGGTCGATGTCGAAGGACACGTCGCGTTTGCCGACCCCCAGCAGCGCCCTGCCCTCTTCGGGGTGGGACAGCACCCGCGCGTAGCAGCTCAGAGCGGGCCGCAGGGGATCGTCGGTGGCGGAGGAGCGCAGCGGGGAGGTGCGTTCCATGAACAGGTCGTCGTGGGTGACGTAGCACCCGGCGCGGACGACACGACGGACGGGCACCGACAGGCCGGGAGGGTCGGACAGGGCGTCGACGACCAGGTCGGGGTAGCTGCTGCCGCCCGCGGTGACGATCGCCTCGGGCACCTCGTCGAAAAGCCCCTCGGCGTCCGCGCGTACGGTGAACTCGAGCAGCCGGTCCAACCAGACACGGACCCGGCCGGGGGAGTCGTCGTCCCGGCGCTGGGGGAAGACCCCCTCGAAGGCCTCGACCCCGGCCAGGACCAGCCCCGGGCTGTCGTGCACGAGCCGGGCCAGGCGCAGCGCCTCCTCCGTGTCCCGCACGCCGGCCCGGCGCCCGGGAACACCTAGCTCCACCAGCAGCGGGAGCGGTCGGGCCGCCTCGGCCAGGGCCGACTCCGCGAGACGTACGCCCTCAGCGGAGTCCACCAGGCACATGGGGTGGAAGCCCGGGTCGTCGAGTGCCTCGGCGAGCCATGCGAGCTGGTCGCCGTCCACGACCTCGTTGGCGATCAGCACACGCCTGGCCCCGAAGGAGCGCATGGTGCGTGCCTGCGCGACCGTCGCCGCGGTCAGTCCCCAGGCACCGCGTTCCAGCTGTGCCGACCACAGGTGCGGTGACATGGTGGTCTTGGCGTGCGGGGCCAGATCGACCCCCCGGTCGGCGCACCAGCGGGCGAAGCGGTCCAGGTTGTGCCGCAAGGCGGTCTCGTCCAGGGTGACGGCGGGAAGCCACAGGTCGCGCAGGCGCAGCCCGGCTCTGCGGACATCGGCGACCGAGGTGGGGCTGGTCGGCAGGGAGCGTGCGTTGACCGGGGCGGTGTCGAGCTCGGCCAACGGCGCGGCGGGCAGTCCCGCGCCGGCGATCGGTTCGGTGTTTCGGGGCGTGGTACCGGTCAACACGCACCTCCTGTGGTGGTTCGGTCCGGGCGTGGGAAGGGCTCGTCGAAGTCCTCCGGCCGGTCCAGGTGCCGTACGGAGGTCCGGACGCGCGCGCACCGGTCGCTCTCGGCCTGCCGCTGCGCGGTGCTGAGCGGTACCCAGGCCGGCGGGGGTTCCGCCGAGCGCGGGGGCAGCTGGCGGCCGGTGACGTAGGTCGCGGTGTTGACGAGCCGCAGAGGCGCCTCCCGTACGCCTCCGTGGACGTCCACAGTGGGGAAGGCTCCCCGTTCCGCCTCGAACACGGCCATGTCGGCCTCCGCGCCGACGGCCAGGGTCCCGGAGGACAGTCCGAGCGCGCGGGCGGGGCGCACGGTGACGGCTGCCACCGTGTCCGCCAGGCTCATGCCGGCGGCCAGGGCCTTGCCCATGACGGTCGGCAGGTCGAACGCCGGTCCGTACACCGAGCGGATGTGCAGGTCGGTGGAGACGACGGGTTCGATCCCGGCGGACAGTTCCGCTTCGAACACGTCGAAGTCGAAGGCGCCCGAACCGTGTCCCAGGTCGAAGACCACGCCCGCCTCGCGCAGGCGCAGGAGTGCGTCGGTGGGGCGTCCCCCGGAGATGAGGTCGGTGGCGACCCCGGTCGCGCAGTGGGTGAGGACGTCCCCCTCCCCCAGGAGCGGCGCGACGTCGGTGAGGCCGGGTGGACCGTAGCCGATGTGGACCATGAGCGGCTTGTCCAGGCGGTCGGCCAGCCGCCGCGCTCGGCGCAGGGGTTCCAGGCCGTGCTCGCCGACGGTGTGCCGGTCGATGCGCGCCTTGACGCCGCGGACCAGGTCCGAGTGCTCGGTGGCCACCGCTGTCGCGGTGTCCACGTCGAGGTTCTCCAGGACGTGGTGCTCTCCGGTACGGCCGACCAGGCCGGTGCCGGAGACGTTGATCATCGAGTGGATCCGCAGCGGCGAGGGATCGGCGACGGTGCGGCGCATGCCCGCCAGCGTGTAGGCGCCGGCTGAGCCGGCGTCGACCCAGGTCGTCACCCCGGTGCGCCAGGCCAGCGGCTCCGGGTCGAGTCCCCAGTAACCGGCGCCGTGTCCGAGGTGCGTGTGCATGTCCACGAGCCCCGGGAGCACCAGGCGGCCGGAGACGTCGACGGTCCGCGCCGCGCGGGAGCGGGGCAGGCCGGTGCCGACGGCGGCGACTCTCCCCGTCCTCACGGCGACATCGGCCGTCCCGTCGCGGCCCGAAGCCGGATCTATGACCCGGCCGCCATGGAGCAACAGGTCCCACACACCAACCATCCCCTTTAAGTGTTGCGCCATGCGCAGCAGTGTTGCTCTATTGCCATCAACTTGAATAGCATTCCCGAGTGGTACAGGTCAACAAGGTGAGTGACCCGGACAACGAACGAAAGAGCGTGGGTGGACATGCCGCAGCCTGCCGAGGACGGGACGAGCCCCTCCGGCACCAACTCCGCGCCGGATCCCCGGCGCCCCGACGCGGTGTGTGTCGGCGAGACGATGGGCCTGCTGGTCCCCGAGCCGCAGGTACCGGGGTCCTCGCCCCTCTTCCGCGCCGAGATCGGGGGCGCCGAGTCCAACGTCGCCGTGCACCTCGCCCGAGCCGGGCGGCGGGTGGTGTGGCACAGCGCTCTGGGCGAGGACCCCTTCGGCCACCGGATCCGGGAGGGGCTGGCCGCCTCGGGCGTGCACTGCTCCGTGCGCGTGTCCCCCGAAAGGCCCACAGGGCTGTACATGAAGCAGCCGGGCCCCGAGGGGACCCGCGTGCGCTACTGGCGCCGGGGGTCGGCCGCCTCCACCCTGAGCCGTGACGACGCCGCCCGAGTGCTGCGGCTCGACCCCCGGCTCGTCCACACCACGGGTATCACCGCGGCCCTGTCCGCGTCCGCGGACGGGCTCGTCGAGGAACTCCTGGACGGCGCCCCCGAGTCGACGCTGCGCAGCTTCGACGTGAACTACCGCCCCGCGCTGCACGGCCCCCACAACGCCGAGCGACTGCTGTACCTCGCCCGGCGGGCCGACATCGTCTTCTGCGGGATCGACGAGGCCCGCTCCCTATGGGGGGTCACCTCTCTCGGGCAGCTGCGCGACCTGCTCCACGGCCCGGAGTGGCTCGTCGCCAAGCAGGGTGCCGAAGGCGCTACCGCGTTTCACGAGGGCCGTTCCTGCTTCCAGATCGCACCGGACGTCGAGGTCGTCGAACCGGTCGGTGCCGGAGACGCCTTCGCCGCGGGGTTCCTCGACCGGGTACTGAGCGGGGCCCCGGTGCCGGAGTGCCTGGCCGAGGGCGCGGCGACGGCCGGGGTCGTGCTGGGAATCGACGGGGACATCCCACCACCGCGGACGAAGACCTCCGAGCCCTGGGAGACTGACCCGGGTCCCGCGCGGGGATCCGTCCGCTGACGTTTCGAGGAGAGAGGTGACAGGTGTCCAACAGCGTCGAACGCGCGATGCGGATCCTCGTGGAGCTGGCCGACGGCCCCACCACCATCAGTGAGCTTGGCCGGCGCCTCGACGTGCACCGCACGACCTCGCTACGCCTGCTGCGCACCCTGGAGGAACAGCGCTTCGTGCGCCGCACGGACGACGGCAGCTACCAGCTGGGCCCCCGCATGGCCACACTCGCCGCCGCGGCGCTGGAGGGCCTTGACATCCGGGGGCTCGCCGCCCGGCACCTCAGGGCCCTGGGCGCCTCCTGCGGACAGACCGTCCACCTGGGCGCGCTCGAGGGAAACCGGGTGGTGTACCTGGACAAGGTGGAGTCGCGCCATGCCGTGCGCATGTACTCCCACATCGGTGCGATGGCACCGCTGCACGCTACCGGCATCGGGAAGGCGGTCCTCGCCCACGTGTCAGAACGCGAACGCACCGACCTGCTCGGTGATCCGCCGTTCGCGCGGTTCACCCCCAACACCCGTACCGACCGGGCGGAACTCGACGAGGAGCTCGACCGCGTCGTACGACAGGGCTGGGCCCTGGACGACTTCGAGCACGAGGAGTTCATCCACTGCGTCGCCGCTCCGGTCCACGACGCGGCCGGACGGGTGACGACGGCGATCTCGGTCTCCGCCCCGAGCATGGTCCTCGACCGTCCCGGCCTTCTGGCCCTCACGGAGGACCTGCTCGCCACAGCACACGACATCAGCGAGGAGCTGGGATGGAGCCGACCTTGACCGGAACGTCCTCCGGCGCGGTACCCGGGCGCGTCATGGTCCACGACTGGGCGCGGTTCTTCGAGGACGGGCTGACCCCGGTGCCGCTGATGCTCATCCTGCGGGGCCTCGCCCCCGACGACGCGGCCGCCGCGGCCGGCTCGGCGTGGCGGGCCGGGGTACGGCTGGTGGAGGTCACCCAGGAGAGCGAGCGCGGAGCGTCTGCGCTGGACGCGGTCGTCCGTGCCGCCGGGGGCCGCTTCCCCGTGGGCGCCGGGACGATCACCACGCCTGGACGGCTGCGCCGCGCCGTGTCCGCCGGAGCCCGCTTCGGGGTGGCCCCCGGGCTCGACGCCGACACCGTCGCCGAGGCCGAGCGGTTGGGTGTGCCGTTCCTTCCGGGGGTGGCGACACCGACCGAGGTCGGCCAGGCGGAACGACTCGGCGTCACCACCGTCAAGGCGTTTCCCGCGAGCCTCCTGGGCCATGCCTGGGTCGCGGCCCTGGCCGGTCCCTTCCCGCGACTGCGTGTGGTGGCCACAGGAGGTGTCAGCACGGCGAACGCCCCCGACTTCCTGCGCGCGGGCGCCCTCGGCGTGGGTGTGGGCGGCGCGCTGGGATCCGGAGACGGCCTGCCCGAGTTCGCGCGATCCCTGCTCCGCTGATCCGCGGGCGGCCTCCGGTCACGGCCCGCCGGGGGCGCCACCGCGGGAGTCGTCCCCGTTGTGGGAACGGTTCCCCGTATGTATGTCCCGGACCTGGATGACGGTGCCGCCGGAGACGTCTCCGTTCACGGTGTTCACGACGTCGCGTTCACTCCCCGCGGCCGGGGGCGAGGACGCGGAGGTCGTGGCCCAGGCGATGACGGTGGCGATCAGCGCCAGCGCGGCGATGACGCCGCCGGCCCAGGACGCGGCCTCCCATCCGTCACGTGTGGTGGGACCTCCGCCGAACCACAGCCCGGCTACCAGTGCGGCCAGGACGGCCACGGCCGCGATACCGGCCCAGATCCACCTCGACTTGTTCATGCCATCGATTGTGGCGCGCGGACCTCGGCTGGGTAAGGGGTTCTGACGGAATCGGTCGTATACGGGCCGTGGGCTGTGCGGCGTACCCGGACCTGCCGGAGCGCGGGACCGGGGCGGCGGCGGACACCCGTGGTCGGGGCCGCCGCGCCCCAGGTGCGGCGTCTCTCGAATGTTGGGAGGTCAGTTCGCGCTACAGGAGACGGTCGGCCAGGTCCAGTTGCCGTTGTGATCGATCGTCACGCCCCAGTCGTTGCCGTTGCCGTTGGGCCTGGCGGTCAGTACCTGGGAGCTGGGGTAGCTGGCGCTGGTGTTCCACGTGGAGCTGACCCTCGCCGGGGACGGCACGTTCATCGTCACGGTCCAGCCGTTCGAGCCGCTGACCGATACGTTGAGGTTGTACCGGTCACTCCACTGCTGTCCCGCGGACGGGGTCGCGGTGCAGTCACCGCCGCCGGGGTTCCCGCCGCCGGAGGAGGAGCCCACCGTTATGTCGGAGTTCCCGCTGCTCTGGTATCCCTCCGTCGCGAGAATCATGTAGCCATGGCTTCCCATGTTCATTCCGGCACGGGCTCAGGCGTCGAAGTTCCCGGTGTTGCTCCATGAGGTGCTGTAGTTCCCACCAGACCCCAGTTCCATGGAGACCGACCCGGGGCTGTCGGTCCAGAAGGAGTAGAAGTAGCCGTCGTCGGTGCCGGTCTCGTTGGAGGTTATGGCCGCGTTGGCGGTGTGGGGCAGCATCGTCGTGGCCGTGGCCAGCGCTACCACGACGGCGCAGATACGGCCGATGAGCAAGCCTGGCGCGGTCGTGTACACGGCTCCTCGGATGCGCGGGGCGTTGTTCATGTGTGCTTCCTCCTCATGGGGGGCGGGGGTAGGAGGTGTGGTGCGGGCCGGCACGGCCAACCTCGGCACCCTTCGGGGCCTGCCCCAGTCCGTCGCGGCCGTGGTGTGCCTCGCCCGTCCACCGAAGGTCCGTCAGCGAACCCGGTTCACCCCCGCCTCGGTCCCGGTCCGGTGGATTCACGCCAGATGATCCTGTTGAGCGGCGCGTGCGAGGTTTCCGGTGCCGTCCCCCGGACCGCGGCGACCAGGCGCCGCATGGCGTTGTCACCCAGGCGTTCGCGATCGACGTCGACCGTCGTGAGCGCCGGCGAGAGGTAGGCGCCCACCGGGCTGTTGTCCCAACCCGTCACGCTGAGGTCCCCCGGCACGTTCCATCCGCGTTCGAGGGCCCCGCGGACCACACCGGCGGCCACCACGTCGTTCGCCGCGATGACGGCGGTGACGCCGCTGCCCTCCGGTAGGGAGTGCACGGCCTCGCGGCCGGACTCGGCCGACCAGTCTCCGTCGACCACGCCGCGGGACTCCAGGCCGAGGCGCTCGATCGTCGTTGCGTAGGTCTGCTTGCGCTCCCGGGCCGAGGCGAACCCCAGGGAGCCCGAGACGTGCAGGAAGCGCTGGTGGCCGGACTCGGCCAGGCCCCCGACGAGGTCGGCGACGACCGAACCGTCGGCGAGCCCGCCGATGCCGCGCATGTCGTCGTCGAAGTCGGCGGAGACGACGACGGGGGTGTTCGCGTTCAGTCCCCGGTCACCGTCGGCGGCGAGCGGGGCCAGGGAGAGGACGCCCTCCACCTGCCCCGAGTCGGCGAGTTCGAGCGTGCGTTCGGCCCGGGCCCCGGGACCCCCGTCCACGCTCAGGACCTCGACCACGAAACCCTCAGCGCGTGCGGTGGCGATCGCACCGGCGAGCATCCGGTCCGGGCTGAAGGAGCCCACGCTGGGCAGCAGGATCGCCAGACGCCCGGTCCGTCGCGTGCGCATCGATCGCGCGATGAGGTTGGGGCGGTAGCCGAGCTCCTTGATCGCGGCGTCGACCCGGGTCCTGGTCGACTCCTTGAGGCCTCCGTTGAAGCGGAGATAGCGCGAGACGGTCTGGTGTGAGACCCCCGCGACGCGGGCGACCTCCTTGATGGTCGGCCGTCGCTGTGGTGTGTCGGGCATGGCCGTCGGACCTTCCTTCGTGCGCGGAGGCACCCTTGACATGAAATGTGAACGATCACTATCTTAGGCCGAGCCGCATATAGTGAACGTTCACTTTTTTCGAGACATCAGGGGTGCCCGTGTCCGGTCCCAGTCCCCCGATCCGTGTGGCCGTCGTCGGCAGCGGCGGAATCGCCAGGGGTAGCCACCTTCCCGCGCTCGCCGACATGGGTGCCCGGGTCGATGTCACCGCACTGGTCGACATCGACGAGGCACTCGTGGAGGCGACCGCGTCCGAATGGGATATCCGGGGCCGGTACACCGACGTCGACGCCATGCTCGCCGCCGAGTCACCCGACCTCGTGATCGTCTGCACCCCAACCATCGCGCACAAGGACACGGTGATCGCGAGTCTGGACGCCGGCGCCTGGGTGTGGTGCGAGAAGCCGCCTACCCTCTCCCTCGCCGAGTACGACGAGGTCGCCGACCACGAGGGGCGCGAGCGGGGCCCCTTCGCCAGCTACGTGTTCCAGCACCGTTTCGGTTCGGGCGCTGAGCGCCTGCGCCGCCACCTCGCGGAGGGCACACTCGGCCGCCCGCTCGTCGGGGTGTGCAACACCCTCTGGTACCGGGACTCGGAGTACTTCGAGGTCCCCTGGCGCGGTCGGTGGGACACCGAGGGCGGAGGCCCGAGCATGGGGCACGGCATCCACCAGATGGACCTCATGCTCTCGCTGCTCGGTGACTGGACCGAGGTCACGTCCGTGATGTCCACGACCGCGCGGTCCATCCAGACGGAGGACGTGTCGATGGCGATCGTGCGCTGCGAGTCGGGCGCGAACGTCTCCGTGGTCAACAGCCTGCTCTCACCCAGGCAGACCAGCTACCTGCGCTTCGACTTCGAGGACGCCACGGTTGAGCTGGAGCATCTCTACGGCTACGACAACGCGCACTGGCGCTGGACGCCTGCGCCGCACGTGGCCGGGGAGGAAGCGGTCGCCCCCTGGCAGCCGGAAGAGAACGTGCCGAGTTCGCACAAGACCCAGCTCGGGTCGCTGATCGACGCGATGGAACGCGGTGAGCGGCCCCGAGTCAGCGGTCATGACGGGCGGCGCGCGCTCGAACTCATCGTGGGGATGTACCAGTCCGCCGTGCTCGGCGGGACCGTACGGCGAGGGGACCTGACCCCCGACAGCGGTTTCTACCACTCCATGTACGGGGGCGACGCACGAGCCGCCGCGTCCGCCTTCACCCGAACGGAGCTGAGAACCAGTGTCTGAGAAGCCCACCCTGTCCAGGAACGACGACGCGCTCACCGTCACGGTGGGACGCACTGAGATCGCGCGCTACGTACTGCGGCCCGATGCTCCGGCCGTCGAGGCCCCCAAACCCTTCCTGCATCCGCTGCGCACGCTCAGCGGTGCCCCGCTGACCGCCACGCGGCCGTGGGACCACCGCTGGCACAAGGGCCTCCAGATGACCTGGTCCCATGTGGGCGGGCAGAACTTCTGGGGAGGCCCGACCTATGTGCACGGCAGCGGCTACGAGTGGCTCGACAACGTCGGCTCCATCCGCCACGAGCACTTCGAGGGCATCGACGAACGCGACGACGAGGCCTCCGTCACCGAGCGCCTCAGCTGGTGGAGCTCGGACGGCGAGCAGTGGATCTCCGAGGTCCGCACGCACCGGTTCCACTCCGTCGACCCCGGTCGCGGACTGTGGGCGCTCGACTTCGCGACCTCGCTGACCAACGTGTGGGGCAGCGCCCTCGAACTGGGCAGCCCCACCACCGCGGGCCGCGAAGCCGCGGGCTACACCGGGCTGTTCTGGCGTGGACCGCGGTCGTGGACCGGAGGCGACGTGCTCAGCTCGACCGGGCGGAGCGGCGGCGAGATCATGGGGACCCGGGCGGACTGGATCGCCTTCACCGGGCGACACGACGAGATCGACGGCGGGGCGACCATCCTCGGCTTCGCCGGAACGACCAGCGGCTCGGTACCGATCAAGTGGTTCGTGCGCTCGGAGCCCTTCCCCGTGTTCAGCCCCTCGCCCTCCTTCGACGAGACGGTCACCCTCAAGCCGGACGACGTCCTCGAACTGCGGCACCGGCTGGTGCTCGTCGACCGGATGTGCGCCACCGAGGAGATCGAGGCACTCGCCAGGGAGTACACGCCATGAGCACACCCCGCTTTCCCGGCGGAGCCGCCGTCAGCAACCTCCAGGTCTACGACTGGGAGGCCCCGGACGGTCTGCACGGCGGCACACCGCACATGCACACCGCCTCCTCGGAGGCCTACGTCGTGGTCTCCGGCAGGGGAGAGGTGCACACCATCACCCTCGAGGGCGCGGCGGCCGACGCGCTGGCGGCCGGTACCGTCCTGTGGTTCAGCCCGGGTACGGTGCACCGCCTGGTCAACCACGGCGGGCTGGAGATCACCGTGGTCATGCAGAACTCGGGGCTCCCGGAGGCGGGTGACGCGGTCTTCACCTTCCCGCGTCACGTGCTGGCCGACCGGGCGGCCTACGACGCCGCCGCCCGCCTGCCCCAGGACGCCTCCGGGGAGGAGCGCGCCTACCGGGCCAGAGTCCGCCGCGACCTCGCCCTGGAGGGGTACCTGGAACTCGCCGAGGCGGTGGGGGAGAACGGCGAAGCGGCGCTACGTGAGTTCCACCGGCTCGCGGCGGAGGTGGTCCGTCCCCGGGTCGGGGCCTGGCGGGAGATCTGGCGCGGGGGTGTGGAACAGGAGCTGGAGCTGACCCGGCGGCAGTTCGCGTCGCTGGCCCAGGGCGACCCCGGCATCATGAACGACGCCGCCGTGGTGCGTACCGAACCGCTGCCCGGTCCACGGCACTTCGGCATGTGCGGGCGGCTGCGCAAGTGGCAGCCGAAGGCCGACCCGCCGGGTGGGGAGGGGGAAGAGCGGTAACCGGCGATCCCTGCCGCCTCTCCCGTCCCCTCGGGCCCGGTCGTGGAACGTGGCGGCGGCCCTCCTTCACGACGGGAAGCGCCAGGACGCGGCCGGGTCGCCCCCGTCCCCCTCCAGGAGGGCGTCCGTCTCCTCCGCGGTGGGGCAGGTGGCCGGGCCACGGCGGGTGACGGACAGGGCGGAGGCCGCGTTGGCCCGGCGGGCGGCCTCCAGCGGGGCCAGGCCGTTGGCCACGGCGGCGGTGAACACTCCCACGTGCGCGTCGCCCGCTCCGTTGGTGTCCACGGCGCGCACGGGAAAACCGGGGACCCGTTGGGGCACGCCCCCGGTCTCGGCCACCACGCAGCCGTTCGCGGAGTCGCGCACGACCACCACACCACCGGGGCGGACCCGAGGGACGAGGAGCGAAGCGGCCTCCTCGGGGCCGGGGGACCCGGTCAGGGTCGCGGCCTCGGCGGCGCTGAGGCTGAGCAGGTCGACACGGGCCAGGACCCGGTCCAGAGCCCGCTCGGGAATGTCGCCCACGACCGGTGCGGGGTCGAGGACCAGGCGCACCCCTTCCCGGAGGTCGCCGATCCAGGTGAGGAGTTCGTCGGCGCGCGGCCCGGGCAGCAGTGAGTACCCCACGGTGTAGACGAAGTCTCCCGGCCCGGGCCGTAGCGTGCGCAGCTCAGCCAGGGACAGGTCCATCTCCGCGCCCAGGTGGGTGACGAAGGTCCGTTCGGCGCCGCCGTCGACCAGGGCCACGCAGAAGCCGGTGTCCGCGTCGGGGTCGGGTGCGTGCGCCACCGGTACCCCCTCGGAGCACAGCGCGGCACGAGCCAGGTCCCCGTTCGGGCCGCTTCCGTGCGATCCCGCGTAGACCACCTCCATTCCCGCGCGGGCCGCGGCGGCGATGACGTTGAAACCGCCTCCGGCCAGGGTGCGCGCGGAGGAGGCGAATACACCTTCGCCGGTTCGGGGGAGGGCGTCGACCGCCATCACGATGTCGATGATCACCGGTCCCACGTGGAGAAAGCGTCCGGTCATGGCAGGGGGCTCCTTTCGCCTGTACCGACCGTGCGATCATCCCGTGTACGTCTGAGGCGGATGCCACCGGGGGCAGGGCCGGGGACGGTCCGTAGGCCGAGGAACCCCTCCGGGCCACGGCGGTGCGTGCCTCCGCTCCGGGCCGGGGCGGGCTGAGCAGGGGCCGGGGCTTCATACAGTGAGAACTCCACCCCGGGCGGAGGAAGCCTCCGACGACCCGTGGCCGAACACAAGCCCCGCTCAGGCGGGAACACCTCCGGAGGAGAGCTCCTTGTACCTGGCCCGCATCAACCTCGACCCCAAACGCAGCACCGGCATGGACCAGTGGGCGGTCATGGGGCGGGCCGTACGCAGAGCGGTCGACCCCGCCCCCGAGTCCGGCGCCCGTGTGCTGTGGGCGCGCACATCCCCCAGCACACTGGTGATCAGCTCCGACACGGCCCCCGCCTGGGGCAAGGTCCCCGGTGCGGTCTCCGCCGCGATCCACCCGATGCCGCGCTACCCCGAGGGCGAAGCCGTCCGCTGGGAGCTCATCACGGCGCCCACCGCGCAGCGCGGGACGGAGCCCACCGAGGAGAGGCCGCGCCCGCGCGGCAAGCGGGTCCCGCTTCCGGAGGAGGAGTTCGAGGACTGGTTGGACGGCAAGTTCGCGGGTGCGATGAGCATCACCACGGTGAGGTGGAAGCATCTGGGCGGCAGGCCCGCTCGGTACCACTTCACCGGGGAGGCCGTGGTGCAGGACAGCGAGGCGCTCCAGGAACTGTGCCTGAACGGCATCGGCGCGGGCACGGCCACGGGAGCCGGACTGCTCCTCGCCAGCCCGCTGTCCCCGCAGTAGGCCGGGGGCCGGGGCCGTCGCCTGGAGGAGCGCTGTGGTGGCGGAGGGGAGGGGGCGGCCCCCGGAAGAACCCGCACACGCCGGAGGAGACCCAGGCGACGAACACGGGAAGACCCAGGCCGACTGGCACCAGCGCAAGTCCGAAACCCAGCACGGGGACGATCGTCGTGGGCGGCACCGGCAGGTTACGTGGGTAACCGGTGAGGAGCGCGCCCAGGACGGCGCCGGTGCCGAAGGCCGTGGCCAGGACGTGCTCGGGCCCTCCCCGCTCGATGACCAGGGCGGCCAGGAGCGGACCGATGGCCGTGGACAGCTCCAGCATCACGTTGACGACGGAGTTCCCGGCCAGGTGGTGTTCCTTGTCGAGCAGCTCGGAAAGCATCGTGTAGCGGTCGGCCTTGCCCCAGGCGCTCAGGATGGAGGAGACGCCCAGGAGCAGCACGTACAGCAGGATGTTCAACGCGTCGAAGGCGTGGAACAGGGGGATCGCCAGTAACGCCCCGGCACGCAGGAGGGCGTCCCATCCCGCCAGCTGCTCTCCGCTCCGCCCGTTGAGCAAGCCCGCCCAGGACGAACCATCAGAGCGGCTGTGGGCCACCTGGCTCGGGCTGCGCGTGGACACGCCGGGCGGCGGCCCGCAGGCAAAGTGCTCCGTGAGGTCCTCGTCCACCTGTAGTGGACCTTGCACCAGGGAGCACACACGGAGCACACCCCGGCCCTGGACGGTGTCCGACGGCACCTCCCGGGGATCTTGCCGCCTGCGGCACGCCCCTCTGGTTCGTCTGACCGACAGGTCGCCTTGCTTCCACGCGTCCTGCGCGTGAAACGCGAGCTTCCCGCGAGCGGGTCCCTTATATTCTAGGGCTAGAATACCTCCGTGGAGTTGACACCTGCTGAACTGACCGTCTTGGGCCTGATCATCGAACGCCCCCAGCATGGCTACGACCTGGAACAGGTCGTAGAGCATCGCGGCATCCGCCAGTGGACGGACATCGGGTTCTCCTCGATCTACTACCTGCTCACCAAGCTGGAGAAGCGGGGCCTGGTCCACGTCCCGGAGGCCCCTGCCGCGGCGAAGTCCCGCCGTGTGTTCCACACCACCCATGCCGGAAGGCAGGCCGCGCGACACGGCGCGCTCGCCCTCATCCAGGAACTGCGGCCGGTACCGCACCCGCTGCTGGTGGGCATCGCCAACCTGCCACTGCTCTCCGAGCAGGAGTACGCCGGGGCGCTACACGCCAGGCTGGCCCAGGTGGAGGAGCGCATCGCCGCGGTCCGGGCAGCCGAGCGGGCGCAAGCCCCCTTCGCGCTGGCGGCGCGCGAGGTGTTCTCGTACTCACTGAGCCTGTTGGAGGCAGAAAGGTCGTGGCTCGCCATCCGAGTCCAGGTGCCCGATGACGAAGAAGACTGACTTCAAGAAGACCCTCGACGCCTACCAGGCAAAACGAGACCAGTTCCGGATCGCGCAGGTACCGGAGCTGCGGTACCTCATGATCGACGGCCACGGGGACCCGAACACCTCACCGGCCTTCGCCGAAGCGGTCGAAGTGCTCTACCCGGTGGCCTACAAGCTGAAGTTCGCCAGCAAGCAAGACCTCGGGCGCGACTACGTCGTCATGCCCCTGGAGGGCCTGTGGTGGGCCGAGGACATGGACGCCTTCACGGCGGCGCGCGACAAGTCGCGGTGGGACTGGACGCTGATGATCATGGTCCCGGACTGGATCGACCGGGACATGTTCGCCACCGCCGTCGAGCGGGCCGCGGCGAAGAACAGGCCCGCGCGCCTTGGCGATATCCGCCTGGAGTCGCTGTCCGAGGACCGTTGCGTGCAGACGTTGCACGTCGGCTCGTTCGACGACGAGGCGGACGTGCTCACGCGGATGCATCACGAGTTCATCCCGGACAACGGGCTGCGTATGGTCGGCAAGCACCACGAGATCTACCTCAGTGACTTCCGCAAGGTCGTACCGGAGAAGCTGCGTACCATCCTCAGACAACCGGTCGGCACGGCCGTCTTGGATGAGTAACACCTGCCTGCCTGGTGTCCGAGGAGGATTGCCGCGGTGACCGGCCGTTCTCCACTCCGCTGACGCGTTATCACGCCGAAGAGAGGAGCTCGCCAGCGCCGGCACTCGGCGATCGGCTGGCCGACACCCGTAGATTTCGAGAAGAGGCAACCGAGCACCGTGGCCTGAGAATCCAGAAACACGGTCCCACCAAACTCAGTACATGCCAGATCCCGTGTGGTGTCTTCCCAGAGGATGAGCTCATCGGCGGCGGCCGCACTGAGCCCGTACTTGCTTGCTTATACGGTCAAACCGCCTCGAACCTGACTATCTCCATGACACCGGAACTTGAACGAGTCCTGCTTGTGGACACGGACAAAAGCCGCCACTGCCAAAGAGTCCGTTTCATGGCCCGGGAATCGCGTTTGCACTGGTGGGAAAGGTCAACCAGGTTCAGGGAGAGGCGGTCGCGAAGGATGCGGGGCCACACGGCAAACCGTTGCGGTCGTTTGCCCGGTGCTGCCAAGGCAAGGGGGTGGATATGACGGAAAAAACGTATACCCCTAGCATGGGCCGATTCAATCCTATCCGGCAGTTCATGCTGCTTCAGCGCTACGGCCAAAACCACCCTTGGAAGTACATGCTGAGGGTCGTACTGATCGTGACTGTGTACGGTGCGGCCATGCTCGCCCTCTGCGTCGTGCCGATCGCCGTGTTCGGTGACGCACCGTTGACACGGATCTGGCCGTGGATGCTTGGTGCTCTGGCGGGCATGGCCGTCTGCGCGGCCTTGGGCGCAGGCATCGGCATGCTGATGATGCGGTGGACCACCAAGGAAGCGAAGGTCCCCCACGACGCCGATCCGAACGCCCTGCGCGCCGCACAGCGTCGCCTGCGTCGGGGCGAACTCAGCCGCGACCCCCAGGTGGACAGGCTCGCCCGGTACCTGGCGCCTCAGGCCGAACGCGCCAACTCCAACAGATTCTTCGCACTGGCCGGTCTGGTGGCTGGGGTGCCCTACCTGGTGTTCACGGGAATCCAGTTCTCGAACGGCACAGGGCAAACCTTCCAGCTGTTCCTGGCACTGTTCATCATCGTGGTGTTCGCTGTCGCCTGGCCGTGGGCGCGCAAGCACAAGCGCAACGCACAGAGACTGAGGAAGGCCTACGACGCCGAGTACGGGCCATTCGACGGCGAGGCGGGAACGAGCCTTGACGACCGGGACCACGGGGGCACTGGCGCTCCGTAGCACGTCACGCTCGCGGTGCGGTGGGTGCTGATCAGCGCCATGGCCCCGGGGCCAGTACCCGGTCCAGAACCTCGCGGTAGGCGGCGAAGCCCTCAACCAGGATCAGCTGGAACAGCGGGGTGCCGTCGGGGGCGGCGAGGAACTGGAGGTTGCCCGTGAAGTGCTTGGCCTTGCCCGAGTACCGCTCATCGTTGCCTTTGCCGTTGGTGCCGGCGACGCGGTCGCAGTCGATGAGGGCGCCGTCCAAGATCACGTGGTTCATGCCTTGTGCGCGGCACCGCCGCAGGACCTGGTGCAGGTCGGGGGCCTGGTCGGCCAGGACGTCGATGGCCTCGTGCGGGTAGCGGTAGCCGGTGGCCTGGGAGATGTGCGTGTCTCGGGCCAGGCGGTGGACGGATCCTGCTTCGCGGAACCAGCGCAGGGCGAAGAGCGCTTGAGGGAACGGTCCCAGAGCTCGAGAGCCCTTGGGGGTTCGGGTCGCACGGCGGTGTGCAGCGAGTGATCGAGCCAGGAAATCGATGACGTGCCGGGTGACGTCGAGCATGGCAGGATAGGGGACCAACGTGAGGCCTCTGCCCTACCGGGCTCCGCACTCGGGTCTCTGCCGCGGTGAACTGCCTCGCCCGAAAAACAGCGGCCCCGGCCACCCCGCGCGGGCGTCCGGAGCCTCTGCCGTGGTCGGTGCGCCCACCGACACACCACGGACTACCGCTGGTGGGGATACTGGTCCCAGGAGCCGTTCTGCGGCGGCTGCTGCCCGTAGGCCTGCTGCGGGTACTGCTGGGGCGGGTAGTGCCCTTGGCTCACCTGCTGGTGCGGGTAGTAGGCCGCGTACTGCTGCGTGTACTCCTGGTCGCGGACCGCGAAGAACCGCTGGGACATGGGTCGGCGCAGCAGAATCACCCCGGCGATGGCCAGCGGGAGCAGGAACAGCGCCCAGAAGGGACTGGTTCCGCTGATCAACATCATCGACTGCAGGACGATCTGGATGATGAGGACGACCTTGGCCATGGTTCGCGCCCAGGAACGGCCACGGGTGACCGGGACGGCGGTCACGGCCAAGAGCACGCCGATGAGGGTATGGGGCAGCGAGTAACCGAACGCGTACCCGGGTTCGACACCGAACACGGACGCGGCGGCCATGTTGACGACGAGCACGGCCAACGAGATGGCGACGGAGGTCCAGAGCACCACGGCCAGGCCCCGCACCGGCCCAGGGGCGGGGAACTGCTCCAGGTAGGCGGTCGGGCTGGGCTGTGGAGGCTGGGGTTGCATGGAGACCTTTTCGGTGGGGAGGAAGGGCGGGCCGGAGAGCGGCCAGGGAGGAGCTCCGCCACGGTCGGCTCGTGCCGTGCCCCGAAGGACGGAATTCTACGGGGACGGAACCAGAACGTAGCTTAGTGTCCATCCGGCCACGCCTCGTGTCGGATTGCCCTGGCCACATGTGGCCGTGCGCGTGCCTCCCGCGTCGATACGGGTTGTCACTCGCAATGCCGAATGCTCGCGTGTTTTATCGGGCGAACTCCGAACGGCGCACAACGGGAAGGTGCCGGTGTGTTCTCGATGTGTCCGGCATGTGCGGTGTAGTTATTTCGCACCCCGGAGCCGTGGGTTTTCGAGGAGTGCTTGGGAATACAGCACACGGGCGGCGGAGGAACAGTAGAGTCGATCAACGGAACCCGCATTGAGCCATGACGGATCGGCGCCCTTGATCAGACTCGATGCAGGTTTCCCGGCAGGAATTCCGCCGACGGGAGGCAGGTCCATGTTCGGTCACACCTCTCGTACGGCAGCCGTACTTTGTGGTGTGAGCTGGGGTAGGGGGTGTCTGAAAAGGGACAGGCGGGTGCCTGTGCCAGGTGGTGCGGCAGGATCATGACCATCGCGAGGTAGATGACGTTCTCCGAGACCGCTTCTTCGTACTCGTAGTCCTTGGCAGTGCGCTGGTACTTGCCCAGCCAGGCGAAGGTGCGCTCAACCATCCACCGGCGGGGTTACCCACCACGAGCCGCGCACCGGCGGCGGTGGACGGTCCCTGGGCCCCGCCTGCGGTGGAAGCCGCCGTCGGCCCGGCGCCTCGTCTGTTCGACTCGCGAACCCCGTATGACCTGGGTTTTCGTGGCACACCCGGCAGGATTCGAACCTACGGCCATCGGATGAGAAGCGGTGTCTTTGTACTTCTGGGTGTCATTTCATGCCGTTTCATGTCACCCCGTCCGATCCGTCGTATCGTCTGGGGCTGTGCGATGTCGCCTGGTGTCGTGTCGGTACGGAACCGCGGAACATAAACGGAGCACGAACCGGCGGCTGGCGGCGTCCGATGGCATCTCGCGAAGTCCTCGCCGGCCACGGGCGGTAGTGTCCTGCCCTGGGCGGTGACCGAGTCCGCGCTATTCCTGACCAGCGTTAGGGGTCCTGAAGGTTTCAAGCATCCGGAGTGAATGCTCCAAGGCACCTTGGTATAGAGCAGGACGTTTCTCTGCAAGAGCTGTCCTGATACGGACATCTTCGGTGATGCTGGCGAGTGCCTGTTCGGTCTGTCCCAACTCGCTCAGGCGGCGGGCTTGGTTGTTCAGGGAGGCGGCGAGGTCGGGCAGGTGGGCACCAGGGCGCTGTTGAGCGAGGGTGCGGCGGATGTTGACGGCTTCGGTGACCGCTTGGAGCGCTTGCTCAGGTTGTCCCAGGTGGGCCAGGCGGCGGGCTTGGTTGTTCAGGGAGGCGGCGAGGTCGGGCAGGTGGGCGTCGGGGTGTTCTCGGGTCAGGGTGCGATGGATGTTGACGGCTTCGGTGATCGCCTCCAGGGCTTCTTCGGCCCGCCCCAGGTCTGCTAGGCGGAGCGCTTGGTTGTTCAGGGATGCGGCGAGGTCGGGCAGGTGGGCGTCGGGGTGTTGTCGGGTCAGGGTGCGGCGGATGTTGACGGCTTCGGTGATGGCTTCGAGTGCTTGCTCAGGTCGTCCCAGCTCGCTCAGGCGAACGGCTTGGTTGTTCACGGACGCGGCTAGGTCGGGCAGGTAGGCGTCAGGGCGCTGTTGAGCGAGGGTGCGGCGGATGTTGACGGCTTCGGTGATGGCTTCGAGTGCTTGCTCAGGTTGTCCCAGGTGGGCCAGGCGGGTGGATTGGTTGTTCAGGGCCATGGCCAGGTCGGGCAGGTAGGCGTCGGGGTGTTGTTGGGCCAGGGTCTGGTAGTGCTGGACGGCTTCGGTGATCGTGTCGAGGGCTTGCTCGGTCCGCCCCATATCGGAGAGGTTGAGGGCTTGGTTGTTCAGGGCCATGGCGAGGCCGGGTAGGTGGGCGTCGGGGTGTTGTTGGGCCAGGGTCTGGTAGTGCTGGACGGCTTCGGTGATCGTGTCGAGTGCTTCTTCGGTCCACCCCAGCGCGCCCAGGCGGACGGCTTGGTTGTTCAGGGCCATGGCGAGGCCGGGCAGGTAGGCATCGGGGTCCTGTTCGGCTTGTTCGCGACGCGCCTCGACCAGGCGCGCGGTCAGGCGCTCTGCCCACTCCGCCAGCCGCTGGCTGAACTGGGGGAGGACATCGTTGAGCTGTGCGAGGGCATCGGGAGAGGTACCAGGATCGGCCGTCGCATCTTCCAATGCTTGGATGAGGGGGCCGGGGCTTTCCACCTGGGTGGCCGCCTCGATGACCGCCGAACCCAGCAGGTCCACGTGGCGTGTGCACAGCCTGGTCAGGTGCCCTCCCACGAAAGGAAGGGCGGGATGTGCGGCCGCGCGGGCGTACAGGGTTACCCACCGCTCAGCGTCCGCAGGGGTGATGTGTTCTAAATGGGGATCGAATAGGCCGGGGTCGGTCTGGAGGCGTTGGCCGAGGAAGTACTCCAACAGTCGGTCGGGCTGCAGGCGCCCCCATACCCCGTCTTCGCCTGTGGGGTACAGACCGCTGATCCACAGGCGGATCTGGTGTTTGCGGGCGGTGGTCTGACCCTCCAACACCGCAGCGTTCCCCAGGAGATCGTCTGCTTCTTCGATGCTGGTGGGGGTGAGGGTGAAGACCAGGGCCAGCACGTCCCGCAGCGGTTGTGCGAGTTCGGCGTCGCCTAGGCCGTAGGCGGTGGCGGTCTGCTCCCAGTACCGGTACTCGTGGGTCAGCACCCGGCCCTCCACCGCGCTGTCGGCGGTGATGGTCGTGGCGGATTGGGTGGCGTCCATCAGGTCGGCCAGGGCGCGCATGTGCACACTCAGCACGGTGTCCCACTCGGGGCCCGACAGGTCCGGATCCGCCAGGTCGGCCGCGACCTGGTCCCAGTCGGCGGGGTGTGGTGTGCGGGCCGAGGACAAGGCGCGGGCCAGGTGGTGCAGGGCGGTGCGGTACTCCTGGGCGCGCTCCATGTTGCGGGGCGCCAGCGGCGGCAGGGAGAGTTTGTGGGTGATGTCGGCCAGGAGGTAGCTGGTAGCGGTGTTGACCTGCTCCCACCACTCGCCCACGGTGCGCACCAACAACAGCAGCCGGACGGGGGAACTGCCCTGGGGCCGGTCGCACAGCTGGAGCAGGCGGATCAGTTGTGCGGTGCGGGTCTCGGCGTAGTCCACCACCACCAGCAACGGGGCCGTGGCGCCCTTGACCGGGTCGAGTTCGTCGGGGGTGGCACTGCCGGTGAGCCACACGGTGGCCCACCGCCGCCCCTCGGCGTCGGGACGGGCCAGGCGTGCGGTGAGTTCGTGGCCCAGACGGGTCTTGCCCTGCCCGCCGGGCCCGTGCACCACCGCCGCTGCCAGCGGTTCGTCGCTGTCGCACCAGTCCAGCAGGGTTCTCATGGTCTCGTCGCGGCCGTGGAAGTCCACCACCTGGCGCTGGGCCTCCAACAACGCTGCCGGGGAGGGACGGTGGTGTGTGCGCGGGGTGTGGGACAGGTGGGCGAACTCGACCGGTTCCAAGACCAGGGGCACACCGTGCTCGGCCAGCACCGCTCGGAAGGCGGGGTCGTGGTGAAGGACATAGGCCGGCACGACCTCGAGGGCGGCGTGGTCGCGGTGTTCGAGGTCGGCGGCCACCACACCCGCCAGCAGTTGGCCGTCGCCACAGCGCATCCCGGCCCCGGACAGGCCCGCCCACAGCGAACGCCGCTCCCCGGCCTGCTCCTGTTGTCGGATCTCGTGGGGGTACCAGCGGGGCGGGTGGGCGCTCAGGTCCATCACGTGCCGGTGGTTGACGAAGTGGTTGCCCGGGGCCACCGTGCCCACCAACTGCGCGGTCTCCGCGGCCCGACCCGGCCGTTGTACCAGGTCGGGAAAACCCCACACCTCACACGGGGTGTCGGGGGCGGTGGTGACCAGCCGCCCCCAGCGGGTCGTCACCGCACGCTCGACCCAGTCAGGATCGGTGATGTGGACCAGTGCGGCGTCATCATGCCCATGAGGAGTGCCGTGCCAGAGGACCTCACCGGTGTGCGGGCGAGGGTCGATGGCCGTGTGCACCTGCACCTGGCCACCGAGTGCGGGCACGGTGTGGGCGCTGGTCAGCACCAGGCGTGGGGCGATCACGTACCCCGATCCGCTGCCGTGGGGGGTGGTGATGCGGGTGATGCGTTGCGCGGTGTCCAACATGCTCTCCGGTCACTGGCACGAGGGGGGTTTGCCAAGGGGTGGGCGGATGCCTCAGCGGGTGTAGGAGGGAGGTGGCGTGGTGTCGGTGTTCTGCCGGGTGTTGGTGATGGACACGTCGCCGTTGGGAGCGCTCTTGTGGTGGGGGGTGAGGGTGAAGGACACCCGGTGGGTGCGGGCCCGGCTCGCCCCGGTCTCGACCTCGCCGGAGGCGATCCACGCGGAGAGTTTGCCCTTGGCCTTGCCGTCGAAGCGGAACTGGACCTCGAAGTCCATCTGGATGGGTCCGACCTTGAAGGTGATGTCGGGGCTTTGGGATTCGGCCTCCTCGACCGCCTCGGTCAGCTCCTCGCGCAACGTGCGGACGGCGTCGGTCAGGCGAAGTTCCACGCTGGTCTCCTCAATGGGCAGGGGTGAAGGGGTGCGAGCCTACGATCGCAGAACCCGCGCTGTGGCGCGGACGAGGGAGGGGGTTGGCCGTATCCGGCCAGCCCTTCTTCTTCCAGTCGATAGTTGCCCTGATACGTGCCGGGATTGATTCCCGCCCTTGCCTGGGAAGCACTCTCGTTTGCTGGTGTGCCTCAGACCGCGCGGTGACTATTCGGCATCGTCCGGGCCCGTGAGCTCCGTGGACGCACGAACACTCTCAGAGCTCATCTCAAAAGCCCTGTGAGACAGCTCTGACCCTGGCATGGTCACGTGCTGTGAGTAATGTGTTGCCTGAGGGGCTCTGGGGGATCATCCAACCGCTACTGCCCCACCACCCAAGACCGGCCGCCCTCGCGTGGACCAACGAGCAATACTGACCACCGTGCTGTTCGTCCAGGTCTCGGGCTGTTGGGATTCAGATATGGAATCCTGCGCGAGAGGCAGCCCGGTGGACGCGAGCCCGAAATGATTCAAAAAACACGACCTAACCCTCGCGGGAAGTGAACAGCCCTCGCCAGGCCAGGAGGCGAGGGCTGTCCTAAAAGGCATCCATCGGGGCGAAGCGGTCGGGCTTCCCTGGACGAACATCGCCTGACCGACCAGCAGATGGGCATCCGCACCCAGGTGGTGCCCTTGGCTGGAAGATGGCCACGGCGACGCCCAAGAGCGCGGCCGGGCAGCGCACCGTCACCCTGGACGCCGACACCGTGCGGGTGCTGCGCTCCTGGAAGAAGTTCCAGGCCGAGGCCCGCCTCAAGGCGGGGAAGGTGTGGCCGAATACGGGGGCAGGTGACGCGGTGGTTCAACCGGACCTCCAGGGCGGCGGGGTTGCCGCCGATCCACCTGCACGGGCTGCGCCACGGCGTCGCCTCCCTCGCTTCTGGCCGCGGGAGCGGACGTGAAGGTGGTCTCCGGCGAACTCGGGCACGCGGCCACGCACTTCGCCCAGGACACCTACCAGGCTGTGTTCCCCGACGTGGCCAAGGCAGCGGCCGAGGCCACCGCCGCACTCCTGTGCGGCCCGGCTGCGGTGCCGGTCGGGTAGTCGGACCGGGGAGCACACCAGGAGCCACACGGCGTCATCACACCTAGATGAGTAATTCCAAGGGGTCAGTGATCGTAGGCCGTCAAAGAGCGTAGGACCGGCTGGCCGGTGCGGTCGTTGTGCCAGGCGGCGGTCAGCGCCAGGATCCGCTGGAGCACCCGGGCGATCACCCCGCCCGGGGTGCGCCCGCCGTGCCGCTCCAGGACCAGCTGACCCTTGAAGGCCTGGTTGATGGACTCGATCACCTGCCGCAACGGCCGCAGCAGGTGTGCTCCGGCCCGCGGGGGCTCGCCCTTGCGGGCCGGGCGCAGCAGTCGTAGGCCCGCTTCGGCCAGAACGCGTTCGAAGTCGCGCCCGTAGTAGTTCTTGTCCGCGGTGAGTGTCTGCCCCGGGCGTTCGGTGACCAGGCCGGGGTCGGCCTCGAACATTTCCAGCAGGGTAGTGCGCTCGTCGGCCTTGGCGCTGGTCAGGGCGAAGGCGACCGGGAGGCCGCCCAGGGTGCATACCAGGTGCGGGCGCAGCTCCCAGAAGAACCGTGGGTGGGAGGCGCAGTACCCGTAGGCGGCCCCTCCGGCCAGGTCCGAGCGCTTGACGGTTTCCCGGGAGCGCGCATTCGACGGGGGTGGAGTCGGACACCCACACATCGTCGGTCCAGGTGCTGGTGTCGGTGGCCAGGTGGCGGATGAGGGTTTGGATGAGGTCGGCGGCTTTGCGCAGGCGTTTGTTGTAGCCGCTTTGTTGGGGCAGGTAGGGGAACTCCTGGGACAGGTGGGTGCGGGCGTAGCGCAGTCACCGGGCCTCGCTGGTGTGGCCGAGCAGGGCCTGCATCAGGGCCAGGGTGATCAGGTCGGCGTCGCTCAGGCGGGGCTGGAAGCCGATGGTGGGGCGCCAGGGGGCCAGGTCGGGGCGGTGCTTCAGGAGTCGTTCGGTGGTGTCGTAGAGTGCACGGGCGAGGGAGTTCAGGTCTTGCGTCACAACATGACCATGGGCTCCCTCGCCTCATGCTCAGACCACGCACCCCTTGGAATTACTCATCTAGGACACGGAGAAGATCGGTGAGGAGGTCTTCGAAGGCGTGGGCGGCGAACACCCTGACACGGCATTCGTCGCTGAACTGTGGGAGTCGGAGGAGGCGCACCGCACGTCCTTGCAGTTGGACAGTGTGTGCGCCGTAATCGCCGGGGCGAGGCGGCTGTTGACCGGCGAACAGTTCGTCGTCGCTGGTTCTTCCCCGCGCGACTGACCTCAGACAGACGCCCCTCCCGGCTCATGGCCACTTCGTGCAAGTGAAGGCAGTGAGAGACACCTGGTGGGCTCTCCTGGCATCTGTCACGGCCTTCGTAGGGCCGGCTCTGGCTATCTGCCGTGCGAGCTCGACGTCGATGGACGCCAGTACAGCGTCCCCACAGCGAGGGTCAAGGTGAGGCACGCGAGGCCCCCGACAACCCAGACGTTTCCCTGCTCACCCGAGCGGAAGAACGACGGGACAAGCAAAATCAACACGGCAGCCGATACGGCCATCCCGAGCAGGCTCGTCACGAATATCCACGTCTTTTTCATGTGAATGACCTCAGCTGAAGCAGCTGGCGACAGCGGTGGTCGACGCTCCACCGACAGTGGCGTAGGCGGCGATGCATGCGACACATACTGCCGTACCTACCCCGGGAACCCCGCACGAACCTACGCAAGCGGTCGCGATGAGAGCAGCGACGCCGCCACTTACGCCGAGAACTGCCGCGATGCAGGCAGCCGTGGAGTTGGCCGTCATCTCTTCCGTTGCTTCGGGGTCGACGGTGCCGCTGATCGTTTCCTGCTGTAGCTGGGCGTCCGTCATGTAGGGCAGATCCGTGTCGTTGCTGTTCACGAACGTGCCGTCTGTGAAGCTCGTGCCGTTCGGTGTCTTCGTTGAGGTGGCCGACGGTGTCGAGGGTCTGGTGCATCTGCGAGAACTGACGGAAGCACCGGTGAAAGCTCCGGAGGAGGTGGTCCGGGTCGGTGAGGCACTCTCGGTGGTCGTCATCGAAGTCGATCGAGAACGACGCAGGCTGGCTCTTTCCCGGCGCCATGTTCTGCCTGACTCCTGGTGACCTCTGTGTTCTGTGGAGAGGGGCAGTCTCTGGGGACTGCCGGGATGCCTCTTGTCACTCGGTGATCGTTAGGAAGGCTGGGGGAGTAGCTCGACCAGCTCTGACCTACACAGTGGCTGCTCCTAGCCCTGCTCGGGGAGACTGGTGATGCAGACGTTGAGCCGGACGAGGTTCGCGAGGGACGTGCCAGCCTCGCCGAGAACGGCCTTCAGGTTCTCTAGGCTCAGCGCCAACTGCGCCGCCATGTCCCCGGCGTGCTGGGGCTCACCGCCGCCGCTCATCGCGATCTGCCCGGAGCAGTACAGGGGCCGGGTGTTTCCAGTGCCAGGTGGAGACGTCCTGTTCGAACAGGTCACCGGTCACCGCGACGACGGCTGCTTCGAGAGTCTGGGCGTTGACCAGGGTACGCGGACCGACGCCGCACGCTCTTCCGCGTCTACCGAAGCGAGCCAAGATCACTGCACATGGGTGTCGTATTGTAAGTTGTTTGAGGTGTTCATGGTCGGCTGTAGGCCGGTGTCGGAGAAGAGCCGTGAACGCCAGAGTCTCACCAGTACTGGCCGTCGTGAGACTTGTCTCGCACACGAGACAGACATGAGTGTCTCTGGTTCCCTGCCTGCGCAGGGTGGCCCTTCGCGGGCGTATTGGGTAGGCGCCGGGTATGCTCGGTCCTCGACCAGGGTAGGTGTGCGGGCGGGTCCATGAGATAAGGAGTCGCTGTGAGCGATAATCCTGATACATGCAGCGATTCGGCCGATGTGTCAGATCGACACCGGTTCCTTGAAGAGGCGCTGGACTGCGTAAGCGCGGGCGTGTACGCCGTCGACGAGAAGGAGCGTCTCGTCGCGGTCAACGCCACTGCTCTGCAACTGCTGGCCCGTTCCGCCAGTGACATGCTCGGGCACGACGCCCAGGAACTGCTGCACCGTAACGCCCAAGGGAATATGGTCGCCAAGAAAAAACTCGACGTTTCCCATGGGGAGCTGTCAAGTCCTTTCTCCCGCGCCGGAAAGGCCTGGTTCCAGCGAGGTGACGGCACGCTTCTTCCTGTGGCATGGTCCGCTGTCCCCTGTGTCTCCGACACTTCTCAGATCACCGAGCTGATCGTCTTCCAGGCCGTCGAGCAGGACGAGGGGAACCCTGCGCGGTCCGCCTTCTCCCGCCGGACACTGTCGGAAACAGAACGGCTGGCTCTGCTGGCCGACACCACCGCACATCTGATTAGCAACGTTGATGTGGAAAAGTCTTTGCTGCGGGTGGTGGAATTGATACTTCCACGCCTCGCGGACTGGGTGGTCATCGACTTGATCACCGAGAGCGACGAGGTTTCTCGCTCTCTGGTGGCCCACGCTGATAACGGGAAAATCACAGTACGTGAAGACCTGCAGGGGCCGATGCCTCCGGTGCCCGAAACCTCGAGTATGCCCCTGTCCAAAGCCTTGCGAGGCGCCGCTTCCACCCTCGTCAACCGTGAAATCTACTCTGGGCCGCCCGATACGGGTATCGCGGTGGAGCAGCGCAAGCTGTTCGAGGTGACAGGTATCAACACCGCGGCCATCGCTCCCATCCGCGGGCCCCGCGAAGTGCTGGGCGCTATGACCCTGGGGCGCGTGGGCTCGCATCATCCTTTTGCCCGGAGCGACCTCGCTCTTCTCGAGGACATCGCCCGGCGCATCGGCATCGCCCTGGAGAACGCACGCCACTACCAGCGCCAACGCCAAGTCGCCGAGACCATGCAACGCTACCTGTTGCCCCAACTCCCGCAGCTGTCGGGATTGGAGATGACAGCTCGGTATCTGCCTGCTCCGGACGTCTCACACGTCGGCGGTGACTGGTACGACGCGTTCCCTCTGCCCTGCGGCGACACGGCTCTGGTCATCGGTGATGTCGTCGGTCACGACTTGGAAGCAGCGGCCGGCATGGCTCAGCTTCGCAATATGCTCCGAGCCTATACCTGGGCCCAGGAGCAAGCCCCTCATTGCACGATCGAGCGCCTGGATCAAGCCCTCGAGCACATCAGTGATGTCTTCATGGCCACCCTCGTCCTGGCCCATCTGAAGGTCAACGAGGTCGGACAGTGGGAACTGCTGTGGGCGAGCGCCGGCCATCCCCCGCCCCTGCTCATTCATCATGACGGCATAACCCACTACCTCGAAGAGGGAAGCGGGGTCCTTCTCGGTGCGGGGGTGTCGTGGCCGCGTGCCGATGCGCGCGTTGTCCTGCCGCCCGGATCGACGCTCTTGTTCTACACGGACGGCCTGATCGAAGCCCGAGGGCAGTCACTGGAAACAGGCTTGAGACGCATGCGCCAGCACGCGGCGTCCCTTGCGCACCGCTCCCTGGATTCCTTCGCTGATCTCCTACTGGAGCGCACACGGCCAGGTACCAATGACGACGATGCCGCATTGCTCGCCGTCCGCATCCCAGCAGAGGCGAGCGACAGGTGAAGTCGGTGGCCTCCAGTGGGTTGACCGGGGAACGTTCGCCGGGTCCGTGACGCCTGACAAGGTGGAACCGTGTTTCGTCCCGGGTGTGATGGAGGCTGGGGTGTGTGCCGGGATCGCCTCCCGGCACACACCAAAGATTCCACGAAACCTGCTACGCAACAGTGGTTCAGACGATGTTGACCCGACGGTGGGGAAGTGACCAGGGACGGTGGCCCTTTCGATGGCTGGTGATGGTGACGAACACGGGTGCGGCGTCGTAGGTCTGCCGCCACAGGTCGGGGTCGGCCCAAGGCGGAGCGGGAGTGTGTTCCAGGGAAAGGGTCCGCCTCGCGCCGATGCGCACATCGGTGAGTGTGATGGTGCGGCGGTCACCGTCGGGGCTGGGCAGGGCGAGCCGGTAGTGTCCCCAGATCTGCGCGTCCAGGTCCTCCTGCGTGTAGGAGCCGACAGTCACCGGCGTGCGTGGTCGATCCTCGTCATCGTTCAGGCGCACCTCGATGGTGTCCACACCGCCCAGGGAGTCAGGGCCGGTCAGGGTGAAGGTCAGCTCGGCGCGGTCCCCGTACAGCCGACGTGCCCGTAACTCGATCTGCGGGGCGAGATCCTCATGGAGTCGGGCGGCGTCGTTGTCGGCCATGGCGGCAGCGCTGCGAGCCGAACGCCGTGCCGCGCATGCAGCGGCCACAGCGGCACCGGCACTGACAACGGCGATGGCCACGGCGGTCAGGGGGACGACCAGAGCGGTGAGCATGTCCACGGACCTCAGCGTAGGCGGAAGTGCTCACAGCACGCGCCGGAGACTGTTAACGGGGCAGGTTAACGAGTTGGTGCGTGATAGCGGGTGAGGCAAGGAATGAACGCCTGTGGCATGATCCCGCCGTGGCGATCAAGGCCAATCGTGCGGTCCTGGCCCATCCATGGCTCACCGGCATCTCCCAGCATCACCTGGCCGCGCTCGTGGAGGAGCTGGCCCACCCCTGGGAAGCGGTCGTCGAAGACCACCGGTCCAGGCCCGGGGCGGTGTGAGGAAGCGGGCCGCCGGGGCGGGCGCCCGGCACCGTTTGGTCTTCGTCGACCGCCTGGTGGTCACCCTGATCCACCTGCGCCACGACCTGCCGCACGCGGTCTCGGGCCTGCTGCTCGGGGTGGATCGGTCCACCGTCACACGGGCCGTGGGCCAGATCCGTGCCCTGTTGGCCGAGCGGGGGCGGGCGGCCCCTAACCGTCCGGGGGTGCGCCTGCGCACCTTGGAGGACGTGTTCACCTACGCCCAGACCAAGGATGTGGAGCTGCGGTTGGAGGCCACCGAGGTCCAGGTGCGCCGGCCCCCAGCGGGTCGGGGCGGCCGACGGGCGTTCGTCTCGGGCAAGAAGAAGCAGAACACGATGAAGGCCACCATCGTCGCCGACCATCGCGGGCGCACGTTGTGGACCGACTCCCTGCGCCCCGGGCGGATGCACGACGCCACCGCGGCCCGCACCGAGGGCATCGACGCCTGCTTCAAGCATTTCCCGGACGTGGAGGTCCTGCTGGACGACGGGTACCTCGGCCTGCGACGCGACCACCCCGGGAAGGCCATCACCCCACCGCGCAAACCGAACCGGAGTGCTCTTCGCACCGCGAACATCTGACAGGTGCCGCGGGTGGGACCACCATGCCTCACCCGTTATCACGCACCGACTCGTAAATCCTTTGGTGGCCGTGTGCCTGGGGTGGCTGATCCTCGCCGAACCGGTGACGGCCCCGATCCTCGTCGGCGGCGTGATCGTGGTGATCGCGGCCGCCGCCGTCGTATGCTCCGGATTCCAGCGATGAGGGGAGAGCCCGATGAACCGGCCTCTGCACGATGAGTACGAAACAGCGACGAGCACTTCGTGGAGTACGCGATGAGCACCTTCGTGTTGATACACGGCGGTGGAGACGTCGGTTGGTACTGGCACCTAGTAGAAGCCGAGCTACGAGCTCGTGGGCACGACGTGGTGGCTCCCGACCTTCCGGGCGATGACGAGTCGAGGACCCTGGCTGACTACGCCGACGCCGTGGTCGAGGTTGTCGGTGGGAAGCAGAACCTGGTCGTCGTGGGCCACTCGTTCGGTGCGTTCACCGCGCCGTTGGTCGCCGATCGGCTGCCCGTCGATGTGCTGGTCCTGCTGGCCGGGATGATCCCGTCGCCGGGGGAGTCGCCGGACGAGTGGTGGGCCAACACCGGCTACCGGAGCGCGGTGGCGGAGCAGGCCAAACGTGATGGCGGCTTGACCGGCAACGCGGATCCATACGTGAGCTTCTACCACGATGTACCGCGGGTTCTGGCCGAAGAGGCGATGAGCAAGGAACGCGCGCATCCGTCGAGGGTAGCGATGGCCGCTCCGTGGCCGTTGGACGCGTGGCCTGACGTGCCCACGAGGTTCGTGCTCTGCACCGAGGACCGCTTCTTCCCGCCCGACTTCTTTCGCCGACTGGTGCCCGACCGTCTGGGTATCGTCCCCGATGAGATCGCGGGCAGCCACTGCGTCGCACTCAGCCTCCCCAAAGAGGTGGCGGACATGCTGGAGGGCTACACGGCCACTGCGCCCGCCACGAGGTTCGAACGATGAACTGTTCCTCCACCCGGGTGGAAGCCCAAGCGTGCTCGTGGCCTTGATGGCGCACATGGTCGATCAGCGGACACGAGGCGGGTGCCGCACCGGGGCCGGAGGCGAGCTGATCGGCGCGTGCGTCCAGACCGAGCAGCTGTCGGCGCAGGCGCTGGAATCCGGTGATGCGTTGGTCGACGTCGGCCGCGGCTTCCGAGACGACTGGAGCTGTACCTGGACCCGGCCGCGTCCATCACCTGACCCCGGACACGACGAAGCCCCGCACCTTCCCGACCCGAACGAGGCGGGGGTGCGGGGCTTCGTCGTTTCAGAGCTGGCCGGTGGCCTCGCGTCAGGCCCGTTCCCTCTGGATCCACTCGTTGTCCTGGGGGAACTCGTCGACGGTGGTGACGCGGCGGATCTCGGTCTTGAACCCGGGACCGGTGATCGGTGAGCGCTTGGCCCACTCCACGGCCTCCTTCTTGGAGGCCACGTTGAGGATATAGAACCCGTTGAAGATTTCCTTGGTCTCGCCGTAGGGGCCGTCGGTGACCACGGGCGGCTCGGCGGAGTGGTCGACCACCACACCCTCGGTGGCGTCGTCCAGGCCCTCGGCGGCCGCCAGGACCCCGGCTCGGATCAGCTCGTCGTTGTACCGGCCGACGGTCTCCAGCATCTGCGAGAAGTCGACCTCGCCCATGGTCGCGAAGGCCTCGTCGGTGGCGCGCATGATCAGCATGTACTTCATGGTGTGCTCTCCCTGCCTACTTCGGGTCCCCGGTGCGGGGCCGCTTCTCACACGTAGGTCGAACGGGGCAGGCTGCGGATCGACACGGCCCACCGAACCTTTTCTCCGGGGGATCCGGAGTAGGGCCCTGGACACGCTCGCCCATACGCGCTTGGGACGCCAGGCCTCCCCAAGCTGTTCTCCGGAAGCGTCGGGCCAGCCGAGTGCTTACCCCACTCGGTCCGGTCCGACGGGCAGGGAACCACAGCGGGAGAGGCGTCATGGACCTGCCCGGTATCAAACACCATGTGCCCGAAACCTCCCCTGAGCAGGTTCTTTGACGTCAAGAGATCCGGTGGACCGCAGGGAGGAGCGGGGTGGGCACGAGGAGGCTGAGATGTGGCATCGTCGGTTAGACGACCGCCGTTCTGAACCTTCCCTGCTGAACCGGCCGAGTGCAAGGCACCCTGGCCCATCGGAGTGCGTGAAGACGAATCGGGCAGGGGCAGGTGAACGTCAGACCGCTCCGCGCAGGTCAGCGCCGTTCTGAACTGCTTCGTGCCGGGTGTAACGGAGCTCTGGCATGTACTGGGTTTTGTGGAGCCGTGTTTCTGGGTTCTCAGGCCACGGTGCTCGGTTTCTTGTTCTCGAACTCTATGGGTGTGAGCCAGCCGATCGCCGAGTGCCGGCGCTGCCGGTTGTGGAAGATCTCCAGGTACTCGAAGATCGCGTTCGCCAACTCCAACCGGGTCCGCCACCTGCGCCGATCCAGCAACTCGACCTGCATCCGCGACCAGAACGACTCGATGACGGCATTGTCATAGCAGTCTCCGATCGATCCCATCGAAGGCACCAGCCCGGGCTCCTTGGCCCGCCGGGTGAAGGCCCACGACCCGAACTGCGTGAGTTCAACCAGCCGGTGCCACTAGGTATCGGACATCACGAGTTCAAGCTGGGCAGGGGGCGACTCCATCGCGGCGTGCAGGGGACTACGGGTATTCGCGCAGGGGCCGAATCGGATCCAGGCCAGCTCCCGCGCTCGGCGCCGGTCGAGTGCGAGCAGACTGCGCGCGCCCGGCGCGAATGCCGCCGGCCCGTGCTGAGTGGCCGCGCGCAGCCGTCGCCAGCGCCGCGAATGCGCCCGGTGGCTGCGCTCGGTCACCCGCCGCCCCCGGGCGTTCTGCCCGTTCCGGGCCTCCTGCGGAGTGGCGTTGATCATCAACACGTGCATCTCGTACCGGCGGAGTCGGCAGAGCAGGGCGAGCAGCACGCGGACCGGGCTCCGAGTGCCGCACTCGTGCACCACCACCGGGCCGCCGCGCAGCGCCGCGGCCACCTGGGCCAGGTGCAGTACGTGCACCACCCAGCGCCACAGTGGGTAGGGGACCCGACCGAGCAATGGTCCCAGCTGGTACCGCGACTGTAGCGAGTCGATCACCCGTACACCCTCCGCGGTGAGTACGGTCCGCTCCTCGTTTCCGCGGAGTCCGAACAGCCGCCGCAGCAGGGTGCTCTTCCCGGCCCCGGGCACCCCGGCGACCAGGACCAGGGATCGCCGGGGGTAGACCATGCCGCGCACTGTCGCGTCATTCACCGTGGGCACATACCGCGCCAGCCCTTGGAACATCTTCGGTAGCTCCTCAAAGCCGACCTTCGTGCCGGTGAGGCGCGGCTCTACAGTGGCCGCGTCACCAATGTCATGACGCTACCGGGCGTCGCCTACGAGGGCCACGGCGGGACCGCACTGCGGGGATACCCCGGACCAGGGGTTGGAGCGCCTGGCCGTCGTTGACGTTGGCCGCGGAGATCGCGCAGACCAGCGGCAGGCCCTGGTTGTCGCACAGCAGGTGGAGCTTGGAGCCGGGTTTGCCCCTATCGGTGGGGTTTGGCCCCGTGTTCTTTCCCTCTCTTGGCGCGGATCGACTGGGAGTCGACGGTGGCGCGGGACCAGTCCAGCAGGGCGCGTCTGCCCAGCTCGTCCAGGATGGCCTGGTGGATGTGGGGCCACAGGCCCATCTGGGTCCAGGTCTTCCAACCAGCGGTGCGCGGTAGCGCGGGCGACACCGAACAGACCGTCGGCCTTCTCCCAGGAGCAGCCCGAGGCCTGAACGAACAGCACGGTGGTCAGTACCGCTCTCTGGTCTGCGCGGGGCCGGCCGGTTTTTGGCGCGGGTGGCAGCAGGGGTTGGACGATCTCCCAGAGGCCGTCGGGCAGCACATCGCTCACAGCAAGTGATCATGCCAGGCTCAGAGCTGCCGCGCAGAGCTTTTGAGATGAGCTCTGAGCGGCGTTTGCAGTCTTCTGGCTATAGTCCGATTGTTTCTGAGGTGCCGTTCATTGACAGTGGTGGTCGGACCTTCCGGGCAGACTTTGTAGCAAGAGATCCAGGTGGTAATTGGAGAGCTGTTGAAGTAAAAACAGGATCAGGTGCGACAGTCAGCCCTAATCAGCAGTCTGGCTATCCAGAGCTTGGCGGATCTGGTGCAACTTTGGGTTCGAGTCGCCTCGAAGCCTATGGTCTAAGGAAAGGCGATGTGGTAAGGATGCCTGTCGAGATTGATGCCTGGGTGTGTACAGATTGCTGATGGATGAGGCGCTGGAAATAATTGCCCGACAATTGGTTCCGCGAGGCTGGAATCTATGTGAATTTGAGGGCGGTGGATTTTCTCGACCTGGTTCTTCTGGGCTCATTTATCAGCTTAGGTTGGATATACTGGGGAAGAACTACGGGTTGCGATTGACTCCGTCATTGGGTGTCCGCGATCCGATGATCGGAGATCTTGTGTCGAGGTTTGTTGGGCTGCCTCATGTGGGGAGTGAATGCTCGGGTATGGCCTCTGTGGGAATGTCACTATCGGGTTTTCTGCATGAAATGCGCGGCTCGATGGATTCTGTGAGGCAGTGGTCAATCCTCAGGGGCGAGGATGTTCAAGAAAAAGTTCGAGCATTGCACATCGATGTGCTTCTTGCGGAAGATTATTTCTTCAATAAATTTAGCGGGAGGGGTGATGTTGTTAAATATTTGGAGCGTGCTTGGTGTGATCAATTTCAGGCGAGGAAATTGGCTGTCGGGCAAGCTCTGCAAGGCAGGAGGGGGGATGCCATATCGACTTTGGGTAAGTATGCTGACATAGTTCAAGGAGAGCCCCCCCATGGTTGCAGATCAGGCTCGACTTTTCATTCGTTCTTTCGTGGAATATTTCAACATCGAAGAACATGGACTAGAGGGTGTCTGAAAAGGGTCGGGATGGCGCCTGTGCCGTGCGGTGCAGCAGGATGAGGATCATCGCGAGGTAGATGACGTTCTCCGAGGACGCGTTCTGGTACTCGTAGTCCTTGGCCGCGCGGCGGAGTCCACGGTGTTCGCCGGGGCCAGGGGGCTGTTCGCCGACACCGGCCCCGCCGGACGGGTGTGAGCGGCCGGAGCGGGCCGCCCCTCAGAGCGAACAGCCGACCCAGGCCTGGTTCCGGCGCTGCTGGCCCTGGTTGAGCCCGTCGAGTGCGGCGACCCCGAGACGCCGTTGCGGTGGACGGCCAAATCCACCCGGAACCTGGCCGTCGAACTCATCGCCGCCGGGCACTCGGTCAGCCATGAGACGGTCGCGTCCCTGCTCAAAGCCGAGGGGTTCAGCCTCCAGGGCACCCACCGCACCACCGAGGGCGCCCAGCATGTGGACTGCGACGCCCAGTTCCGCTGCATCAGCGACACCGTCGCCTCCTACCTGGCCGCGGGCGACCCCGTGTTGAGCGTGGACGCCAAGAAGAAAGAGGTCTTGGGCGACTACGCCGTCGCCGGGGCCACCTGGCGGCCCGCCGGGAAACCGATCGGTGTCCGCGCCCACGACTTCCCCGACAAGGACGCACCCAAGGCCGTCCCTTATGGGATCTACGACCTGGCCGCCAACACCGGCTGGGTCTCGGTCCGCTGCGACGCCGACACCGCCGAGTTTGCCGTGGCCACCCTCACCCGCTGGTGGCAGGCCGAGGGCCGGGCCCGCTACCCGCACGCCAAGCGACTGCTGATCACCGTCGACGCGGGTGGGTCCAACGACTACCGGGTCCAGGCCTGGAAAGCCGGTCTGCACCGCTTTGCCCGCCAGACCAGCCTCGATGTCACCGTGCTGCACTTCCCGCCCTGAACGTCGAAGTGGAACAAGATCAAGCACCATCGCGGCCCGGGACCAGGACCTGGAGTGGGACGCCGAGGGCAACCTGGCCCGGGTCACCGACGGGCAGGTGGATATCCGCACCCAGGTGGTGACCCTGGGCTGGAAGATGGCCACGACGACGCCCAAGAGCGCGGCCGGGCAGCGCACCGTCACCCTGGACGCCGACACCGTGCGGGTGCTGCGCTCCTGGAAGAAGGCCCAAACCGAAACCCGACTCCAGGCAGGACAGGGGTGGGCGGATTCGGGATTGGTGTTCACCCAGCCCGATGGGACGGGCCGGCACCCGGGTCAGGTGACGCGGTGGTTCAACCGGATCGCCAGGGCGGCGGGGTTGCCGCCGATCCACCTGCACGGGCTGCGCCACGGCGTCGCCTCGCTCGCGCTCGCCGCGGGAGCGGACGTGAAGGTGGTCTCCGGCGAACTCGGGCACGCGACCACGCACTTCACCCAGGACACCTACCAGAGGGTGTTCCCCGAGGTCGCGCGGGCAGCGGCCGAGGCCACCGCCGCGATGCTCAAACCCGCACGCGCATAGCGGTGTCGTAGCCGGACTGGCGAGCACACCAGGAGCCACACGGCACTCCCGGCCCCAGGCCAGCGCACGGGTCCACCCCGACTGGCCTGGGGTTTCCTCGCGTCCGGGATGGACAACCGATCGGATCAAAGGTCCCCTGGAAGCGGGGTGCCTTGTCCTGCGGGTCCTCAGCCTTCTACCTGGTCATGGTTCGTGTGCTCGGAGCGCGGTCGACACGGTATGTCAGGTGTGTTGCGTGGGGCGTGACGACGGCGTCCTGCTGTGTGAGCAGAGTCCGCTCGGTGACGTGGTCGAACAGTCGTGTGCCCGATCCCATGAGAACGGGTGACAGGTGGATGCGGAGTTCGTCGACCACCGCCATGGCGAGTGCTTGCCCCGCGACATCGGCTCCTCCCATGATGACGATCTCCTTGCTCCCAGCGGCTTTCGCCGCCTGGGAGATTGCGGGGACGATACCGCCGGTCACGAAGGTGAAGCCAGCCACGTGGCGGGCCCGCTGCGGAGCCCGGTGGGTGACGACGAAGTTGTGCGGGGCCTGCGACTGGTCCTGTTCGTAACCGTATCCGCGGTCTCCTTCCCACCCTTGGGAGCCGTCGATGAAGTCGAAGGTCCTGCGGCCCATGATCACCGCGCCCGTGGAATGGAAGCCTTCCTCGAGAATGGCGGCGTCCTTGGGGGAGTGCTCGGCGGGTGTGACCCAGCCCTGGATGGGTTCTCCGTTCCGCCCAAGACCCCGTGAGGGGTTGGCGTCCGGCCCGGTGACGTATCCGTCGAGGGACATGGAGATATCGATGACTACCTTGTTCATGGTCTTCCTGCTTCCTTGTTCTGCGGATGCGGATGCGGATGCGGATGCGGATGCGGGTGAGGGCCGAAGCAGTCCGGACGGGCGTCACAGACTTCATGACGGCTCTTCGCTGACGGCTTCTCGTAGGTAGAGACCGGGAAGGCTGGACGAAATCATCGCCAGCGGGTGTGGGAAAGGGCCGGACAGGCGCAGGACGGAGGAGGGGCTACCCCGGTGTCGGCTGTCATGGTCGATCGTTCCGCCCGCCCTGGCCCTGTCAGGTACCGGGGGCGCTGCTCGCCCTGCTGTTCTTCGCACTCAGGTCCGGGGGCGGCCCGTGCCGACGCGGCACGGTCGTTCGGCCGTCCTCTCGGCCTTCGTCTCTCCTGCTCTCTGTGACCTTCGTGCAGAGCAGCGAGACCACAAGGGCCGGGGTTTCGGCTGAACCGGCCGTATGCGGCTGCTGGGGCGAGAGAGTGTGTCTGGGTCCGGGGTCGCCCTACGTGACGTCGCGGCGGGGTGGAGGGGCGCTGGCAGGCGGCCATGGGGCCCGCGCCCAGGGTCACGGGAGGGCAAAACGCTCCGCGAAGTCCCCTCCACTGGACCTTGTACCGGGGAGCAAACAACACGCCCAAACGCCGCGAGGACCTCCCCGGAGATCCTCGTGCGCCCTGTCTGAACTGGAATTTTGCGGCGAATCCGGCAGGAGTCGAACCTGCGATCGTCGGATTAGAAGCGGCGCTTTCGTGTCTCCACGTGCCACGCGGTGCCGCTTCGTCCCGATCTATCCGATCGCCGCTGTTGTTTCGTGCCGAGAGGTGTCGCCCGATGCCGTGCCAGTACGGAACTGCGGAGCATAATCGGAGCACACACCGGCCCCTGATGGCGTCCGATGGCACCTCGCGAGGTCCTCGTGGACCAAGGGCTGCCTCCGGTCACGTGGTGAAGAGCGGACACCAACACCCCCAGCAGGGCGTGCACGTGCCGTCCACACCGCTGTTTTCCACATACCGTCAGGACGAGAACCGGGTCACCTCGTCGATACTGGCGGTATTCGAACGGCTCGGCTTGTCCCTGGTCGAGGAGATCCTGGCCAAGGCCTCGGGCGAGGCCACACTGGAGACGGTCACCTGCACCAACCAGCCCAAGGCCGGCAAGGGATCGGTTCCCGACGCGCGGATCTCCGCGGACTTGGGTCAAAAACTCCAACACATCATCCGCCGGGGCAGCGCCAACAGCGTTCGCTACCGGTGGGCGATGATGATCCTGGCCTCGGCCAGCGGCAAAACCGCCCCCGCGATCGCCCGCCTGGTGGCCGCCGACGAGGACACCGTCCGCGACGTGATGCACTGCTTCAATCGAATCGGCCTGGACTGCCTGGACCCTAACTGGGCGGGAGGCCGTCCCCGCCTACTCACCAACGAGCAGGAAGAACACGTCGCCCAGACGGCCATCACCTGCCCCACCACGCTCGGCAAACCCTTCACCCGCTGGTCGATCCGCAAAGTCGCCGACCACCTGAGCCAGGACTTGGACCAATCACTGCGTATCAGCCGTGAAACGCTGCGCCGCATCCTGCATCGCCACGGCATCACCTTCCAGCGCACCCGGACCTGGAGGGACTCACCCGACCCCGAAGCGGATGCCAAACTGGACCGGATCGAGCACGTCATCACCCACTTCCCCGACCGGACCTTCGCTTTCGACGAGTTCGGACCGCTCGGTATCCGCCCTGCCCACGGCGCAGGTTGGGCTCCGCGAAACCGCCCGGACCGGATCCCGGCCACTTACCGGCGCACCCACTCCCATCATCTACTGCCACGGCTGCTACTCGGTGGGTGATGACATCCTGTGGGGCGTCAACCACCAGTGCAAAGGCGGCGCGAACATGCTCAAGGCGCTCAAATCGATCCGGGTCAGGCGCCCGGACGGCGACCCCATCTACGTGATCATGGACAACCTGTACGCGCACAAAGGGGCCGACGATACGGGCCTGGGCCAGGCGCAACAAGGTCGAGTTGTGCTTCACCCCCACCTACGCCGCCTGGGCCAACCCGATCGAGGCGCACTTCGGGCCACTGCGCCAGTTCACCATCGCCAACTCCCACCACCCCAACCACACGGTGCAGACCAGGGCGCTACACGCCTATCTGAGATAGCGCAATGCCAACGCCCGGGACCCAGTCTTGCTTACGGCCCAACGTCGCGAGCGTGCCCGAGCGCGCGGCGAGAAAGGCCTGAGCTGGGGAGGGCGCCCACTGGCCACCGTGGCATGATCCCCAACCCGGTGGACCATTTCAGGCACCGCACTAGGCGATCGTGCGGATGAGCTTCTTGTTGACGAACTCCTCCATGCCGGGACGACCCAGCTCGCGGCCGAAACCCGAACGCTTGACACCGCCGAAGGGCAGTTCGGCGCCCTCGGCACCGACACCGTTAATGAAGACCATCCCGGTGTCGAGGCGGTCGGCGACGCGCCGCGCCTGCTCGGGGGCGGTGGTGAACACGTACGACCCCAGGCCGTACGGGGTGTCGTTGGCGATCCGTACCGCGTCCTCCTCGTCTGCGGCCGGGAACACCTGGGCGACAGGGCCGAAGAGTTCCTGCCGGGCCACGGGGAGATCGGTGGTGAGGCCGGTGAGAAGGGCTGGCGGATAGTGGGCCCCGCGGGGCTCCTCCGCCCTGACCAGGTGCGCCCCCTGGGCGACAGCGGCGTCGACCTGGCGCCCCAGGGCCTGGGCGGCGGTGGCCGAGGCCAGCGGGGACCCGGACCACCCGGCTAGCAGCCGGTCGGTGAGCCGCTCCACGAACGCGTCGTACAGGTCCGCGACGACCACGAACCGCTTGGCCGCGTTGCACGCCTGGCCGGTGTTGTCGAGGCGGGACGCCACGGCGGCGTCGACGACCGAGTCGAGGTCGTCGGTGGACAACACGATGAATGGGTCGGATCCGCCGAGTTCGAGCACGACCTTCTTCAGGTGCCGTCCCGCGATCTCGGCGACGGCGGAACCGGCCCGCTCGGAGCCGGTGAGCGACACCCCCTGCACGCGCGGGTCGGCGATCATCGCGCCGACCTGCTCGTTGGTCGCGTAGACGTTGACGTACGCCCCCTCGGGAAAACCCGCTCGGGTGAAGAGCTCTTGGAGGAGTTCCGCGCTGCCCGGGCACTGTGGGGCGTGCTTGAGGACGAGGGTGTTTCCCGTGGCCAGGTTCGGTGCGGCGAACCGGGCGACCTGGTAGGCCGGGAAGTTCCACGGCATGATGCCCAGGAGCACACCGAGCGGGGAGCGTCGCAGCACGGCACCGCCCGGTCCGGAGGTGACGTCGATCGGCTCGTCGGCGAGGAACTCCTCGGCGTGGTCGGCGTAGTAGTGGTAGATCTCGACGCAGAAGTCGATTTCGTCCTCGGCCTCGGCGAGGGGTTTGCCCATCTCCCGCACGATGCCCGCGGCCAGGGTGGCGCGGTGCTCCGCATGCAGGTCGCCCAGGCGGCGCAGCAGCGCGGCGCGCTCGGCCGCGGTGCTGGTGCGCCCCCACTCCGTGGCCTGGTGGGCACGGGCGAGGGCCGCTTCGATCTCGGCGTCCGTGGCGGTCGAGCGGGTGGCAAGGACCTGATCGGTGGCGGGGTCGGTGACGGCGTACATGGTTCTCCAAGCGGGTGGACGTGTGCGAGACGGTGAGGCGGCCCCGGGTAAGGCGGGACCACGAGGTCACGGTCGCAAGATCGTGCGCAGGCCTGATCCGGCCTTGAGATCGGCGAACGCGGCCTCGACCTCGGACAAGGGTCGGACGGCGCCGATGAGGTCGTCCAGCGGTAGCCGCCCCGCGAGGTACAGACGCGCCAACTTCGGGATGTCGATCTGGCCGACGCTGGATCCGTAGTTGCAGCCGAGGATCCGCTTTCCCTGGTCGGCGAGGTCGAAGAGGTCGAATTCGCCGGTCGCCCCGGTGGAGGTCATCCCGACGAGGACGGCGGCGCCGCCCGAGGTGAGCATGGCCGGGAGCGTCTCGATCACCCGGGGGCTGCCGATCGCCTCGAACGCGTGGTCCACGCCCCCCAGTTCCTTCTGGCACCAGGCGGCGACGTCGGTCGCGGCTCCGTCCAGGACGTGGGTGGCGCCGAACCGCAGCGCCGCTTCGCGCCGCTCGGGCGACAGGTCGACGGCGATGACGGGGTCGGCGCCGACGAGCCTGAGTCCCATGACCACGGACAGGCCGACCCCGCCGGTGCCGATGACCGCGGCCGACTCGCCGGGACGTACCTCGGCGGTGTTGGTGACCGCGCCGACCCCGGTGGTGATGGAACAGCCCAGCAGGGCGCCCACCTCGAAGGGAAGCTCCCGAGGTACCTTCACCGCCGCGGACTCGGGAACGGTGAGGCGGCCGGTGAACGCGCCCAGACCCAGGTAGGGCCATACCTGGTCACCGTCGACGTCAGTGAAGGGTGTGGTCCCGTCGGGCAGGGTGTTCTCGACGGCACGGGTCCCCGTGCACAGCCAGGCCTTGCCGGCCGCGCACTTGCGGCACCGACGGCAGGGCGCGAACCAGGACAGGACGACGTGGTCGCCCGGTTCCAGTGCGGTCACCCCGGCTCCGGTGCCGGTGACCACGCCCGCTGCCTCATGGCCTAGGACCAAGGGCCGTTCGGTGGGCCAGTCCCCGTTCAGGACGTGCAGGTCCGAGTGGCACACGCCCGCGGCCCGCACCTCGATCTCCACTTCGCCGGGGCCAGCGGGCCGGAGGGCGACCTCACGGGTGTGCATCCCCCGGTCGGGGTCGACGACGACGGCCGGGGAGGTTTGTGACGACATCAGGACATCTCCATCTTTTCTTCCTGGTTCTGGTCCTGGTCCTGGTTCGCGGGGAGCCGGGTGTGGGGCTTGGCGATCGCCACGTAGACGAGGCCGATGACCAGCAGCGCGGAGAAGACGAGGACCACGGCCCAGACCTGGACCCAGCTGCCGTCGACCGGCGCGAGCTCGACCCGCGGCCAGGCGATGTTGGTCGCCTCGAAGAGCAGCCAGACCACGGCCAGAACGTTGATCACCAGGCCGGCGCGGCCCAGGTTCACCCGCCCCTCGGAAGGGCGCCAGCGTCCGGTGAGACGGGCGACGAGCGCCACGACGGCGACCGAGAGGAAGACAAAGTAGAACCCGCCGGACCCGAAGGCGATCAGGGTCGCCGCAGCGTTGCCGTTCAGGCCGAGCAACAGACCAAGGCTGGCGAGGACCGCCGTGACCAGAAGCGACACCCACGGGATCTGGCGCGGGCCGACGGTGGCCAGGGTGGCGGAGAAGGGCAGCTGCTGGTCGCGGGCGAACGCGTAGACGGCACGGCCGATGTAGGTCTGGATGGAGATGGCGCAGGCGATGAACGCGAGCAGGACGACGGCGATGAAGGGCTTCTCGCTCCAATCGCCCAGACCCGCGGTGACGGCGGTGAAGACCGGGTCTGCGATCCGCCCGGCGACGGCGTCCTCCGGGTTCGGCAGAGCCAGCGTGACGGCGACACCGGTGAGCAGAACGGTGAAGGCAACGAACAGGTAGGCGCGTATGAGGGCCCGGGGGACGTTACGCCGGGGCTGCTCGGTCTCCTCGGCGACCTGGGTGGTGGCGTCGAAGCCGAGGAATGCCCAACCGGCCACGGCCAGGCAGGTGAGGAATCCGGCGAAGACGGACCCGTCGGAGGCGGACTGGGCCCCCAGGGTCTCGAAGAGGAGACCGAACCCGTTGTTGTGCGCGAAGACGAGCAGGAACACGCTCACCGCAATGGAGGCGACACCCTCGGCAATGATGCCCGCGTTGAGGAAGTGCTTGACCGGATTGACGCCCATGAGGTTGATTCCCAGGGCCACCGCGATGAAGACCACGCCCAACAGCACGTGGTGGAGGGGTTCCAACGGCCCGGCACTGAAGAGCATGTGCAGCCACGTCGCCCCCAGGTAGGCCACGGTGGTCAGCGAGGCGATCGCCGAGGCGAGGTAGATCCACCCGACAAGCCAACCCGGGCGCGGACCGGCCAGGCGGCGCACCCACTGGTAGACGCCGCCGGTGACGGGGAACTGGGAGGACAGCTCGACGTAGACGACTGCGACGAGCAGCTGCCCGAGGAAAGCGATGAAGACCGCCCAGATCCAGGCGGGGCCGGCGAAGACGAATCCGAGCTGGACCACGGCGTAGATGCCCACGACGGGCGAGATGGTAGCGAACCCGATGGCGAACACGGCCCATACGGACAAGCTGCGTTGGAGTTCCTGTTGGTAGCCGTATTCGGCCAAGTCACCGGCATCGGTGCGTGTGTTGTCCACGTTCGTCTCCTGTGAGAGATGCGCGACGGCTCCCGAGGGCCGGTGGCGCCAGGGAAGAGGGGCGGTGCCCGCCCTCGGCGAGGGGCGCGGTGGGCCGGGGTGGGGCATGGTCTGGTTCTGTCGGCGGTACGGCCGCCGGAGCAGGTTCGAGCAGGTCACCTTACGGGCGGCTCTTATTGTTCGCGAAACCAATAAGCTACTGGGTGCTTAGCCAATAGCATCTGTGACATGACGTCAAGCGATGGTAGGAAACGAGTTCGTAAAGCCCCCGGGGAGCGCCGCGTCGAGATTGTGGCGGCTGCGGCCCGAACCGGACTCACCGAGGGCCTGGAACGCATCACCCTGCGTCGGGTGGCGGACGGCCTCGGAGTGCGCCCCGGCCTGGTCGGGCACTACTTTCCCGTGGTCGAGGAACTCGTCGCCGAGGCCTTCACCAGCGCCGCGCTGGGGGAACTGGACGTCCTGCTCCCGGAGACGGCCGCGGAACCCGTCCCGGAGGAAGCGATGCCGACCCTGCGGGACTTCCTGGGCAGGATGTCGGGCCCCGTGTTCGATGATGTCAGCAGGCTCTGGCTCAACGCCCGACACCTCGCGCGCTACCGGCCCGCCCTGCGCGAGAGGGTCGTGAGTCAAGAACTGCTCTGGTGCCGACGGGTGGAGCAGGTCATCGCCCTCGGAGTGGAGCAGGGGACCTTCCGCTGCGAGGACCCGTGGGGCGCGGCCGTGCGGGTCATGGCCGCCATCGACGGGGCCAACTCCTACATCAACACGAGCGCACCACAGCGTTCGGCACCTTTGACCGCGATGGTCCGCACACTCGCGGAAGCCGAACTGGGGTTGGGCCGGGACGCCCTTCGTCCCCGATCCACGGGATCGGACCCGACCGCCTGAGCGCGCGGCTCGGCCGTGCGTCGCTCCGCACCTCGGGGCGCTGGGCGGGTCGAGGTCCAGGGCCGTCTGCGTGTGATACCCCGAACGCCGGCCACCCCCTTGGAGCGGTGTAACTCCGGGATCAGGCATCTGACCTGTAGTTTCGTGCCGAGTGTGATGGAGGCTCTGACGTGTGCGGGGATCGCCTCCCATCACTCATCTTCTCTGGCCCTCGGGGTGAGACTGGGGTTGGAGGTGGTGGGGATGTTTGGGTCTGGTTCGGTGTTCAAGCGGTGCGGGTGTCGGGTGGTCGGTACTTCGAGGAGGCTCGGGAGTGGTTGTCCGCGGTTGCGCTCGCGTGGGCATGGGAGCTGGTATTTCTCGCTCGAGTGGGACCAGGCCCCGGGTGGTCGGTGTCGAGTGCGGCGGGGCGGGTTCGCTTCCCGTGAGGCCGCGCGTGCGGCGTTGCGCAGGGCTCGGGGCGACGAACCGGGGACCACAGAACCGGTGGTGTGGACGGTGGCGGCCTGGTTGCAGCACTGGCTGGACGGGCGGCCCCGGTTGCGGGCGCGCACTCGGGTCAGTTACCAGGAGCACATCGACCGCTTCCTCACCCCGCATCTGGGCGAAGCGGTCCTGGAGGAGTTGACGCCCGCTCGGGTGCAGCGGGCCTTCGAGGGCCTCTTCGGGCACATCACGCCCCGGGGCAGGCCGGTGGCTGCGGCGACGGTGCAGCGGGTGCGGGCCGCGTTGAATACCGCCGTGCGCGAGCGGTTGCTGCCCTCCAACCCGGCCAACGGGTTGCGGCTGGAGGGCGGCCAGAGTGCGCGGCCCATGGTGTGGACCGAGCAGACCGTCGCGGACTGGCGTAGCGGTGGGGTGCGGCCGGCAGCAGCGGTCTGGACAGTGGAGCAGACCCGCGCTTTCCTGGACCACGTGTGCGAGGACCGGTTGTACGCGCTGTTCCATCTGGTGGTGATGACGGGGCTGCGCCGGGGCGAGGCCGTGGGCCTGCGGTGGGCCGACGTCGACCTTGAGCGTGGGACGGTGTGGGTGGTGCGCCAACTCCAGGCCCACCGCGGCCGTGGGTTGGTGGAGTCGGCGCCCAAGAGCGCGGCGAGCCGGCGCACGTTGATGGTGGACCGCGCCACGGTGGGTGTGTTGCGCCGCCACCGGTGGCGTCAGCAGAAGGAGGCTGAGGATCACGGTCGGGTGTGGGATCGGGGCGGTTACGTGTTCACGGCGGTGGATGGCGGCGCTTTGGCCCCGGAGCGGTTGTCGCGCTTGTTTCGGAAGTTGAATACCGCGAGTGGGTTGCCGCCGGTGCGGTTGCACGATCTGCGGCACGGGGCGGCGACGTTGGTGTTGGCGGCGGGTGTGGAGCTGAAGGTGGTGCCAGGCGATGCTGGGGTACGCGAGCATCGTGCTGACGGCGGACACCTGTTCCAGCGTGCTACCGCAGGTCGCGCGGGAGGCAGCGGAGCGCACGGCGTGGTTGGTGCTGCGTGATGCGGGCAGGGCTCATCGGCGGGGGAGGGCGCGCGGGGTGAGGACGAGTCTGGTCCCACCTCGGCCCCACCCTGGCCCCATCAGTGCGGGAGCACGATTGGGGTGAGGCTGGTGTGACTCGTCTGACCTGGGGTTTTGTGGCGCACCCGGCAGGATTCGAACCTGCGACCGTCGGATTAGAAGCGGTGGTTGCGTGCCGTGGCGTGTCGCTATATACCGTTTCATGTCACCCCATCCGATCCGCCGTGCCGCCTGGAGCCGTGGGATGCCGCCTGGTGTCGTGTCAGTCCGGAACTGCGGAGCATAAACGGAGCACACGCCGGCCCTTGGTGGCGTCCGATGGCACCTTTGTGAACCTCGGAGTGCTTCTGTCCGGCTTGCGTGAGGTCCGTTTGTCTCCTGGCGGGGCGCATGTGTTCGCATGCCTGTTCGTCTTGCTGAAGTTACGGGGATCGGCTAGGTCTTCCTCCTTGCCATCCCGTGTGAGGTGTCGCTGCTGTGAACCACGGTCAGTGTGTCCGGACTCGGCCACCGAGGTTTGTTCCCAGGCCACCACATGTAGCCAAGATTCAGATTTGCCGTTCTGGGCAAGAGATCATCTTCGCGGCTTGTATGTAGAGAAGGGTGGCTAGTAGCTTCATGTCCGGTTTTAAGTAGCTGTGACTAAGTCCCTTCGGGGGCGGCGTTCCATCACAACAACAGGACAGGCATCCCCCATGCGTTCCCCTCTGCCCCGGGTGGCGGCTGTGACCACCGCTGCCGCACTGGCCCTGTCACTCCTGACCGCACCCCCCGCTGCGGCGGACGGGGAGGATCCACCCCAGAGCACCAGTGAGGACCCCCAGAGCGAGGAGCAAGACGCGCTGGCGCTGGCCGCCGAGTCCGGTGAGCGGGTCGAGATCCCGCCGTTGACGGATGAGAAGACCTAGCACTTCGCCAATCCCGACGGCACGCTGACCGCGGAGATCTCCGCGATCCCGGCCCGGGTGCGCTCGGCGGGCGGATGGGCGGATGTGGACACCGCCCTGATCCCCACCGACGACGGGCTCGTCCGGCCCCGGGCCGTGGGGGTCGACCTGGCCTTCTCCGGCGGCGGCGACGCCTCGATGGTCTCCCTCGGGCTGGGCAGCAACAGCGTGGAACTGGACTGGGAGGGCGAGCTTCCCACCCCCACGCTGGACAGGAACCAGGCCACCTACGCCCACGTGCGACTTCGACGAGAAGACCAACCGCCTGGACATGGCCAGCGTCGTACACGAGAGCGGCGAGGGGTCGCTGTCCACGAAGGACTACGCCTACGACAACACCGGCAACCTGCTGCGGATCAACGACGAGCCCACCGAGTCCCAGCGGGCCAGTGACGTCCAGTGCTTCGACTATGACCACCTGCGCCGCCTGACCCAGGTATGGACACCCGGGGCTACCGGCGAGGCTGCCTGCACGGCCGAACCCGCTGCCGAGGACCTGGGTGGGGCGGCCCCGTACTGGCACTCCTACACCTATGACGAGACCGGCAACCGGATCGAGGAGATCCAACACGCACCGGGTGGCGGACAGACGGTGCGCTCCTACTCCACCCCAGAGGAGGGACAGGGCCCGGCCCACGCGGTCGCCGCCGTGGAGGAACAGGGCGTCGGCGGCACCAGTGAGCACTCCTATGACTACGACGCGGCCGGCAACATGGTCAGCCGCACCACCGGTGAGCGCGACCAGGTTCTTCAGTGGGGGTCGGAGGGCGAGTTGGTCCAGGTCACCGACGGGCTGGAGAAGACCGAGTACGTCTACGACGCTGACGGAGAGCGTCTGCTGCGCCGGGCCAACGGGGCCACCACCCTGTACCTTCCGGGCATGGAGGTGACCTGGGACCCGGCGGCGGGCACCGAGGAGGCCACGCGCTACTTCGAGCACGCGGATGAGACGGTCGCGGTCCGGGAGGACGACGGCAGTCTGCACTGGGTCTTCTCCGACCACCACGGCACGGGGCAGATGACGGTGGACGCGGTCTGGGGCGAGGTGGCCCAGCGGCGGATGACCGTCTTCGGTCAGAACCGCGGGAACACCGGCGAGTGGCCCGGTGAGCGCGGGTTCGTGGACGGCACGATCGATGCGACCACGGGGCTGACCCAGTTGGGGGCACGTGCCTACGACACTGCGCTGGGCCGGTTCGTGTCGGTGGATCCGTTGATGGACCTGACCGACGCGCAGTCGATGAACAGGTACGCCTACGCCAACAACAGCCCAGCCACCTACTGGGACGGAACAGGGCTGTCGGCGTGCACTCCGTCGGACGGGCTCTGCCTGACGATCGGCGGCGGGGCGACTGTGGTGTCCAGTGACAAAGACGCGAAAACAAACAGCGTCACACGCTACCATTACAGCAAGAGTAGCAAATGGGAAGTTGTTAGCTCTTCTCATTATTGGTATGGGGGAGGTAATGGGTATCAGGTGCAGCGCTATACCATGAGTGGCGGTTGGGGCGAGACAAAGCGGGTGGTTAAGCCGGAGGAATATACTCAGAGTCAAGCGGAGAAAGACCTGCAGGAGGCCCTCTGGGTAGCGACAAACGACATCCATGATCATGCTGTTTTTGGTGCCTCAGGTTGCGTGGCAGCATGTGGTGGCGTCCAATATCAGGGAGGAGTCATTTCGTTGCAAGGGGGAGCGCTTGGTTTTGGAGGATGGGGTCACTTTGGTGGCGCCAGTACCTTGGGGCCGGATGAAACTATAGCGATATCTCCAACTGTCTGTCTTACCATTACGTTCGGAGGATGCGTGGGCGGAGCTATGACTGAACGCGATGGCGGAGGCGCTGACATCTCTGGAGCAAGTGTCACTGGAAATGCTGGTATGGGATTTCAGGTCGGAGCGAATTACAATGTCATGGACATCAGGCCCGCGAACATCGCAAGAAGAGGGGAGCCAACGCTCACATTCAATTTTCCTGATGCGTTCAATCCCGTTGAATCCCCGTTCTGATTGAAGGTGTGGACATGGTCTGGGAATACCTGTATGCAAGTGTCGCTGGCTACATCGCTGCTCTTGTAATGTTTTTGATGGCGTGGGTTTTTTATCGAAAGCACGATAGGATTCAAGATATCCTTCTCAGGAGCGTCCCCCGGGCCTTCGGTGTCGAAAATTACAGGGAAGGCAATGTCTACCTTTTTAATAAGTATGCTTCGATTTCCTTTTTTCTCTTTCTTGGCGTTCTTTGTGTATTCTATGCAACCAAAGGCATGATAATCTTCTTTGGTTGATTTTTATGCTTACAATGTTCTCGAATTTCGCCCGGACAGGCTTTCCGATGGAGAGAGTGGAACTTTGAAGCTCAACAAAACTCCTTTTGGCGCCTGGGGAAGCCCGTGGTGAATCAAATGTGGGTCGCGGCTGTGGTGCTCTTCCTTGTGTCTCTTGCTTTCCTGGGGTTGGCGTGGGTGAATCACAGGCACTTCGATAGAATATTCAAAATAATGGATGGAAGTTTTGAAAAGGCTCTAGGAGGGAGAGATAGGAAGGGTTCTGCGTTGTATGCATTGCAGAGAAGCCTGACGACACTTTTCCTTGTTGTCTTCTCAGTTTCCTTTCTTTGGTACTCCGTGAGGGCGGTCTTGATAGCCTTGGAGCGTGTTTGACTTTGGTTCGCCAGTGGGGTTCGTCCACTGATCTGTCCGGCAGTTTGTCTGTAATTTTCTCCGTCGGTGGAGGGCGGGCCATCGCGTGGTGCCGCAGGATGCGTTGTATTCCATAGGGCCGGGAAGAGATGTTGCCAGCCCCATGGCCTTGTTTGTGCGTACCTGCTCCTCGGCGTGGTCGCGGTGCAGTGAGTGCTTTTCATCTTGCTTCTCGGAGTTGAGGAACCAGCACAGCGCGGGTGATCTCTCCGGCCCGGTTGAGGCAGCAGCGTAGGCGGCGCAGGATGTCCCACTGCTTGAGCTGGGCGATCGCGCGTTCGCCGGGTGAATGGAGCTTGGCGTGGGCGGAGTTGGCGTCCTTCTTCCAGTGCGGCTTGCCGTGGCCTTTGAACGGGCAGAACATCACGTCGGCCAGGCCGATGTAGCCCTTGTCGTCCAGCCCGAGGAGCCCTGCGGCCTTGATGCGCTCGGCGATCTTCCAGATCCGGGCTGCCTTGGTGTCGTGCACCGCGCCGGGCAGCGACCAGGAGGTCCACAAGGGTGCGGCGGACACCACCTGGATGTTCATGCCGTGGCGTTTGTGCTTGCCGGGGTAGGAGGGGCGGTCAGCGGTGAGGCGATCGCAGGCGATGGGGTGGCGTCGGTGATCACGTATCCCCAGCCTTTGCGGCGGGCGCGGCGCAGTTCCTATTCGAGGGTTGGCGCCTGCTCGGCCAGGAGGACGGTGGTCTCGCGCACGTAGCGCCAGGCGGTGGCGGTGCTGACCTCGAAGCCGACCGCGAGGTGGGTCAACGGTTCGCCCTTGTACAGGTGGATCGGCACCAGCGGGGCCTGGGTTGCCGGGTCCAGGCGGCGCCACCGGGAACCGGTTTTCTTGCGGTGGGCGCCGATAGTGCGGGCGGTCAGGTTCAGGGTGCGGCGTGACAACGGCAGGGCGGCACGGTAGAACAGCATGCAGGTCCCTTGGTGTGGCGGGTTTTCGTGGTTGTTAACCCACTTACCAGGGGCTTCTTGCTGTTCGGGAGGAGTTCTGGGAGACCGGTACGGGGCTGTGGCCTGCCCCTTCAGGATGAAAAAGGCTCACGGTCTGCTTTTCTCCTGGGTTGTCCTTCTTGAATCCGGTTCTTTTCTGGTAATATCGCCTTCGGTTGTGTCGATTTGGCTTTGGGGTGGGATTGTTTATAAAGTCGGCTCGTTGGTCGACCTTGGCTGTCCAAGCTGCTGTGTCGGGGTTCCTTGCGGTGAGTCTGGTGGACAACGGCTGGGGGTCGATGGCTGTGGTTATTCCTTATATTCTTGCCGTCGTCCTTTGTTCAATCACTTTTTTTGGACTGCGCCGTACTGAGAAAAAGAATGGAAGGGATGTTAATTTTTCTCGGGTTTTCATCTTCTTTGGGTGGGGGGTATGTGTATTTGTTGGTATCCTCTGGGTGACTTCTCTCCCGCTGTGGCCTGGTGTATGGCCAACCTTTCCGATTGTTTTGGCGTCTCTCATATTTATGGTTTTTTCTGTCCATTCATGGAAAAAGGGTGAATAAAACTCCTGGTTTCTGGTTTGCGGTGGTCGCGAGTTGTCCGTGCGGAGAATCCGGGTCACTGAGAACCGTTCCACGGTCGGTGGATCCCTGTTGGTCCAGCAGGTATGGCCTCTCGGTGTCCCTGCCTATCCGGAAAGCGCTGGGCTCTCATCGAACCCATCCTGGCCGTCTGAAGTGAGGCCCGGTGCGGCCTGGGCATCAAACAACTCCTCCACGACCTAAATCCGGTGGGGGAGGGATGGAATCCGCTTGCACTTCTCGTCGAGGTCGAGCGTGGATGCGTGGTGCCCCGCACCAGGCGGGGCCGTGCACTGCATCCGTACAGGTCACAGGTAGTGAGGAGGCGGGGGAGATGGTTCTGGGTTCTCCGGTGAGGCTGGACGAGGTCAGCTCTTTGCCGGTGGTGCTGGATCCGGTGACGGCCGGGCGGATGCTCGGTCTGGGCCGTACCACCGCCTACCGGTTGCTCCGTGAGGGTGCCTTTCCGGTGCCCGCGCATCGGTCGGGCAAAGTGTGGGTGGTGCCCACCGCCGGAGTATTGGTCCACCTCGGCTTGGACCACCTGGCCTTCCCACCACGGGATGGGTGTGGGTGTGGTGCGCGCGGTGACCACAGGAAAGGTGAGAAGTAGATGGCTTCTCATGACGGGTCGGTGTTCAAACGCTGCGGGTGTCGCGACCAGGTGACCGGCAAGCTCTTGGGAGCGCAGTGCCCGAAGCTGAGGCGTGAGGGCGGGTGGAATCCCCGGCACGGGGAGTGGGGCTTCCAACTGGAGTTGCCCCGCACCGCCGAGGGCAGGCGCTGCCAGGCCAGGCGCACCGGGTTGTGTTCTCAGGAGGAGGCACAGTGGGCCCTGGAGCGCCTCAAGGCGTTGATCCACCTGGCCGAGGGTGAGGACGAGGCCGAGGTTCAGGTCGCGGACCTGGTCCAGGCCGCCCTGCGGGGCCGCCACCGCCTTCCCGAGATCGAGGAGGTCAAGCGCCGCATCGACACCGGGGTGCGCACCCGGGAGAAGGTACCCACCGTCGCACAGTGGTTGGACGAATGGTTGGCGGGCAAACCTGACCTGGCCCAGAAGACCCGCCTGTCCTACGCCGGCCACATTCGCAACTACCTCGACCCCCACCTGGAACGCACAAGAGTGGACAAGCTCACCTCCTGGCAGGTGGAGGAAATATTCGCACGGATCGAAGAACACAACGCGCACATCCTCGAATGCCGCGAGTCCGATGAGATGAGGGTGCGGGACTCGGTACGCGGGAAACGGGTGGTGTCGCTGGCCACCAAGCACCGGATCCGTGCCGTCCTGAGCAGGGCACGGCTTCGACCAGCGGGCTCGGTCAGGGCGGGACCGCGGGCGTGGACGTGATCGGCGATCGCGCAGCACAGACGGACCTGATCTCGGTGCGGACGAACCCCGGCCAGGGGCGGAAGCGCAATGCATCCTCGACGAGGTCCAGTGCCGCCGCCCGCACCGTGTCACAGCCCTCGTCCGCGATCCGGAGCAGGATCGGGGCCGCCTGGACCGCGGTAGGCAGGACCGTGCCGCTGTGGTCATGGACGATCCCTCCTCCCGCCAGGAGGGAGGCCGCCGACTCGGCGTCCGTGTTTCCGCGGGCATGGGCGAGGCTGAGGAGGCCGTCGCGGGCTGCGGCAGGGCCGCAGGCCCGGGAAGGGAATCCCAGTCGGTGGTATGGATCATGTCGGCATTCTCCTGTGGTGTCCGCCGCACATCACTTTTCGCCGGGTGTTACTGCTGTTGCCGGGACATGTGGGCGGCTGTCGTGCCTGTTCGGGCAGCGTGTGCACAGGCCCGGGATCGCCCGTGGCGTGGCGGTTGTAGGGCGCTGGCGGGCGGACACGGGCGTCCTGGCCCGGATGCCCATACGGTCACGGCGGGGAAAATGCTCCGCGAGGTGGGTGCCCACCTGTGCTGGGCCTCGCGCTGGGGAGCACACGCAGAGCCAGGGCCCAGACGGGCCACGCGTTTCGCACACCCATTCTGCCCCGGCGTTTTGTGGCACACCCGACAGGGTTCGAACCCGCGGCCATCGGATGAGAGGGGTGCCACGGCCAGGATGTCGGGGCGGGACACCCACGCGAGCGGAACACGGTGGTCCGGTCAGGTCAGGAGCTCGTCGCGGATCCGGGACAGGCCCTGAGCCAGCAGCCGCGCGACGTGGGATGGGGACAGATTCAGAGCGGCGGCGATGGTGTCGGTGGACTCATGCATGGACAGCCGCATGCGCACGACGCGGCGCTCCTCCGGAGGCAGCCGACGCGTCGCCGTTACCAGCGCCCGGTGGTCGGCCTCGCCACCGAACAGGGCGTGGCCGGTATCGGATGCCGAGTCCCGGGCCTCCCCCTCGGCCTTTTCCCGCCAGGGGCGGAAGAGCACGTCACGGGCGTGCTTGGCATAGCTGAGTTCCACACTGCGCTCGACGTCTACGAAGGCGGGTGCGGCCCATGTCGCATCAATGCTCATCGGGCGCGCTCACCACCGTTCCGCGTCGACGGCGGTGTTGAGGCTGTCCACGTCCACGGCGGTGTTGTCCGCCATGCGCAGGTGCGCACGCAGGTGCAACAGCCCGGAGTGGACCATGGTCGCGACGGTGTCGTGCGGTACCCCGAGGGTGGTGCTGATCTGCTCGGTGGTGCGCCCCTGGTAGTAGGCCAGGAGGACGGCTCGGCGCCGCGCGGCCATCGAGAGGTAGGACACCGAGCCCGGTTCGGAGCTGACGTGTCCGGTGCGGGACGATCCGATGCGGGTTGGCGTGGTGTCGCGCGGGGCGGAGCGGATACGCTCGACGATCGTGCGGTGCGCCAACGACATCACCCAGGCGATCGCCGAACCCTGGTCGGGTGTGTACCGGCCGGCCGAGCACCATACCCGGACCCATACCGCCCGGGCGACCTCGTTGGACACCGCGGGATCGCGCAGGGCGCGCAGGACGAGGCCGTGGATCGTGGCCGCGCCGTGGTCGTAGAGAGCAGCGAATGCCCGCTCATCACCGGAACCCGTGCGTGTCAACAGATCGTCGACGCCCGCGGGCGGGCTGGAGTGTATGGAAGCCGTCACGGGTGTAGCCCCTTCAGTCGTCGGACACGTGTCTGTCGACCGCCGGTCTTCTGGGGCAGTACACCTTGAATTCGTGCCCTGGCACCGTGATGCGCGTGGGACGCGAAAAAAGCTACTTCACTCCTAGCACGTATGGGGGCGTTCGCGCAACGGGATCCGCTCTGGCGACTTCTGTGACAGAGTTGGTGGAAACGGCTCTCGGCGCCTGGTTCTACCCTTACCGGTCGTTCCCCGGGCACCACCAATGTCGGTCGCGGGCCGTTCCCGCCGACCAGAAGGGAAAGCGGTGCCCAGCCAGTGAGCGTTCCCGAGAGCCCGGAGGAGTCACTCCAACGGGTATGGTCCACCGTCGCCGCGGCACTCGACGACGGTTTCGGTGGAACGGACGTGCTGACGCTGGTCGGAGAGGTGTCCACACGCCTGCTCCCGGTCGACGGTGTCTCGGTCTCGCTGGTGGGCGGAGCCCGAACGCGGGAGACGCTGTACGCGAGTGACGGGGTGAGCGACCGGATCCAGCGGTTGCAGTGCAGCCTGGGTGAGGGGCCGTCCTTCGAGGCCTACGAGGCGCGCAGGCCGGTCCTGGTCTCCGACCTCGCCGCTGATCGGGGGGCGCGCTGGCCGGTGTTCGCCAGCGAGATCGGCGCGTATCCGGTCGGAGCGGTCTTCGCCTTTCCCCTGCAGCGCGGAGCGATCGGTATCGGGGGGTTGGACCTGTACCGCAGCGAGCCGGGATGGCTGTCCGCCGAGGAGGTGACCACTGCGTTGCGCGTCGTCGACATCGCCACGCTGGCACTGCTGGCCCTGAGGGTGGACTCACTCAACGGGGAGTGGGTCGTGTCCCTGACTCGGGAACGCGCCCAGGTCCACCAGGCGACCGGGATGCTGATCTCCGGATTGGGTGTTCCAGCGGAGCAGGCGCTCGCGAAGCTCCGTGCCCACGCGTTCGCGGTCGGCCGCATGGTGGACGAGATCGCCGATGACCTGGTCTCCGGCCGACTCGCCCCGGCCGACATCGAACTGTGAGGAGCGGGCGCTGACAACGGCAATGGCCATTGGGAAGGCCACTGAGCAGAGTATTGAGCAGAGCATCGTCACAGCTGGAGCGAAAGTAGAGGAACCCTCATGAACGACTCACTACCTTCGGGCACGCGGCGGGAGTCGGATCTGGTGGGCGCCTTCGTCCAGTTGGCCGACACCCTGGTCGATGACTACGACGTCCCCGAGGTGCTGCACCAGCTCGCCGCGCACTGCGTCGACCTCCTGAACGTTTCCGCCGCAGGGCTGATGCTGTCCGATCAGCGGGGCAGTCTGCAACTGGTCGCGTCCTCCAATGAGCGCACCCGCGTGCTGGAACTGTTCCAGATCCAGACCGACGAGGGCCCCTGTGTCGATTCCTTCCAGACCGGTGTGGTGGTGGTCGTCGCGGACCTGTCCGCGGCCACGGAGCGTTGGCCCGTCTTCACGCCCCAGGCCCTGGAGCAGGGTTTCTCGGCCGTGCACGCGGTTCCGCTGCAGTTGCGCGGCGAGGTCATCGGGTCGCTGAACCTGTTCAACCAGCGTCCCGGCGGGCTGTCGGCCGAGGACGCGAAGGTGGCCCGGGCGCTCGCCGACATCGCCACGATCGGCATCCTCCAGGAACGCACGATCCGCTACGGCGAGGTACTCACCGAACAGCTCCAGGGTGCGCTTAACAGCCGGATCACGATCGAACAGGCCAAGGGGCTCCTCGCGCACGCCGGAGGGCTCGACATGGAGCAGGCCTTCCAGGCCCTGCGCCGCTACGCGCGTAGTCAACACGCCAGGATGAGCGAGACCGCGCACGCGCTCGCCTCCGGGCAGCTCCGCCCCGACGCGGTGCTGGAGCAGGGGCACGCCGACGCCATGTGAGGGCGCGGACCTGTACGCGGACACGGGACCCTGGAGAGAACGGGCTTCTGAGCGCACAGGTGGCACAAGGCGAGCGTTGAGGTGTCCCGACCCCTGACCCCCGACGACATCGGGGTCTTCCTCGGCCTGGACGTCGGAAGGCGCAAGCACCACGCCCATGCCCTCATCCCTGCGGAAAGACCGTCCACGCCCAGCGTCGATCCCACAGCGGACCGCCACCGCGCGCTGTATTGGACAATGTCGCCGCCCTACACAGCCAGGATCGCGAACGTTGTCACTGCAGCCCAGATCCACCTCGCCTTGGTCGTGTCACCGATTGTGGCGCGAGAACTTGTGGAGGATGAAGGGTTTCGGCTGAAACGGCCGTATGCGGGCGATGGTGCGACAGAGCGTGCCTGAGCGCCCGGGCACGGCCCCGCGCAGGGCGGCAGCGGGGCGCTGGGGCGCACACGGTGCGTCCCCCAGGGTCACGGAACGGCAAAGTGCTCCGCGAGGTGGCCCTCCACGTGTACTGGACCTTGCACTGCGGAGCACACATGGAGCATTTCAGGGCCCGGGCGACGACGAGGACCTCCTTCGAGGTCCTCGCTCACCCCGTCTGACCTGGGGTTTTGTGGCGCACCCGGCAGGATTCGAACCTGCGACCGTCGGATTAGAAGTCCGGCGCTTTCGTGTCTCTACGTGCCACAGAGTGACGTTTCGTCCCTATCCATCCGATCACCGCCATCGTTTCGTGTCAAGAGGTGCCGCCCGGTGTCGCCCCAGTCCGGAACTGCGGAGCACAAACGGAGCACACACCGGCCCCTGGCGGCATCCGATGGCATCTCGCGAGGTCCTCACAGGCCAGGAGCCACCTCTGGCTACATGGTGGAGGTCCGATCCCCACGCCTCCAGGAAATGGCGCCCATGTCCTCCACGCCGTTGTTCTCCACCTACTGCCAGGGCGAGAACCGCGTCACCTTCTCCACACTCGCGGTCCTCCAACGCATCGGCCTGTCCCTGACCGAGAGGATCCTCCCCTGAGCCTCAGGCGAGGCCATCCTGGACACAGTCGCCTTCACCAACCAATCCGCGACCGGCACAGGCTCGGCCCCTGACACGGAACTCCCATGACTTCGCCTTTCCGCTCGAGGCCAAGACTGCCCGCGGCACGGTCGACGGGAAACAGCTCCGTGTTCATGTGAAAGCTCTGGGGGAGGGGCCGGGGCGGTTGCCGTTCGTATTCACCCCTGCGCCGATACGCGCCAGAGCTTTTGTCACACCCGGCATGAAACAGCCACTGCCCCTTCCGCTCGTTGTCACCAGGGGACAACTCCCTCGTCGTCGAAGAACCCGCCGCGCGGTCCGTCATCCGGCAGGGTGGCGAGCCGGATCGCGATCGCGGCCCCCTGCTCGGGCGTCCGTGGGGCGTTGAAGCCGGTGAAGTCCGTGGCCACATAGCCGGGGCAGGCGGCGTTGACGGTGATGCTCGTGTCGGAGAATTGGCGGGCGTACTGGGCTGTGATGCTGTTGAGCATGGTCTTCGACGGTGCGTACGCGGCCAGTATCGGTCCTGTCCGCATCGTCAGCGAGCCCATGTTGCTCGACATGTTGACGATCCGCGGTGCGTCCGAGCGGCGGAGCATCGGGAGCATTGCGTTGGTGACCCGGACGACTCCGAACACGTTGGTTTCGAGGACGGTGCGTACAACGTCGAGGTCGAGTGTCGTCGGATCCTGCTTGCCGCCCTCGGTCCGGCCGGCGATGCCCGCATTGTTGACGAGCACGTCCAGGCGTCCCGCCGTCTTTTCGATGGTTGCCGCCGCCGCGGCGACGCTGTCGTCGGAGGTGACGTCGAGGGCGACCCCGAACGCGTCGACGCCCGCGGCATGCAGGTGCTCCACGGCCTCCTCGCGCCGCGTGTCGTCACGCGCCCCCACCGCAACTCTGAAGCCGATCCGCCCGAGACCCTGGGCGATGGCGAAACCGATTCCCTTGTTCGCGCCGGTGACCAGCGCTACCTTCGTATCGTTCACGTGATTCATCCTCGGAGGCTGGGCGTTTGGGGTCCAACACCGATCCGGTCCGCTGTGATACCCATCTGGTATAAGCCGGTAGGCTGCCGACGTGGACCATCTCGAGACCCGCGAGCTCCGGTACTTCATCGCCGTCGCTGAGGAGCTCCACTTCGGGCGCGCCGCCGAACGACTCGGGATCGCCCAGCCCCCGCTCTCGCGCGCGATCCGCCAGTTGGAGCATCGGCTCGGCGTCCGGCTCCTCGACCGGGATCGACGCGGCGTGGCTCTCACCCATGCCGGCACGGTGCTGCTCCGCGAGGCCAGAGCGGCCCTCGACGCGGTCGCGGCCGCTGCCCGCCGGACTCGACGCGCCGCGGACCCGAAACGGCCGCTGGCGCTCGCGACGAAGGCTGGAGCCTCTCACGAACTGCTGCGACGGCTCCTCGACGCGGTCGCGAGCGAACCCGATGCTGCACCGGTCGACGTCGTCCTGTGTGAGGTCGGCGAGCAGGCAGGGCTGCTCCGCAGCGGGCACGCCGATGCGGCACTCATGCATCACCCGTTCGACGACCTAGCCGGGTTCGACACCGAAGCCCTCTACGTCGAAGGCCAGGTCGCGCTCCTTCCGGCAGGGCACCCGCTCGCCTCACGCGATCAGATCACGCTCGCGGAGGTGCGGAACGTTCCGGATCTGCCGATCGCCAGGTGGCCGCGGCTCGACGGATCGTATCCGGACGGGCCCGGACCGAAGGTAGGCACCCAATCGCAGCTCGCCCAGCTCGTGGCGCTCGGCAAGACGCTGCTCGTCATCCCCGCCTCCAGCCGCGCCTGGCAGTGGCCCGAGCACGTCGCGGTGCCCGTCGTCGATGCGCTGGACGTCACCACGGTGATCGCCTGGCCGCCGAGCAGCCGCTCCCTAGGGGTCGCAGCGCTCGTTCGCACAGCATCCGCGCTTTACGACACCACACCACCTGTTTCGTGCCGGGTGTGATGGAGGCTCTGGCATGTGCCGAGTTTGGTGGAGCCGAATGACCGCACCGTCGGCGACGGGACTCACGAGCAACTTCGGTCCCGCCTGGACCAGGGACCTGGTCATGCCACGCAAGGTGGGTGGCCTATCGAGCCGGGCGACCACGTCATATGTCATCTGCGTCCTCTCGCTAGAGACGATCGGTCACGTCGAGTCCCCCGCCGGCCGACCCACCAAGCGGCGCTTCCCCCGTAGTCGAAGGCCGTACCGAAGTAGGTGGGTTCCCCCGTCTCGGTCTCGACCTCCCCGCATCGTCTCAAGGTTTCTCAACGCCTGCGCCAGACGGGGGCGTTGCCGTTATGTATCTCAGGATGGGGGCGGCCAAAGAAATCGTTCTCCGTCCAGATGTCGTGGTAGACACTCAGCTCGACCATCGTGTCCTCGGTCGCGACATCGATGGAGACACCGACGAGCTCGGGTTCACCTCTCTTACATCCGTCAGGCGCGATCCAGTTTCCGGGGCCGATGAGGAGTAGCGTCTTCGGGTAGGCCTCCGGTCGGCCCGTCGGCCCGTCGGCCCGTCGGCCCGTCGGCCGCGAGTCGCGAACTCTGTCCGCCAGAGCAGCGGCTGTGAGGTCGCCGCAGTGAAGGATCCGGGACCGGTGGCCGGTGTGCCCGACGCCGTACTGGAACCAGCCCACGTCGACACTGTCGAGGTACAACAGGTCGCGGTCCCGGAGGACCTCCGCCACTGACACCGCCGTGGCGCAGCCCACCTCCAGACCATCCGACCCCTCGTCGTGCTCGACCACCCACGTCCACGTGGCGGTGGCCTTCGGCGACCTCATCAACAAGGACATGACTCCTCTGATCGTCGTTGGTCGCCGGATGGACAGGAGGGCGACGGGCCTAATCCCCGCCTACCTGGACGGGCGCCTGAGTCCGTCGGCTGGTGATCCACTGCCAGCGTGTGAACTCCTCGATGTTGGCAGGGCCACCGACCGCGCCGTGGCCGGACGCCTTGATCGCGGGAAACGGAACGACCGCCTCGTCGCCGACGGTCGGCTCGTTGATGTGGACTCCACCCGCCTGGAGCCGGTCCCCGATCGCGGACGCGTGGTCGAACGACCGGCTCTGCACGGCTGCCTTGAGCCCGAACTCGTTGTCGTTGGCCAGCGCGATCGCCTCCGCGTCGTCCTTGAACGTGGTGACGGGAGCCACGGGGCCGAAGATCTCCTGCTCGTAGGCCGCGGTCCCGGGACGGACACCGGTGAGAACCGTCGGCCGATAGAAGAGGTCCCGGTACTCGGCGCCCGTGGTCGCGCGTCCGCCGTTCCTCAAGGCTTCCTGCACGATCCCGTCGATGTGTCGCAACTGCTTCTCGTCGATGATCGGACCGAGGTCCACCTCGTCCCGGAACGGATCGCCGACGCGCATCTCCGCCGCCTTGCTGGTCAGCGCCTCGATGTAGTCGTCCGCGAGAGACTCGTGGACGAGGTGGCGTCCGGTGGCCATGCATACCTGACCCTGGTGGAAGAAGGTCCCCCAGGAACCGGCCGAAGTGGCGGCCTCCACGTCGGCGTCGTCCAGAACCACCAGCGGATTCTTGCCGCCCAACTCCAGCAGGACGCGCTTGAGCTCTCGTCCGGCGGTCTCGCCGATCTTACGCCCCACCGGCGTGGACCCGGTGAACGAGATCATCTGCACGTGCGGGTCCGCGACGAGCGCGGCCCCTGCCGCCGCCCCCGGCCCCGGAAGCACGTGCAGGACCCCCTCGGGGAGTCCCGCTTCCTCCAGCACGCGGGCGATCAGGATCCCTCCGCTGACCGGTGTGCGCTCATCCGGCTTCAGCACGACCGCGTTACCCAGAGCGAGAGCCGGCGCCACCGAGCGGATCGAGAGCACGAGGGGGAAGTTGAACGGCGAGATCACACCGACCACCCCCACGGGAACCCGCTGTGCGTAGCTCATCCGTTCCGGATCCGAGGTCGGCAGCATCTGGCCGACGGGTTCGTAGAGCATGGCAGCGCTCTGGCGCAGGCGCTGCTCGGCGTCGTGCAGCTCCAGGTCGGCCTTCGCGCGCACGCCCCCGCACTCGCGCATGATCCACTCGCGCAGTTCCTCCTGGTGCCGACCGATCAGGGCGGCCGCGTCCAGCATGACCCGGGCACGGGTCTCGTGCGTCTGTGCGGCCCATTCGCGCTGCGCCTCAGCGGCCAGAGCGCAGGAGGCGCCGATGTCGTCGGGGTCGGCGACGCCGAACTCGGCGAGCCGTTCACCCGTGGCAGGCTCGATGTCCTCCATCGTCCCGCCTCTCGAATCGACCCATGAACCGGTGAAGACGCGACCCGACCACCTGGACGGAGAAAGCAGTGCCACTTCGGGCGGGGTATGGGTCTGCGGTGTCTCGGCCATCGAAAGCCTTCCTCTCGATTCGTTCCGTGCGGTCGCGGAGCGGTCCGGGGAACCGGGACGGAGCCGCGGCCTTCCGTGCGGCCCGGCGCCCAGCGATGCGGACCCGGTCAGTTCGTTCGAGTCCACGTCCGACCCATCGAGTGTGAGCGATCAGGGACTGCGCCCTGATCGGAGCGGCTCCCGGCCCAACCGATGAATCGCACGGTCGGACGCACGAAGCGGCGCACCTCGTACGGCACCAGTCGATTACCCAGCCACCAGGCCGTCCATGCCCATCGGTGGCCACATCGAGTAGGAGAACGGCGTTTTTCCGTGCGGCTTGCACTGAGCTTGTCGTTTAACCTCCGCCCGTGGCTCGGGCACCGCTCCGGCCACGGGTTTCGTCGTTCCCCCGACAACAGGCA
>NZ_JBWDTQ010000030.1:0-85970 GCF_056312425.1 Nocardiopsis sp. TRM 82005
GGCGGGCTGAGGAGGAGAGGTTGGCTCGTTTGGCCGAGGCTGGGCGTCGCGCCGAACAACGCCGCCAAAGACTGGCGGACCAGTCCGGAGAGTAAAGGACGCGGGGCGCCGGGTGCGCCCCGCGCTTCACCGTTTCACCCTGGGTTGTGGACCGGGCAGGTGTTTCCCCAGGAGTGAAGGGTCGAGGAGGGTTCTGAGCGGCGCTTCGGGTGTTACTCGCCGCGCATGTACATGTTGTCGCAGGATTCGAGTTCGTTTCCGTCCTCGTCCTGGACGATGACGTATCTCAGGTCGAGGCGGCCTTCCTCGCCGTCGAGTTGTCCGGGATAGCCGTTGCGGGCGACTCCCTCGCAGATGGCGTAGTAGGAATCCGGGTCTTCGAACTCGATGACGCGGACGATGATCTCGTAGTCGTTTTCCGAATCGATCCATTCGACGGTGGGGATTTCCTCGCCGAATCCCCCGGGGTGGTCGAAGACGAGTTCGCCGTCGACTTCCTTGGTCCAGGTTTCGTAGTACTTTTCCTTTGCGGCTTCGGCGAGGCTGGGTTCTTCTGTCCCGTTGTCGGCGCTTGGCGCCTCCTCGTCGTTGGGGAACGCGAAGAGGAATGCGAAGAGGAGGACGAAGACAACGGCGATCGCACCGAGGCACCCGTAGGCGATCTTGTTGAAGGTGGGGGAGGACATCAGACTCCTCGGCTCTTGCCATGGGTTCTCTTGTTTGCCAGGGGGATGCTATCACCAGGCTGTGTTCACCCATGGTGATCCAGGCTTTTTCCTTGAGGAGCCTTTCTGTTCGACATCCCGTAGTCGGAGCACGGAGACAGCGCGGGTGTGTCCGTCCGGGCCGAACACGGGGCCGCGTATGACGCGCCGGTCCTTGACACGAGGGATGGCTCATCCCCGGGCAAAGGAGTCCGGAGCGCCGAATCGGAGCCCGTGTGCGCACCGGGTGGTCCGGTGGGTCCACGCATGTGGGAGCCCGCGGTGCCCCTGGTCGCGGGGGAGGTCCGTGGCGGCCCCGAAGCTGAGGTGGAGACCTCGCCTGCCAGGAAACGGACAGTCGGACGTTATCGGAATCCGCCGTACAGAAAGTGCGTGAGGCTGTCTCGGTGTGCTCCCAAAAGAGCTCCTAGCATGCCCTGAAAAGGCGAACACCGAACCCTCGTTCAGGATGCCCGCGGGCGCCCGCGGCGAGATCCTGTCACACCCAAAACCTGTCTTCCTTTTTTCTTTTCTGTTTTATTTCTCTGGCGAAGGAGTCGATGGTGTCTGAAGCCATTTCTGTTTCCATGCGTTTGGTTCCCGAGCTGGCCGGCCTGGGCGAGGCGGTCACCAAGGAGTTGAAGAGCAAGCTGAAAACCGCCGGTGTGGTCGGTGGCAACGAGTTGGGTGCCGCGATCGTCAACGGGACGGCGCAGGTGGTCACAAGCGGCCTCAGCGGTCTTGAAGCCGACGTCCAGCGCTTCGGCGGCCGGATCAAGGGTGAACTCGAGTCGAGCCTCGGGTCCACGGGTGAGAGCGCGGGCGACAAGCTGGGTACGGCTGCCGGGGCAGCGGCGGGCCAGGCCCTGGAGAACGGACTCTCACAGGCCGCACCGGAGCTCGGCGCCATCGGTGCCCAGCTCGGCCAGAACCTCGCCGACGAGTTCGGTGAGCTCGGTGCCCAGGCGGGCCGGCAGTTCGCTGAGAATGTCGTTTCCATGTCGGCGAACCTCGTCAGTAAGGGCTTCACCGCCTCGACCGGGGCACTGCGCGACTTCGTCGCCGGTTTTCGCGAGGGCGGGGAGGCGGCGGACGCTCTGGACAGCAGGATCGGTCGGATGGGCGCCGCGATCCGCGGCCACCTGGACAGCATCGCGCAACAGGCCAGGACCGTGGGCGTCCAGATCTACGACGGCATCGGGCAGCCGGTCGTCCAGGCCGGTCAGCGTGTCGGCCAGGCCATGCGGAGTGCCGCCTCCTCGGTCGGGCAGGCCGCCGCCCCCATCACGGAACCGTTCCGGCGCGCCATGGGGGCGATCGTCGACACCGTCGCACCCGCGGACGGTGCCCTCCGCGGCTTCGCCTCGAAGACGGGCGAGCGCTTCTCCTCGCTCGGAAGCAGGATGCGCAGCTCTCTCGGAACCGCGTTCACGAAGGTGAAGGCGGGGGCGCGCAGTGCCGCGAACGCCGTCGGTACGGCTGTGGGCAACGCCTTCTCGACGCTCGGATCACAGATGAGCAGTGCCCTTTCGCAGATCGGGATAGGCAGCTTCGGTGAGGCGCTGGAGAGCTCATGGGGGCGCCTGGACGCTGTCGACCGGTTGCGTTCGGCGCTCCAGGGGGTCTCCAGTGACGGGGAGCAGACCGAGCGGGTCCTGGACTCCGTGCTGAGTGTGGCCGGAGCCGCGGCTTTCGACGGAGCCCAGTGGGCCAATGCCGGGCGCGAACTGGTCAACATGGGCGTCGCGGCCGACAGGCTGGCGCCCACGATGACCGCGGTGGGTGAGATCGCGGCCTCTGGGGGCAAGATCACCGAGGACTCCATGCGCAGGGCGGTGGGCGCCTTCGACGGACTCATGTCCTCCGGCGAGCTGAGCAGACAGACCCTTGAGGCCTTCGGGGACGCCGCTGCCCCGATCGAGAATCAGCTTCTCAAGGCCTTTAACAAGGAGAGTATCGAGGACCTCTCCCAGGCGATGCGCAACGGTGAGATCACCTCCGAGGAGGTGATGTCCTCCATCGTCGACTCGGTGGGCAGCGGCATGGACGGTGTCAGCGGTTCGATGCAGGACGCCCGGGGGACCTGGGAGGGCACGATGAACCGCCTCAAGAACGCGGTCACCGGTGCCCTGGGCAGTCTCATCGAGCCCTACAAGCCGCAGATCGAGTCGGGGCTCAAGACGATCGGAGAGCAGTTCGAGAAGCTCCCGGACCACATCGGCCGGGTCGTCGCCTTCGTCAAGGAGTCGGGCATCGGGTCGGCCTTCTCCGCGGCCTTCGGGGAGGTGCGCCAGGGGCTGACCTCGTTCCTGGGCGTTCTGGAGGGCCTCGTCCCCAAGATCCAGTCGTTCTTCTCCTTCGTGAAGGAGCACAGGACCACGTTCGGGGCGCTGGCCTCGGCGATCCTCGCGGGCGTGGTCGCGTTCAAGGCCGCCACGACCGCCACCGCCCTCTTCAACGCGGTCATGGCGATGAACCCGATCGGTTTGATCGTGACGGCTCTTGCGGCTCTGGCCGCTGGTCTGGTTTACGCCTACAACAACAGTGAGGCGTTTCGCGAGGTCGTGGACGCGGTGTTCTCCTTCGTGAAAAGCGTCGCCGGGGACGTGATGGCGTTCTTCACCGAGACGCTGCCCGGGATGTGGGAGGTGCTCAAGGTCAAGGCCCAGGAGTTCTGGGACGGCCTGGTCGGTTTGATCGAGACGGCCTGGGAGTGGATCAAGGCGGTCATCGCCCATCATCCCTTCGTCATTTTGTTCACGTACTGGGAGGAGGTGAAGGTATTCATCGGTGAGGCGTGGAACTGGCTGATGGAGAAGACCGGTGTGGTGTGGGACTGGATCGTGGAGAAGATCACCGCGGTGGCCCAGTACCTCGTTGAGTTCCTGACCGGGGTCTGGGAGGGCATCACCACCGCGGTGCAGGTGGCCTGGGACTGGGTGGCGGAGCTGATCTCCACGGCGTGGAACAGGATCGTGGAGTTGGTCGGCTCGGCGGTGCAGGGGGTCGTGGAGCGGGTGGTGGCGTTCCGGGACCGGGTGGTGGCGGTCTTTACGGCGGTGCGTGAGCGTGCGGGTCAGATTTTCGCGGCGGTGCGTGAGCGGGTCGTGGCGATCGTGTCCGCTCTGCGTGATCGTGCGGTGGCGGTGGTGACCGCGATTCGTGAGCGCGTCGTGGGTGCGTTCACGGGGGCGCGGGATCGGGCCGTGGCGGCGTTCGCGGCGATGCGGAGTCGGGTGAGTGAGCGGATCACGTCGTTGTTGTCCACGGTGCGGGGGATTCCGGGGAAGGTGAGGAGTGCTTTTTCCAATGCCAAGTCGATTCTTCTGAACGCGGGTAAGAATATTATTCGCGGGTTGATCGATGGTGTGCAGAACATGATCGGTTCTCTGAAGGGTGAGTTTTCTTCGGTGACGGACATGATTCCGGATTGGAAGGGTCCGGGTCGGGTGGATCGTCGGCTTTTGACTCCTGCGGGTCGGATGATCATGGAGGGTCTTATGGGGGGTATTGATGACAGGTTGCCTGATCTGCGTGGGCAGTTGGGTGATGTGACGGGGGAGATCAACGCGCGGGTCGTGCCGCCTTCCCCCGAAGTCCGCCGACACACCGCCCGGGCCGGCTACGAGGAGGGGGCGCCGCGGATCCAGGTGGTCAACCACTACCCCCGGGCGGAGCCGACCAGTGCCACGGTCAACCGCTCCCTCCAGTACGCGGCGGCGATCGGGGTGGTGTGATTGTCCTGCCTGACGTACCCCCTCAGCGGACGCGGGGCCGTACCCGGCCCCCGCACCGGGGAGGCCGCTGTGTCTGACCGCTGACGGGCACGACGACATCCTTTTCCCCTTCCCGGGCCCGTGCGGGCGTCACAGACGCCCGCACGGGCCCGGTTCGGCGTGTGCGACGCGCTCACACGGCGGACGGCACCGGAAAGCGGGAGCCCACGGACTCCGATCCCCTTTCGTGCTCCGGCGGGATCAGTTGCCGAGGTCGATCTCGACCTCGTTGCCGCCGCGGAAGCGCGAGCTCAGGCCTATGTGGGAGATGTCGGCTGCGGACTCCACGTCGAAGGCGATACTGCTGCTCGCCGGGGAGCCGTCCGGAGGCAGGTCCTGCCACATGGGGCTCTGGAGTTCGATGGTGGCGCCGTAGTCCTCCTCGATCCGCTCGCCGGAGAAGGTGTACACGTGCTGCTCGTCGCGCCAGAACTCGCGGACTCCCGCGTCGGCGACGTCGACGTGCACGATGAGGTACTCGCCGAGGGCTCGGTAGCCGTTGATCTCGTCGGTGACCTCGGTGCCGGTGACCGTGAAGAGCATGCCGTCGTGCTCGACGGTCTCGTTCAGGCCGGGCGTGCTCGTGGCGCTCGGTATGCCGCTTCCCGTACTCCCGCCGTCTTCGGCCTCCTCACCGCGGTCGTTGAAGACGAAGGCGATGAGCGCGACCAGGACGAGGCCGATGACGAACAGGCCGCCGCAGCCCAGGCCGACGAACAGCCAGGGGGAGGCCCTGCCCGGATCCCGGGGATCCTGCGGGGGCGGGGAACCGTGCGGGTCCGCGGGCCCGCACGGCTCGGGAGGACCGAATCCGGGCGGGGGCGGAGGCTCCATCGGGGGCCGCCCGTCGGGCCGAGGGCCCATGGACGGCTGGCCGCCGGTCGTGGGCCTGCGGTCGTGCGGTCCGTCGGAGGAAGGAGGCTGGCTCATGGCGGCCTGGCTTTCTGCGCGGGCGGCGGCAGCGTGTCAGTGTCCGGTGTGCTGTCCGGAAACGCTGCCGGGCTGACGGGGTCCACCGCCCGCGTTCCTTGAGAACGCTTCCGGTCACAACACCAGTGTGGGGTAGGCGGCACGGCTGCCCCTTGTTCACCACACGGTCTTCGTCCTCCCGTGACCAGGCACGGGCCGGAACCAGGAAGCGGGCAGCGAGGTCCCGCCGCTGTCCGAGGCACGCGCTCTAGTGTGGGGGACATGGCACGTCTGCTCATCGTTCACCACACGGTCTCGCCCGCCACCCAGGAGCTGCTGGGCGCGGTGATCGACGGCGCCCGTACCGACGACATCGAGGGGGTGGAGGTGCGGACCGAGGCCGCGCTGTCGGCCACGGCCAGCGACCTGTTCGGCGCCGACGCCCTGATTCTGGGCACCCCGGCCAACATCGGGTACATGTCCGGCGCCCTCAAGGTCTTCTTCGACACGGTCTTCTACCCCGCCCAGGGAACGACCGAGGGGCTCCCGTACTCGCTGTACGTGCATGGAGACAGCGACACCTCCGGCGCTGTCCGGGCGGTCGAGTCCATCGCCAAGGGAATCGGCTGGGAACGGCACCGTCCGCCGGTCACCGTGACGGGCCGTCCCGGCGCGGAGGCCCGCGAGGCCTGCTGGGAGCTGGGCGCCGTCACCGCCCTGGCCGCCCTGGAACGCGCCTGACCGGGGCCGTCTCCGCCGTCTGCCGGGGGCGGGTAGCGGGTCCGGCGCCTTCCCCGGTTAGTTTCGGTGTCGTTCATCCCCGTGCTCGTCTCCGCGCGGGGCCGCGACCACGGAACGGACATCCCCCATGCAGGAACCCGAGACCCCCGTACGCCCGGCGAGGAACCGGGCGACCGTCCGCAGCCGGGGCTTCGCCACCATGGGCGTGCTCACCATGTCACTCGTCGGAGCAGTCGCCTTCTCCCTGCCCCCCTCCGCCTTCGCGTCCGGCACCTTCGACGCGGATCTCCTGGCGGTGCTGCCGATGATGGGCGGTCTCCAGGTCTTCTTCTACCTGCTCTGCTTCCACCCGCGCCTGCGGCTGTCCGAGGAGGGCATCGAGGTGCGGGGCGTCTTCTCCTCCCACTTCGCGCCCTGGCGGTGCGTGGAGACCCCGAACGCGGAGGGCGGTGGACGACTCGTCATCGGGCTCAGCAACGGTGATGCGGTCTCCCACGTCCACTACGGGGGCTCGCTCGGTGGTGACCTGATCCGCTACCGGCACCACCGGAGGACGGTACGGAAGGTCGAGGAGTGGCGGTCGCTGTACGCCTCCGCCGAGGACGGCGGCTACGCGCGCGACATCGAGGCGCGGGTGAGGATCCCCGTCCTTCCGGCCCTCGTGGTCCTCCTCCTCACCGGATTCCTCTCCCTCGCGGGTGTCGCGGTCCACCACCTCGGTGCCTGACCATCCGGTCCACCACCCCGGGCGACTGTGATGCCCGCCACGCCGCATTGACCTCAAGTAATAATGAGGTTGGAGGATCTCCGTGAAGCACACCGCACATCCGAACGGAGACCCCATGACCACCGCCACCGCTACCGCCGCCACCGACGCCCGACGCCCGGGCGCCTCCTGGTGGGCGGCCGGAGCCGTCGCCGTCGCTGCGGCCACCGTCGCCAACCTGGTGCTCCTCGGCCTGGGCCACCTCGTGGGAGCCTCGATGGAGCATCCCGACGGGGCCGGGGGGATCGCCGCCGTGGAGGTCGGGGGAGTGGCCTTCATGAGCGCTTTCCCGCTCGCCGCCGGGTTCGTCGCCGCGGTCCTGCTCTCCCTGTTGTGGAAGGGCTTCCTTCGCACGGGCCAGATCGTGGGGACCGTGCTCGCCGCGGCCTCCACCGCGATGCCGTTCTTCGCCGGGACCGACCTCGCCACCGAGGCCGTCCTCGCCCTCATGCACGTCGTGCTGGTTCCGGCGGTGTGGTTCGGCCTCGGCGCGGTCCGCCGTCGAGCCCTTGCCTGACGCGCCCCGGCCGCCTACGAGCAGGGTCCCTCCCGGCCGGGAGGGACCCTCGCCCGTCGGAGCCTAGAGCTGGTCCCAGGCCTCGGTGAGGACCTTGCGCAGGATGCGCTCGATCTCCTCGAAATGCTCCGGACCGCAGGTCAGCGGCGGGGACAGCTGTACGACCGGCTCGCCCCGGTCGTCGGCGCGGCAGATGAGCCCGGCGTCGAAGAGCGCCCCGGACAGGAAGCCCTTGAGCAGCCGGTGGGACTCCTCCTCTGTGAAGGTCTCCCTGGTCTCCTTGTCCCTGACCAGTTCGATGCCGTAGAAGAACCCGTCGCCGCGCACGTCGCCGACGATCGGCAGGTCCAGGAGCTTCTCCAGGGTCGCGCGGAAGACGGGCGCGTTCTCGCGGACGTTGTCGAGGATGCCCTCGCTCTCGAACAGGTCGAGGTTGGCCAGCGCGGCGGCCGCCGCCACCGGGTGCCCGGCGAAGGTGACGCCGTGCAGGAAGGCGGCCCCCTCCTCCTTGAAGGGCTCCATGAGCTTCTCGCGGGCGATGAGCCCGCCGAGCGGCACGTACCCGCTGGTGGCGCCCTTGGCGAAGGTGATCATGTCGGGCAGGTAGCCGTATCTGGTCGCCCCGAAGTACTCGCCGAGGCGGCCGAAAGCACAGATCACCTCGTCGGAGACCATCAGGACACCGTGGCGGTCGCAGATCTCGCGCACCCTTCGCAGGTACCCGGGCGGCGGCGGGAAGCAGCCGCCGGAGTTCTGGACGGGCTCGACGTAGACGGCGGCCACGGTCTCGGGGCCGCTCTGGACGATGGCCTCCTCGATCTGGTCGGCGGCCCAGCGGCCGAATGCCTCCGGATCGTCGCCGTGCTGGGGAGCGCGGTAGAAGTTCGTGTTCGGTACCTGGACGGTGCTCGGAACCAGCGGCTCGAACGGGGCCTTGATCGCCGACAGGCCCGTGATCGACAGGGCGCCCATGCTGGTCCCGTGGTAGGCGATCTTCCTGCTGATCACCTTGTGCCGGCTGGGCTCACCGATCGCCTTGAAGTACTGGCGGGCCAGCTTCCAGGCCGACTCGACCGCCTCGGAACCGCTCGTGGTGAAGAAGACCCGGTCGAGGTCGCCCGGGGTCAGGCCCGCGAGGCGGTCGGCCAACTCGATCGCCTTGGGGTGCGCGTAGGTCCAGATCGGGAAGTAGGCCAGCTCACGCGCCTGCTCGGCGATGGCGTCGGCGATCTCGGTCCGGCCGTGGCCCACCTGCGAGACGAACAGCCCGGCCAGGCCGTCCAGGTACCTGTTCCCGTCGGCGTCGTAGACGTAGGCGCCCTCACCTCGGGTGATGACGGGGACGTCGGCGTCGTCGTAGGTGGCCATCTCCGTGAAGTGCATCCACAGATGGTCCTTGGCGGCCCGCTGGAGTTGCTCCGGGCTCAGGTGCGCTGCCACTTGGTGCTCCCAAGATCGCTGGGTGGTGCGGGGACCGTGACGGTCGACCCGGGGGTCTCGACAGAACCCACTCAATAGAAATAGTGGCATCCATGGCTAGCATGTCAAGTATCCGTCGGTAACACTAAAGTTTACAACGGAATCCCTTGATCTCGGAGAGTCTCTGGTGGCAGTGTGACGATTCACAGCCCCATGTGCGCCAGAGCGCACCCGATCCCAGGGAGCCGTAGTGACCCAGGAGCCCGGACTCGACCACCTCCGCAACTTCGTCGACGGCGGGTACGTCGACACCGCGGACGGAATCCGCGGCGACCTCATCGACCCGGCCACCGGAAAGGTCTTCGCCACGGCCCCGGTGTCCACGGCGGAGGACGTCGACAACGCGTTCAAGGCCGCACAGCGCGCCTTCGAGACCGGTTGGCGTGACTGGACCCCCGCCGAACGGCAGATCGCCCTCAACAGATTCGCCGACAGAGTGGAGGATCGCGCCGACGAACTGGTCGACGCCGAGGTCCGCAACTGCGGCAAGCCGGTCGGCCTCACCCGGACCGAGGAGATCGGCCAGGTCCTGGACGCGCTGCGCTTCTTCGCGGGCGCCGCCCGCAACCTGGAGGGACGCGCGGCGGGCGAGTACCTCGCCGACCACACCTCCTGGACCCGCCGGGAGCCGCTGGGCGTCGTCGGACAGATCACCCCGTGGAACTACCCCATGGCCATGGCGGCCTGGAAGATCGGCCCCGCTCTGGCCGCGGGCAACACCATCGTCCTCAAGCCCTCCGACACCACCCCGGTCTCCACGCTGCTGCTGGCCGAGATCGCCGCGGAGTTCCTCCCGCCGGGCGTGTTCAACGTCGTCGTCGGGAACCGCGACACCGGCCGGGCCCTGGTGGACCACCCCGTACCGCGGCTGATCTCCCTCACCGGCTCCACCCGGGCCGGGTACGAGGTCGCCCAGGCCGGGTCCAGGGACCTCAAGCGCCTGCACCTGGAGCTGGGCGGCAAGGCGCCGGTCGTGGTCTTCGACGACGCCGACGTCGAGCGCGCCGCCGCCGGGATCGCCGAGGCCGGGTACTTCAACGCGGGGCAGGACTGCACCGCCGCCACGCGCGTACTGGTCGCCCCGGGGATCCATGACGACTTCGCCGCCGCCCTCGCCGAGCAGGCGCACGGCACCGTCACCGCGCCGCCCGGCAACCCCGAAGCCGCCTACGGTCCGGTCAACAACGCCGACCAGCTGGCCCGGATCAGCGGGTTCCTGGACCGCGCGCCCAGCCACGCCGAGGTCCTGGCCGGCGGCTCACGGGTCGGCGACGAGGGCTTCTTCTACGCGCCGACCGTGGTCTCCGGCCTGCGACAGGGCGACGAGATGGTCACCGACGAGATCTTCGGCCCGGTCATCACCGTGCAGCGCTTCACCGACGAGGACACCGCCGTGGCCTGGGCCAACTCAGTCGAGTACGGCCTGGCGTCCAGCGTGTGGACCCGCGACCACGCCCGCGCCCTGAGGGTCTCGCGCCGGCTGGACTTCGGTTGCGTGTGGATCAACACCCACATCCCGATCACCGCGGAGATGCCGCACGGCGGCTTCAAGCACTCCGGCTACGGCAAGGACCTGTCGATGTACTCCTTCGACGAGTACACCCGGGTCAAGCACGTCATGAGCTACATCGGAGACTGAGCCCTCCCCGCCGGGCCGCCCAGCGCGGCCCGGCACCCACCCCGGGCGTACCTGGCCCCACAGGAGGAGTCTCCGCCGCCGGTGGGCAACGAGCCAGGCGGTGGCGACGACGAACCCGGTTGTTCGCGCCCCGAGCCCCGCCCCGAGCTCGCGAGCACGCAGCAAGAACAAGACTGACAGGAACACCCCACCATGGCTCCCACCAGCACCACCCAAACCGAGGCGCCCCAAGCCGACGCCGTCCCGGCCACGGGGCCCGCGATCAGCCTGGCCGGAGTGGTCAAGTCCTTCCGAACCGGGTCCGAGACGGTGCACGCGGTCAGCGGTGTCGACCTGGAGATCGAACGCGGGGAGTTCTTCTCGCTGCTCGGACCGTCCGGCTGTGGCAAGACCACCACCATGCGCATGATCGCCGGCTTCGAGGACCCCACCGAGGGCGTCGTCCGCCTCGACGGCCGCGACGTCACCGGCGTGGCCGCCAACCACCGCGACGTCAACATGGTCTTCCAGAGTTACGCACTCTTCCCGCACATGAGCGTGGCCGACAACGTCGCGTTCGGACTCAGGCGCAAGAGGATCCCCAAAGCCGAGATCACCCGCAGGGTCGGCCGGATGCTCGACCTGGTCGAGCTCGGCCACCGTGCCAAGCACCGCCCGTCGCAGCTGTCCGGCGGTCAGCAGCAGCGCATCGCCCTGGCCCGCGCGCTCGTCAACGAGCCCTCCGCCCTGCTTCTGGACGAGCCGCTCGGCGCGCTCGACCTCAAGCTCCGCCAGTCCATGCAGGTCGAGCTCAAACGCATCCAGCGCGAGGTCGGCATCACCTTCGTCTACGTCACCCACGACCAGGGCGAGGCGCTGACCATGTCCGACCGCATCGCCGTGATGAACAACGGCGCGGTCGAACAGCTCGGCGGGCCGGCCGAGATCTACGAGCGCCCCGCCACCAGGTTCGTCGCCGACTTCATCGGCACCAGCAACCTCGTCCGCGGCGTGGTCGGCACCGGCTCCGGGGGGCTGTGGAGGGTGGAGGTCGCCGACGGTGCCACCGCACTGGTCACCGAACTGCCCGAGACGGCCACCACCGGCTCCCACATCCACCTGACCGTACGCCCGGAGAAGATCCGCATCGGGACCGGTCGGCCCGGGGACGACGTCAGCCGCGTTCCCGGCACGGTCACCGAGACCGTCTACATGGGCGCCGCCACCCACTACCAGGTGGACATCGGCGGCGAGGAGGTCACGGTCTACCAGCAGAACGCGTCGGGCGCCACCCTGGCCGCCGAACGGGGTGAGCGGGTGTGGCTGTCCTGGCGGCCCGAGCACTCCTACGCGCTTCCGTCCTGAGCACCATCACGCACATCCCGGTCCTCGCAGACGCACCAGTCACATCAGGCACCTCCAAACACGCGAGGTACCCATCCCCCCGGGCCCCGCCGCCCTCCGTCAGACCCGCCACCGTGACGGCGGCCCCGAAGAACCGAAGTAGGGAACGACGACATGAACAACCGACCGCGCGCCCGACTGACCCCCGCCCTCATGCGCGGACTCACCCGTGCCCGCCACAGCCCTCCCGCGCTCCCCGGTATGACCCGCCGTCACACCCTCCAAGCGGGCGGCGCCGCCGCGGCCGCACTCGCGATGTCAGCCTGCGGCGTCGGCGGCCAGCAGCGCGACTCCGCCGCCGATGAGGACTTCTGGGTGGGTAAGGAGCGCACGGGCAACCTGCGCTGGGCCAACTGGCCGCTGTACATGGACTCCGAGCGCACCCAGATCCAGCAGTTCACCGAGGCCACCGGTATCGAGGTCGACTACAAGGAGGACGTGCACGAGGCCCCGACGTTCTTCGGGCAGATCCAGCCCAAGCTCGCCAACGGCGACGACATCGGCTACGACCTGATGGTCCTGACCAACGGCTTCGAGCTCGCCAAACTCCTCGAACTCGGCTACCTGGCGCGGCTGGACCACACGAAGCTCCCGGCCTTCGCCGAGTACGCGGGGGAGATCTACAAGAGCACCGCCTACGATCCCGGCAACAAGTACACCGTCCCCTACGCCTCGGGCATCACCGGCATCGCCTACAACCCCGAGTTCGTCGACCGGGAGATCACCAGCTTGCAGGACCTGTGGGACCCGGAGTTCGAGGGCAAGGTCGGCATGTTCGCCGACCCGCAGGAGATCGCCAACTTCGGCCTGCTCGCCAACGGCGTCATCCCGGCCGACTCCACCCCGGAGGACTGGGAGGCCGCGGCCGGGAAGCTCCGCGAGCAGCGCGACTCCGGCGTGGTGCGCGCCTACTACGAGCAGGACTACATCCAGCCGCTCACGAGCGGCGACCTGTGGATGACCATGGCCTGGTCCGGCGACATCTACCAGCAGAACGCCGAGGAGGGCACGAACCTCAAGTTCGTCATCCCCGACGAGGGCGCCACCCTGTGGACCGACAACCTGATGATCCCGTACACCACCCGGGCCCCGGTCGACGCCATCGAACTGATGAACTTCCTCTACGAGCCGGAGATCGCCACCGGCCTCACCGAGTACATCGGCTACATCTCCCCGGTCACGCACGCGCAGGAGGTCATGGCCGAGTGGGCCGACGCCGAGGGCGACGGCGAACGCGCCGAGGCCCTGCGCGAGATGTCGGAGAGCAACCTCGTCTTTCCCGGCGAGGGCGACTACCAGAGGCTCCACAACTACGTGGCGCTGGAGCCCGACCAGCAGGGCGAGTTCTCCTCCCTGTTCCAGGCCGTCACGCAGAGCTGAGTCCGGACCATGAGCAACCGTAAGATCACGCCCTACGTGCTGGTGCTGCCGGCATGGGCCTGGCTGGCACTGTTCTTCGTGGTGCCCATCGGCGGGATGCTGTCCCTGTCGCTGACCACGGGCAACGTGGTCACCGGTTTCCAGCAGACCTTCGAGGCGGGCAACTACGTCACCGCCGTCAGCACCTACTGGGAGCAGATCCTGCGCTCCCTGTTCTACGGGGCCTGCGCCACACTCGTGTGTATCGCCGCGGGTTATCCGATGGCGTACTGGATCGCCTTCCGCGGCGGGGCCTACAAGTCCACGTACCTGCTGCTGATCCTGCTGCCCTTCTTCGTCTCCTTCGTGCTGCGCACCATCTCCTGGCGGTTCTTCCTCTCCGACAGCGGCGTGGTGCTCGGCACGTTCAAGGACCTCGGACTGCTTCCGGAGGGCTTCGCCGTCCTCAACTCCGCGCCCGCGGTGATCCTGGGCCTGGCCTACAACTTCCTGCCGTTCATGGTCCTGCCGATCTACGCGGTCCTGGAGCGTATGGACCCGCACCTGGTGGAGGCCGCGCACGACCTGTACGCCGGACGCGTCCAAGCCTTCGTGCGGGTGATCCTCCCGGTGTCCCTGCCGGGGGTGTTCGCCGGGGTGCTGATGACCTTCATCCCCACCAGCGCCGACTACGTCAACGCCTCGGTACTCGGCGGGACGCACAACACGATGATCGGCAACGTCATCCAGACCCAGTACCTGGTCAACAACAACTACCCGATCGCCGCCTCGATCACCTTCGTCCTCATGGGGCTGCTGCTGGTCGGGATCTTCAGCTACGCACGGGCTCTGGGCACCGAACGGGTCATGGAGGTGCACGCATGAGCACCGAAGTCCACAGGCGGGAAGCCTCCGGAGGCGGAGCCGTTCCGGCGGCGGGGCGGGGCCGTGCGCGCCGCCGGGTCGACTGGGGCCGCTACTACACCTGGGCCGTGCTGGTCTGGCTGTTCGCTCCCATCGTGTTCATGGTCGCGTTCAGCTTCAACGACCCGGCAGGCCGGCACAACATCACCTGGCAGGGTTTCACCCTGAAGTGGTACCAGAACGCGTTCGCCCACGCCGAGCTCAACGAGGCGATGTTCAACTCGGTGAGTATCGCGCTGTTGTCCATGGTCGTGGCGGGCGTACTGGGCACCCTACTCGGGCTGGCCCTGGGCCGGTTCGACTTCCGCGGCAAGCAGCTCACCAACCTGGTGATGTTCGCGGCGATCAGCGCGCCCGAGGTGGTGCTCGGCGCCGCGCTGCTCTCCACCTTCCTGACGATGAACGTGACCACCGGCTACTGGACGACCGTGATCGCGCACGTGATGTTCTGCGTGTCCTTCGTCGCCATCACCGTGCGGGCCCGCGTCATCACCCTGGACCCGCGCCTGGAGGAGGCCGCCCGTGATCTCGGCGCCGGGCCCTGGGAGACGTTCCGGCTGGTCACGCTGCCCATGTTGTTCCCCGCCATCATGGCGGGAGGGCTGCTGGCCTTCGCCCTGTCCATCGACGACTACATCATCACCTCGTTCGTCAGCGGAGACGTCACCACCTTCCCGCTGTGGGTCTGGGGCTCCACACGCGTGGGTATCCCGCCACAGGTCAACGTCATGGGAACTCTGCTGTTCGCGGTCGGGCTGATCATGGCCGTGGTCAACATCGCCATGGCCCGGCGCCGGAGCACGGCGAAGGACTGAACCCGGCGCTGGTGCCCGATCCCGGGGTGATGAGCAGCGTCCAACAACAAACGGAGTGGAACTCATGGCCGATGGAGCGACCGAGCAGGTGACGAGGGCCCTGGCGGACACCCGTCCCAGTGTCTTCTGGCTCGATCCCGGTGTTTCGGGGCACGACGTCCCCGAGCCCGGGCCGGCCCTGACCGGCGACGTGTTCGCCGACCTGGCGGTGGTCGGCGCCGGTTTCAGCGGGCTGTGGACCGCGCTCATCGCCAAGGAGCGCGACCCCGACCGGGACGTGGTCCTGGTGGAGGCCCGTACCGCCGGGTGGGCGGCCTCCGGACGCAACGGCGGATTCTGCGCCGCCAGCCTCACCCACGGCTATGACAACGGCGCCGAGCGCTGGCCCGAGGAGGTCGTCGAGCTCGAACGCCAGGGACACGCCAACCTCGACGGAATCGAGGAGGCCGTGGCCGGGTACGGGATCGACTGCGGGTTCGAGCGCACCGGCGAGGTGCTGGTCGCCACCGAGCCCTGGCAGGCCGAAGGGTTCGCCGAGGCCGCCGAGACGATGACCGCCATGGGCTACACCTCGCACGTGTGGGACGCCGAGCGCATCCGGAGGGAGATCGACTCGCCCACCTACGTGGGAGCGCTGTACGAGCCTGACAGCGTCGCCATGGTCCACCCGGCCAAGCTCGCCTGGGGGCTGCGCGCCGCCTGCCAGCGGCTCGGAGTGCGGATCTTCGAGAACACGCCCGTGCGCGCGATCCGGTCCGTCCCGGCGGGCCTTCGCCTGGAGACCGGCGGCGGCGCCCTGCACGCGCGCAGGGTGGCCTGGGGGACCGGGGCGTTCCCCGGTCCCCTGCGCAGGCTCAAGCACTACCTGGTCCCGGTCTACGACTACGCGCTGATGACCGAGCCGCTCACCGACGAGCAGATGGAGTCCCTGGGGTGGAGGGGCCGCCAGGGGGTGTCCGACTCCGCGAACTTCTTCCACTACTACCGGCTGACCTCGGACAACCGCGTCCTGTGGGGCGGCTACGACATCGTGCACCACTACGGCGGCAAGGTGCGCCCGGAGTTCGACCAGCGTCCGGAGACCTTCCGCAGGCTTGCCGGGCACTTCTTCGAGACCTTCCCCCAACTGGAGGACGTGCGGTTCACCCACAGCTGGGGCGGGGTCATCGACACGTGCAGCCGGTTCTCCGCCTTCTACGGCACCGGGTACGGAGGCCGCCTGGCCTACGCCGCCGGATACACGGGGCTGGGCGTGGGCGCGTCCCGCTTCGGCGCGCAGGTGATGCTGGACCGTCTCGACGGCCTGGACACCGAGCGCACCCGGCTGCGTATGGTCCGGGAGAAGCCGCTGCCCTTTCCGCCAGAGCCGGTCCGTTCCCTGGGAATCGGGTTGACCCTGCGCGCGACCGCCGCCGCCGACCGCAACGGAGGCCGCCGCAACCTGTGGCTGCGCGGTCTGGACGCGGTGGGTCTGGGCTTCGACAGCTGACGGCGGGACGGCCGCGGCGGCCAGGGTGCGGCCGTGCCGAAGGAGAGCGGAAGCGGGGCAGAAAAGGGTGGAAAAGGCTGGGTAACGGCTTGGCCGGGGAGGCGGGCGGGGCGGCGTGGCGTCCTTGCCGCGTCCGGGCACCGGGTCAAGATGGGGCAGGTGGCAAGGGAATCCGAGGCGGTACACGTGCGCGTACGCGTCCTCGACCGCCGATGGCCGTTTCCTTGTCGGCCTGCCGCCGTCGCTGTCCCCGAACACGAACTCCCGTTCCAGGCACACCGCGTGGCCGCCCACCGGCCCAAGTCCTCAGGCCGCGCGGTGCTCTTCCCCAGCGGCGGCGGCGGGCGAGAGGGCGTCGGGCGCCCGGGCGTCAGTAGCCCCGCCAGGCCCCCTGGTGGTAGCCGATCACCCGGGGGTGCATGAGGGTCGACTCCTCCACGTCCTCCTCGCGGCGGTCCCTGGGAAAGACCTGGGCGGCGGCCAGCAGGGGGTCGTCGAGGAAGCGCAGGGGCGGCGCGTCGTCGGGAACGCGCAGTCCGGGTGGCTCGTCCTTGGCGGCGAGGTAGAAACCCCAGTTGCCGAAGGTCGGCACGTCCACGTTGTAGGGGGTGGCGGCCAGCCCGGCGTCGTCCAGGGAGTGGCTCACGCTCCAGTAGGCGTCCGGAGCGAAGAAGGGCGAGCCGGCCTGCACCACCACGCGGCCCTGGTCGGACAGGGCATGGCGCAGGAGCGAGTAGAACTCGACGGTGTAGAGCTTGGAGGTGCCGACGTCGGTGCCGTCCGGCAGGTCGGCGACGATCACGTCGAACTGCTCGTGGTTGTCGCGGAGCCACTGGAAGGCGTCGGTGTTGACGACGTCCAGGCGCGGGTCCTCGAAGGAGTCCTCGTTGAGGTCGCTGATCACCGGGTCGGTGGAGGACAGGTCGATCACGGCCGGGTCCAGGTCCACGAGGGTCGCCGAGGCCACGTCGTCGTAGGAGAGGATCTCGCGCAGGGCCAGGCCGTCGCCGCCGCCCAGTACCAGCACGTCCTCGTGCGGACCCGCCATCGCCGGGTGGACCAGCGACTCGTGGTAGCGGTACTCGTCCAGGGTGGAGAACTGCAAGTCCCCGTTGAGGAACATGCGGACGTCCTTGCCGTCGAGGGACTGGGTGACCACGATCTCCTGGTACTCGGAGCGCTCGGCGTGCACGATCGGGTCGCGGTACAGGGCTTGGCGGGCGTCCACCTCGAACTCGTCGGCGTAGAGGTAGGCCAGGCCGAGCACCGAGATGATGAGCGCCAGGCCGATGCTCAGGGCCGCGTAGGCGCGCCGGGTCAGTTCCGAGCGGAACAGCCACAGCACCACCGCCATACCGACCACGGCGTTCAGCGTCCCCACCATCAGCGCGCCCTTGGGCAGGCCCAGTAGCGGCAGCAGCAGGAACGGGAACGCCAGGCCGCCGATCAGCCCGCCCACGTAGTCGGCGGCGAACAGGTCCGCGACCGCGTCGGAGGCCTCCTGCTTGCGGATGCGCTGGATCAGCGTCATCAGCAGCGGGATCTCCATACCGATGAGCATGCCGATGGCGAACGCCAGCAGTACCAGCGCGGGCTGGTAGGCGGAGAACCACGCGAACGCCCCGTACAGCAGCAACACGCACAGACCGCCGACCAGCGAGAGCAGACCCTCGATCGCTGCGAAGGCCACGGCGGGGTTCGCCTGGAAGCGCTTGGACAGCAGCGAGCCCACACCCATGGCGAAGACCATCACGGACAGGACCACGGAGGCCTGGGTGATGGTGTCGCCCAGGAGATAGCTGCCGATGGCGACGAGCGCCAGTTCGTACACCAGGCCGCAGGCGGCGCAGATGAACACCGCCAGCAGCACGAGGAAGCGTGCCGCCCTGGTGGGAACCGGGAGGCGGGGCCGGGTGCGGGCGGCGGTCTCAGTCAACACGGGTGCCTTCGTCTGATGGTGCTGGCGGCCGGGGTCAGGGGGCCGGTCAGAAACGTGGGAATCGGGGTCAGGTGAGGGCCGCCGCGACGACCAGGGCGATCGCCACGTGCGCGGAGGCGCTCACCCAGGAGGCCGGGTGCGGTTCGTGGTCGCTGATCATGTGGGCGATCTTGGTGGGGGTGACGAGGTCGATCAGCAGGAACGACAGCCCCATGACGCCCAGACCGATCAGGCCGTAGACGACGGTCGAGAGCAGTCCCGCGCCCAGGCCGCTCTCGGAGTCGCTGGAGAGGATCGCCGTGGTGACGACGATGGCCGAACCCAGCGTGTTGGCGGACACGAGCAGCACGGCGTTGCTGTTGCGGTCCTCCCAGATCAGCTTGTGCAGCTTGCCGGGGGTGAGGAGGTCGGTGAGCAGGTAGCCCACCACGAGGATGACGATGCCCACCCCGCCGTAGGCGAGGGCTGCGAGGGAGTTGAAAAGGAGCTCGTTCATGGTCCTGTCCGCTGGTAGGGGGAGTAGTGGTCCGGTACTTGGAGCAGGTGCGGGCTACTTGCCGAAGCCGCTGCCGCCGCCACGGTAACTGCTGCCGCTACCGCCGCTGGAGTTGCTGGAGTTGTTGGAACCGCCGCCGCCGAAGATGAAGAACCCTCCGCCGGAGGATCCCGAGGACCCGTCGCAGTCGTCGTCGTCATAGTTCGGGTCCGCGACGACGTCGTCGTCGGGGCAGTAGTTGTCGCTGTTGTTGTCGCAGGCGCTGATCAGGATCAGGAGCAGCAGGATGGTGCCGATGATCACGAACACCGTGATCACGATCTTTCTGTTGTCCTCGGGCGCCGCGTCTGACTTCATGGTGTGGTTCTCCCGGAGATGGGGGGTGTGGTCACTGCGGAGGTGGTCGTCACCAACTCGCCGCTCTGCGGATAGGCATGCCAGGTGCGCCAGCGGAGTGGCCCTCCGGGGCCGGGGACCAGGTGCAGCGCGGTGGCCGACAGGGGATCACCGGGAAAGGTGACGACCAGGCCGTCGGAGGAGCCGGCCACCTCGCGGTGGATGCGTTCCACCCGGCGGGTCAGCTCGGCACGCGGCAGGGACTCCACAAGCGAGTCGAAACGGTAGCGGCCCAGCTCGGGACGCTCGGCGTTGCCGGGCAGGCCGCCGGGCAGACCGGGCAGGCAGGCCACGGTCTCCACCAGCGGCCCGCCCCGGGCAGCCGGACCCCGCGCGGTCAACGCCCCGTCCTCCGGCTCCGGCGTGACGGCCACCTGGTGGGAGGCGCCGAGCACGCGCAGTTCGACCCGGGCGCCCGGTACCCGCACGACACGGGTGGCCAGGGGATCGACCAGCGGGTGGCTCAGGGTCCAGACCAGGTCGTCGGCGCTGGTGTCGACGAAGGGGGCGCTGATGCTCGCGTGCACGTCCCGATCAGCTCCCCGGGTAGATGGTGAAGGTCCCGGGGGTGACCTCGGTTCCGGTGCTGGCCTCCCAGCGGCCGTGGTCGAAGCGTTCGAAGGACAGCATCCTGCCGTCGTCGGACTCGTAGTCCGCGTAGTCGTGGCCTCCCTGGGCCTTCAGGCCGGTAGTGCCCTCGGACCGGTAGGAGCCGCTGCCCTTCTCCTGGAGTTTGTAGACGACGCCCTCCAGCTCGATGGACAACCCCTGCGGGATGATGTCGAGATCGGGGCGGCCGGTCCACAGGGCCAGCTCCACGTCCGGGTCCTCCTCCACGGAGAGCCAGCGCTTACCGCCCTCGACCTCCAGGAAGTGCTCCGACCAGGTGTAGCCGCCGTCGGACAGGCGCAGGGTGCCGCGGATCCAGGTCCGCTCGGTGCCCCAGTCGATCATGTCGCCCGCCTTGAGGGCGCGCGGATCGCCCGCGGTGCTGTCGCCGTTGTCGGCGAAGGGGTCCTGCGGCGGTGCGGGGGACTTGTGAGCGCTCCCCTGGTTCTTGGAGCGCCGCGTGTAGACCACGATGCCGACCACGACGGCGACGATGACGACAAGGAGTAACAGTACGAGTTCGATGGCCAATGTTCCTCGTTTCGCGACAGAGCGTGAGGGAGTAGGGGAATCAAGGAGAGGTACGATCCTCACCTGCGGTTTTTCCGAGGCCAGACCAGCCTACTGGCGGTTTGACGCCATTTGTGGAACCAAGGTTCCGGACCCGTCCGGACCGGTGCGCGGAAAGGCCGTCCGCGGGAACTGCCCGTGAACGGCCGGTAGCGGTGGTGAACCTGTTCGTGTCAGGCGCTCATCCGTGAGGATCACCGGTCTCCGCCGGGAGGGCGTCGTCGCCTCCCCACCGGCTCCACGACCCTGGGTACAGGCGGGCACCGGAGTACCCGGCATGCTCCAGGGCGAGCAGGTCGTGGCAGGCGGTGACCCCGGAACCGCAGTAGGCGGTGATGGTGTCGGCGGAGTCGGCGCCGAGACCGGCGAAGCGCTCACGCAGGGCCTCCGGGCCGGCCAGGAACCCGTCGCCGTCGAGGTTGCCGGCCCACTCCGCGCTGCGGGCGCCCGGCACGTGCCCGGGGCGGGCGTCGACGGGTGCGGGCTGCTCGCCGGTGTAGCGGACGCGGGCCCGGGCGTCGACCAGCAGGTGCGCCGGGTCGCCGGTCCGGGCGCGGACGGCATCGGTGTGCATGACCCGGTCCTCGGGCCAGGGCACCGGGGTGCGGTGGACGGGCTCGGGTGTGACCTCACCCTGCTCCAGTTCTCCGTCCCACGTCCGCATGCCGCCGTCCAGGAAGGCAGCCGGGGTGCCGAGGACACGCAGCATCCACACGAGGCGGGCGGCGACCGAACCGCCCGCGTCGTCGTAGACGACCACGGAGTCGTCGTCACCGATGCCGAGGCGGCCGAGCGTGTTCGCGAAATCGGCCGGATCGGGCAACGGGTGGCGGCCGCCCCCGGGACCGGCCGGTGCGGCGAGATCGGTGTCCAGGTCGGTGAAGACCGCACCGGGCAGATGACCGGAGCGGTGGGCGTCGCGGCCGGACCGGCCGTCGAGGTACCACCGGGAGTCGACGAGGACGACCTGGTCGCGGTGCTCGCGGAGCCAGTCGGCCGATACGGTCACCGGAAGAGTCAGGGATTCGGACATGGGCGACAGCTTACTGATACCGGGTCGCTGGCCACGGCGTGTCCGGTCAGCCCTTGTCCATGCGGTGGACGTGCAGGATCCACCACAGGCCCAGCGCCGGCAGCACCAGCGGGATGAACAGGTAGCCGCTGCCGAAGTTCGACCACACCGTGTCGTCGGGGAACACCTCCGGCAGGAGGACGCTGGCCGCGCCCACCACGAGTACCCCGACCGCCTCGACAGCGCACGAGACCAGGGCGACCACACGCGAGGTGCGTCCGGCCCGGGCCAGGCCGACCGCCGCGACCAGGTAGACCACTCCGGCGAGCAGGGACAGCGCGTAGGCCAGGGGTGCCTCGTCGAACTTCGTGGCCAGCTGGGAGCCGCCCCGCGCGGTCGCGGCGAGTGCGAACACCCCGTACACGGCGACGAGGAGCCGCCCGGGGCCGGTGCGCAGGGTCTTGGCGGCGGGTGGTGCGCCGGGTTCAGGCAACGGGGCTCCAGAGCTGTTCGAGCCGGACGAACAGGACGGGCAGGATCAGGCACGCGAAGGCGATCACGGCCGGCCCCCACTTGCTACGTTCCATGAATCCCCACACGGCGCACGCGGGCGGCAGCAGCGCCACGGTGGCCATGTAGGACACGAACATGGCCGTCTCGGCGGGTCGGCCGCCGCCGATCACGGTGGCGACGGTGGCGCCCACCTGCCCGAGGACGAGGAGCCACAGGAAACCCATGCCGACGAGGTGGGGAACCACCATGGGCTGGTCGCGGAAGGTCGAGACGAGGCACCACCCGGCCATCGCCAGCGACACCATCTGAATCGTCATGGTCAGCCAGTCGACCACGCCGCCTCCGCTCGCCGTTCTCCGTGTCCGCCCATGTCAGCGGTTTTTTCTACGACACAGCGTAGTACCCGGTGGCCACCACATGGCCCCGGCCCCGGACACGACGGGGCACGGGTCGCGTGAACAGCGGGAACGGCCGGTTCCGGACATGTCTAGGGCGGGACGGGCACGGCCCGGACGGCCCCGTGTCGGATATGGTCCTCCCAGCCGCACGTGTTCCAGCCGGTACACGGCCCAGGGCCGCGGCACATCCCCTACGCCATCGTGTACGAGAACCGGAGCACACGCGTGTCCTATCCCCAGTACCCTTCCGGCCCCCAGCAGCCCCCATACGGAGACCCCACGGGCGGGCAGTCCCCCTACGGCGGCCCTCCCGGCGGTCCCCCTCCCGGTCCTCCGCCCGGCGGTCCCCCTCCCGGCGGACAGCCGCCCCACGGCATGCCCCCCGGCCCGCCCGGAGGAGGGCAGCCCCCCTACGGTCCGCCCGGAGGGCAGCCCCCCTACGGTCCGCCCGGAGGGCAGCATCCCTACGGTCCGCCGCCCGGCGGCCCGCCTCCGAAGAAGGGCATGTCCACCGGTGCCAAGGTCGGCCTCGGCGTCGGCGGCTGCCTCGGACTCCTGGCCATCGCGGTCGTCGTCATCGTGATCGGGGCCTCGCTGTCCGGGGTCGATGACACCGAGTCGGCCGCCCCAGAGCCCTCCGCCACACAGGAGGACGAGGCCGCACAGGAGGACGACGCCACGCAGGAGGGCACCACCGAGGAGGAGTCCGCCAACGAGCAGGGCATCAGCATGACCGCCTCCAACGCGGGCACCGCCGGGGACGTCATCGACGACACCGCCGTCTACACGGTGCTGGACATCGAGATCACCAACGAGGGTGACGAGGCGTTCAGCGTCAACCCGATGAGCTTCACCGCGGTGCTCGACGACGGCACCGAGAGGGCGGACTGGGGCGAGAGCCTCTTCGCAGACATCGAATCGTTCGATGACACCCCCCTGCAACCCGGTTCCAGCGCTTCCGGGCAGATCGCCGTGGTGGGCGAGGTCGTGGTCTCCGAGGTCCGGTACTCACCGAACTTCGGCCTGGAAGGCGACCCGGTCGTGACCGCGGTCGAATAGCCCGAACGTGGGAGCACCCCGGCCGCGGACCGTCCGCGCCCGGGGTGCCTTCGTGTGTGGAGGCCCGGGCCGTATCCGGGAAGCAGAGCGAATGTCTCTCTTTGGTGAAAAGGGAGTTTTTCCAGGTTTTGTTGGATACCGTCCTCGCACGCGTGTTCCCGCTCGGCATGCGATGTCCAGTGCGGTTTCCCTTCAGCCGCTTCCCGCGCACATGTCGGAGCGTCGTTATGTCCCTGCCCCCGCAGCGGTCCGCCAGCAGTATGTCCACCGGTGCCAAGTTCGGCCTTGGATGTCTGGGGTGCTTCGGTGCGCTCGTGCTCACCGCGATCGTCGGTTCCTGCGCCAGCGCCCTGGCTGGTGGCGGCTCGGACCAGACCGGGCCCCCTCCGCCGGCCGAGACGGTCACCGCGACCGTGTCCGAGACGGTGGAACCCACTGTGGCCGCGACCGAGGAGGTCGAGGTGGAGGTGACGGTCAGCGTCACGGAGACCGTTACCGAGACCGCCACCGAGACGGTGACCGAGCGTCCCGACAGTGGCGGCACGGGTGGCGGCACGGGTGGTGGTGACACAGGGGGTGGCTCGGTCTACTTCCAGAACTGCGACGCGGCACGCGCCGCCGGCGCGGCTCCTGTGCGCCGGGGCGACCCGGGCTACGGTTCCCATCTGGACCGTGACGGCGACGGCGTCGGCTGTGAGTGACGGTCGCCGAGCCTCTCCCCGGAACCGCCGGTCGTAGCCGGGTGGTGGGAGGCCCGGTCCTCTGCGCCTCCCACGCCCGCGTCGGAGCGCCCTCAGCCCGCGGCCGGCGCGTTGCCGATGTCCTGGTCGGCGCCGGAGACCTCCGGGGCCCTCTCCAGGGTGCGTTTGGTGACGGCGGCCTCGATCTGGTCGACCGCGTGGGCGGTCATCTCGTCGCCGTAGCCGGGCAGGGCCCTGCTGCCGACGTACTCGCGACACAGCCGCACGCCTTCGGCGGTGGCGGGACCGTAGTCGGAGTCGACCCCGGACCCGCCCAGGGCGTCGCCGAAGCCCGCTCTCACGATCCTGAGCTGGAGAAGCTTGACCGCCTCCCCCGCGCTGCCGATACGCAGTCCGAGCATGTCGTGTACCTCCGTGATCTCCCCGGGGGGCTGTTCGAACGCGCCGTTCCGTACGAGGGCGTACGCCTTGTCGCCGGGGCACGATGTGGAGACGAAGTCGCGGTGTCCGAGCACCGTCCCGGAGATGGAGGTGTCCGGCTCCATCAGCCACTTCCGGAGTTCGCGGACGGCGTTGACCTGTTCGGGCGTGACGGGGTCGGTCGGGCCGGTCGCCAGCGTCACCGAGTAGTGGGAGGTGTTGCCGCCCGGCTGTGCGGCCTGGGCCCGGTACAGGCCCCGGCCTTCCATGACATACCCGTGCGCGCAGGACATGAACGAGTTGCCGGTGAAGTACACCTTGCCCTCACGCCTGGCCAGCCACGTGGCGTTCGGCGTGCGCACGCACCAGATCCGTCCCCCGTAGGGTTCGCGCAGGACGGTGAGCCCCGGCTCCCCGCCCGCCGCGGCCACGGGAGCGGCGTGGGCCTCGCGGCGCAGCTCCACCTCCCAGGCGGGGGAGGTGGCCGAGGATGTGGGAGGCCGGCGCCGTAGGGAGGTCGCGTATCCGGCCATGACCGCGGCGAACTGGAACGCCTCGGCGGCGGCGCGGCTCTTCCGGCTGAGGACACGGGCCCCGCACGTGCGGTTCTCGCGGCCGTCCCCCAGCAGTGACACCTCGATGAACAGGGCGAGTTGCGCTCCGGTCAGCGATCGAAGGAACGCGTGGGTGGGGATACGTCCGGGGGCGTGTTCGCTCAGGACGCGTCCGGCTTCGGCGGACAGGCGGAACTCGGCCGGACCGCGGTCGCGGGCCTCGCACCACCCCGGGGTACGGTCCGTGTCCCCACGGCTTCGGGGAAACCGTTCGCATGGCGGGCCGAAGGCGCCGTACAGCGCGCTCCGGATCCTGGCCACACGGTCGGGGCGCCCCGTCGCCGACTGGCGGAGGGCCACACTGGTACCTGCCTCACGGGTCCTGTCCCGGGGCCTGACGCGCCCCTCGGCCCAGAACCAGGCCACCAGCTCCACGAGCGCGTCGGACCACTTGGGCCCGGTGGGCAGGTGGGCGCAGGGAGCTGACAGGGGGATCCGGTCCCGGTGACCGAGCGTGTCCGTGGTCGCCCACACCCGCTCATGCCCTCTGACGCCGCGTGCTGTGCGCCCGGCGCGGGCCCCTGTCCCGTCCTCGTCCCTTCGTCTTTCGGTTTCCGTGTGTCCGTGGCGGCGCTCTACGGGCCATCGGTGGCCGGGAGTGGTCAGCGACGAGTGCTCGCGTCCCTCCATCCGGACCAGTTCCCGGGGCATGGCGGAAAAGACGTGGACGTCCTGGAGGGGCTGCCACTCCGACAACCCGGTCTCGTGGTCGAGGGTGAGGACGGTGTCGCCGGGGGAGACCTGCTGGAACGTCCGCCAGCCGTCCTCGGTGAGGATCTCGGTCGCTTCGTCCACGCAGTATCCGATATCGGCCCACCCGCGGGACGGGCCCGTGTGGAATGCGCGCGTGTTGCGCCAGTACGTGAGGCAGGCCGAGTGATCCTTCCCGGCGAGTCCCTGGTTGGCGCTGTCGTAGTGGATGACCAGTCCGGAACGAGGGTTGGCCCTGGCCGCGGGGGAGGGATCCCACCCGAGGTCGGACCGGGACACGTATCTGCTCGGTCGAGGCATAACTCCATTGTGTCAAGGAGGCGCTCCGAAGGGTAGTGAATCGATAGTATTCCGTGAAAATTTCCTGCCTTCGCCGCCGCGGTGTGGCGGAACCTGCCCGCATGGCCACGACTGCGGCACGATGGTGACCGATCTACCCCCGGAGGTAAGCCCGTGCGCTCCGCACACACCGTCAGCGCCGTCCGCGAAGCCGAACACGCGCTCATGGCGCGCGTACCCGACGGGACCCTCATGCGCAGGGCCGCGACCGGGCTCGCCGCTGAGTGCGCCCGTCTCCTGCCCCGCGTGTACGGGGCGCGCGTCGTCCTTCTGGTCGGCGGCGGAGACAACGGCGGCGACGCCCTGTACGCGGGCGCGAACCTCGCCGCCCGGGGAGCGGCCGTGCACGCCCTGCTCGCGGGGCGGGGCGTCCACGAGGGCGGGGCCGTCGCCCTGCGCGCCGCGGGCGGCCGGACCCGGTGGTTCACCGACGCCATGGCCGACGAGGAGGACCTGTTCGACGCCGACCTCGTCATCGACGGGCTCCTCGGTATCGGCGGGCATGGTGGCCTGCGCAAACCGCACTCCACCCTGGCCCTGCTCGCCGAGAACTCGCCCGCACCCGTGGTCGCGGTCGACCTGCCCAGCGGGGTGGACGCCGACACCGGGAAGGTGCCCGGGCACGCGGTCCGCGCCGACGTCACCGTCACCTTCGGCACCCACAAGCCGGGCTTGTTCGTCGACCCGGGCGCCGAGCGCGCCGGACGGATCCACTTCGTGGACATCGGTCTGGCCCCCGAGTTGCCCGGGCCCAGCCTGGTCTGCCCGCGGGCCGCGGACATCGCCTCGCTGCTACCGGTCTCCGGTGTCGAGACCGACAAGTACCGCCGGGGCGTGCTCGCCGTCCGCGCGGGCTCCGACCGCTACCGGGGCGCCGCGGTCCTGTGCGTCGGGGGAGCGCTGCGAACCGGAATCGGGATGGTCCGCTACGGGGGCGGCGCGGACGTCGTCGACCAGGTGCTCTCCCACTGGCCGGAGACCGTCGCCAGCCTTCTCGACCCGCAGAGCAGCACCGACCTGTCGCCCGGGCGGGTCTCCGCCGTCGTCATCGGCTCCGGACGCGGCACGCATCCGGCCAACGCCGACGAACTCCACGCGATCCTGGACAGCGACCGGCCCGTGCTCGTCGACGCTGACGGGCTCACCATGCTCACCGGCAACGGGAGCGGTCCGCTGGCCGATCTGCTCCGCGAGCGGACGGCGCACACGCTTCTGACCCCGCACGCGGGGGAGCTGGCCCGGTTGCTGGACGCCGACCGGGGCGACGTCGAGGCGCGCCGCCTGGAGTACGCCGTCCACGCGTGCGAACACTTCCGGTGCACGGTCCTGCTCAAGGGATCGACCACGGTGATCGCGCATCCGGGCGCTCCCGTGGCCGCCAACCCGACGGGTACGCCGCTGCTGGCCACGGCCGGGACCGGTGACGTGCTGTCCGGGGCGGTCGGCGCGCTCCTGGCCGCCGGGCTGCCCGCCCTGGAGGCCGCGATGTGCGGCGCCTACGTGCACGGACGCGCCGCCACCCTCGCCCGAGGCGGCGCGCCGATCAGCGCGTCCGACCTGCTGGGCGCGCTACCGCTCGCGATCGAGGAGGCCCGCCGGGCAGCCTGACGCTGACCGCGTCCCCCGGAAGCGCCCCGCGCCCCGCGCCCCCGCCGCCGGGTCGGCCGGGGTCCTTCGCCGGTGCGCGCCGCACCGACTCAGCGGGCGCGGGCGGCGTCGATGCCGCGCTGCACGATGTCGGTGATGAAGTAGTCGCCCGGATCGCGCTCGTCGCGCAGCCGGTGCACCAGGGAGTCGTCCACCCACATGAACTCGGTGTGCTTGCCCGGCTCCAGGCGCGGCGCGTCCAGGTCGCCCTCCACCCGCACCAGGTAGTCCACCTCGTGCCGGGTCACACCGTCCCCGGGGTCCCAGTCCAGCTGGAACAGTTCGCCCAGCACCGCGGTCAGCCGCCAGCCGGTCTCCTCGCCGACCTCGCGCGCCAGCCCTTCGAGCATGCTCTCGCCCTGCTCGACGTGCCCGCCGACGATGTCCCAGCAGTGCGGGAACACCTTCCGGGTGGGGGACCGGCGTTGTGCGAACACCCGGCCCCGGTCGTCGGCGATGACCGCGCCCGCGACGTGGGTCCGTCCGTCGGAGGTGTCCGGGAACCGGATCCCCGGAGCCACCGTGATGCTGCTGCTCATGTGCGCTCCTCCTCGTCCGGGGGCCAGCCTACGTCGCGGCCCCGGCGGGGCAGGCGCAGGGTGAGCAGCTTCGCCCGGGGAGCCAGTCCCGCGGCCAGGTCGAAGACCGCCTCCGTGCGTGTGTGGTCCTCGTCGAGCACCGAGAACAGGTTCACGCCCAGATAGAAGGTGATCGCCCCGTAGGCCACCTCGCGTGCGGGCAGCAGTCTGCCCAGGGCGGATCCGCCCAGCACCCGGTTCCACTCGTGTTCGACGAGGGCGATCCACGGTTCGGAGCGCGCGCGGATCTCCCTGCGCAGCCCGGGCTTGGTGACGGCGGCGGCCACCAGCTCGGAGAACTCGGTGATGTAGCCGAGCTCCAGGTCGGTCCGGTAGATCCGCGTGGCCGCCTCCACCAGTTCCTCCAGGGTGTTCGCCCGCGCGGCGAGCTCCCGGTACATGGCCATGCGCTCGGCGCTGGAACGGTCCAGCGCGGCCAGCAGCAGCGGGTCGACCCCGCCGAAGTGGTAGAAGACCAGCGCCGAGTTGGCCTCCGCGCGTGTGGCGATGGCTCGTGCCGACGCCCCGGCGTATCCCTCCTCACGCAGTACCTCGCTTGCGGCGGCGAGCAGCCGCTCCTTGGTCTCCTCGCTCGTGCGCCGTCCTCCGCCGCTCCTGGCCATGACCCTCCTTGCTCTCGGGAAGGCTTTCAGCATACGGTTTAATCGAGCGATTAAATCAAATGTTTTAATCGCATGCCGAAGGAGTCCCCCGTGCCTCGAAGCGACACACCGCCTCCCTCCCGGGCGCGCTGGCTGCTCGCCGCGCTGCTCCTGGCCGCCTTCGCCGCCCTACTGGCGGTCCGGATCAACCACTGGGGCGGCCTGGACCAGACCGCCCTGTTCTACGTCGGCCTGCCCGCGACGATCGCCCTGCTCATAGTGCTCACCGTGCGGGCCCGCAGCGCCATGGGCGTCACGCTGGCCGGTTCCACCGTCGCCCTGGCCCTGGCCGGGCCCCTGCTCGGAGAGGGCGTGGTATGCCTGCTCATCGCCGCGCCGCTGATCTACGGGGTCGTCGCCCTGGTCACCTGGGTGGCGGGGAGGATCGGCGGGGGAGGCGACCGCGCCCAGCACGCCCTGCTCGCGGTGCCGCTCCTCTTCGTGCTCACCCTGGAGGGCGTCGCCGGCATCTCCCTGCTGCCCAGGGCCGACAGGGGAGAGGGCCACGTCGTGGTCTCCGCCCCGGTGGAGGAGGTGGCAGCGGCCCTGGCCGCACCGCCCGAGTACGGCGACCCCGAAGCGCTGTTCCTGCGCGCCGTCCCCTTTCCGAGGCCCGTCTCGGCCTCTGGTGAGGGGCTGGAGGTCGGTGACACCCGGCTCGTCCACTTCACTTCGCGCCGCACGCTGCGGCCCGGCGCCGAGCCCACCCAGCGTCACATGGAACTGAGGATCGTGGAGAGCGAGATCCGTGAGGACGGCGGCCGGGTGGTGTTCGACGTGGTCGAGGACACCGCCTTCGCGAACTGGATGGACACGCGCCGCGCCCAGGCCGTGTGGCGGGCCGAGGGCGCCGGGACCCGTCTGACCTGGTCCATCGACTACGACCGCACCTACGAGCCGTCGTGGTACTTCGGGCCGGTCCAGTCCTACGCCACCGACCTGGCCGCCGAGTACCTCGCCGTGACCTTCGGCGCGGCCGGGGCGGAGGACCGCTGATGGGACCGGAGCTCTCCGCGACGACGGTTCGCGGCGTCGGACTGTTCGCTCCGCTGCTGCTCATGGCGGGGCCGTGCCTGTGGCGCGCTCCGCGGCGGCGAGAGGCCGCGGCGATGGTCGTGGCCGGGGCGTGGGCCCTGCTCACGCTCATCCCGCTCAACCTGTACGCGCTGCGCGTGGGCTGGTGGTCCTTCCACGCGGAGGGAGCCGTGTGGCTCGGTGTGCCCGTCGACCTACTGATCGCCTGGGCGGTGCTGTGGGGTCCCCTGCCCGCGCTGCTGCTGCGGTTCCTGCCGGTCCCGCTGCTCACCGGCCTGCTCGTGTGGGTGGACATCATCGTCATGCCGCTCGCCGAGCCCGTCGTGGTGCTGGGTTCCCGTTGGCTGATCGGTGAGTTCGCCGGCTCCGTGCTGTGTCTGATCCCCGCGTTGCTGCTGGCCTACTGGACCCGCACCGGCCAGCTCGTCCACGCCCGGGTGTGGACGCAGGCGGTACTCGCGTTCGGGCTCATGGTCGTCCTGCCACTGGCCGTCCTGGACGCCCTGCCCGCCCCCGGCACGGCCCTCGTCACCGCCCAGATCCTCGCGCCGGTGTGCCTGCCGGGCCTGGCGGCGGCCCGCGAGTTCGCACGGGTGGGCGGCGGCACCCCGCTGCCCTTCGACCCGCCGTCCACACTGGTCACCAGCGGTCCCTACGCCTATCTGCGCAACCCGATGCAGGCCGCGGTCGTGGCCGTCTACCTGGTCCTGCCCGTGGTGACGGGAGACCCGTGGCTGCTGGTCGGCGCGCTGGCCGCCTTCGTCTACGGGGCCGGGTTCGCAGAATGGCACGAGGGAGGCCAGCTGCGCGAGGCGTTCGGACGGGAGTGGGAGGACTACCGGTCGGGTGTGCGCCCCTGGCTGCCCCGGTGGCGTCCCTGGTCCGGCCGCGCGCCGGGCACTCTGTACGTGGCGTCGGACTGCGGCATGTGCCGGGGCCTGGGCGGCTGGCTCGCCGCCCGCGTGCCCGTGGCACTGGAGCTGCGACGGGCGGCGGAGCATCCCGAGGTGCTGTACCGCCTGGCCTACGAGGCCCCCGGCGGGCTCCGCTGGAGCGGGGTGTCCGCGCTGGCCAGGGCGCTCGAACACCTCCACCTGGGGTGGGCGCTCGTCGGCTGGGCGCTCGACCTGCCCGGGCCGCGGCACTTCGCGCAGCTGTGCGCCGACGCCTTCGGCGCCGGACCCCGCCCGTCCCGTGAACCCGCCGGGCGCCGGGGGCAGCGGGAGGAGGTGCCCGCACGCGGCGTCGAGGTGTGAGGGCTGGCGCGGTCCGGGACCCTTCACCGGATGGTCTTGTCCGTACTGGCACTGTCGGCAGGGGCGGCGTATCCAGGGCCCACGGTGCCCTCCTCCGCCGGGGTCCTTCACCGTTATGCTCGGTCGGGGCCGATCCGTCCGGAGGATGACGAGGCCGGCTCCCACGTCTTCGCCCCCCAAGGCACGAGGAAACCGATGGAAGAACAGGCCATGCTCGCGCGGGACCTCGTGCTGCGCGTCTGTTCCGGAGCGACCGAGCTCGACCCCCACTGGATCAGGGCCGACGGCAAGGTCACCACCCCCTTCCTCGTGCCTCGGGACCGCAACCTCGTCCGCGCGATCGTCGCCGCGGGCCGCGCCATGGGAGTCGACCGGCTCCTGGTCTGCCGCACCAGGCCCGAGTTCTCCTACGATCCCGTCACCGAGGTCCCCCTCGACACCGGCACCCTCATCGACCTCGTCCGCGGCTGGGGGGACGCGCCCACCGACTTCCTCGTCTGCGTCGAGGACTTCTCCGCCGCCGTCCTGGTCACCGCCGACGAACTCACCGTCGCCGCCGGACCCGCCGACTTCGTCCGCGAACTCGTCGGAGCGGACATCCCCCAGGCCCGAACGCACTTCGGCGCGCGCGCCCAGGCCGACGGCGGCCCCGTCCTCACCCGCGCCGCCCAGCTCTACCACTGCGCTGAGACCGGGGCCCGTCACTCCCGCGTACCGCGGGGGCCGGGCCCCGACCCGGCCGAACGCCTGGCACGGGGCGTCGACCGCGCCCGCCAGCGCTCTCCGCGCACGATCCGGGCCCTGCGCGCCATGCGCGGCGCCTGGGGGTGGCTCATGGTGGTGGCCCTGCTCATGGCGCCCCTGGTCGTCCCCGGGCTGGGAGCCGTGCTGCCCGCCCTGGCCGCGGTGTTCGTGCTGCTGCTCCAACTGGCCTGGCTGGCGCGCTCGCGCACCGTCTCCTTCGCCACCCTGCTACGGGTGGCCGCGTTCGGCGCGTTCCTGCTGTGGCCCCTCGCCCTCGCCGAGGCCGCCGCCGTCCGGATACTGGGAGCCGACCCCTACGGCGTCCTCGGCTACACCTACGTCGCCGTGTCCGTGGAGGAGCTCGGCAAACTCGTGCCGCTGCTGCTCTTGGTCCCAGTGGCCCGCCGACGGCTGCGCCGCCTGGCCGCCGTCGACTTCCTGCTCCTGGCCGCCGCGTCCGGGGCCGGGTTCCAGCTCGCCGAACGCCTGCTCACCGAGGTGTCGCTGGGCGGCCGGAACCTCGCCCTCGACGACGGCCTGTTCCTGCCCGGCGGCAGTACCGTCACCGACCCGGCGGGCACGGTGCTGGCGGTCTTCTCCGGGCACGCCGTCACCACGGGCCTGGTCGGTGCCGCCCTCGGACTGGCGGTCGTGGGCCGCCGCTACGGTGCCTGGTTGTGGCTGCTGCCCCCGGTCGCGCTGGCCCTGGCGGTCCTGGAGCACCTGAACCTCAACGCGCGGCTGGCCAACGCCGCGCTCCACCCGGCCTCCGACTTCGTGCACGGCCTCCTCGGCGGCGGGCTCCTCACCCCGTGGCTGTTGGTGCTGCTGCTGTTGTGCGCGATCGCCATGGACTACCGGATGATCGCGACCGCGGCCGAGTCCACGCCGCCGCTGCCCGGGCAGCCACCGCTGGCGCGCACACGCCGCTGGGCCCGGGGGCGCTCCGTGGCCATGCGCGTGCGCGTGCCCGCCGACATCGCGCCGCTGTTCCGCCGGATGGCGCTGTCCTGGGTGGACCTGCCGGTCACCCTGGCCACCACGCTGTCCGCGATCGTCCACGAACTCGCCGCCGCCACCATCGCCGCGCGGCGCGGACCCGGGGTGCTCTGCGACACCTGGCGGTTCCTGCGCTGGCGGCGGGCGAACGCCATGGGCGAGGCCCGCTCCGCGGAACGGCCGTGGCGACACTATCCCTCGCGGGAGGAGCTCACCCGGCAGGCGCGCGAGCTGGCCCGACGCCTGGGGCTCGCCGCCACCGGCGGTGTCACGGCGGCGGCCGTGCTCCTGGCCGCCGCCGACGTGCACGCCGCAGCGCTGATCATTCCGCCCGGGGCGGGCGAGGCCGGGCCCCCCGCCTACGCGTTCGTGGCGCTGGACCGGATCCAGGGATGGCTGGGCGGACTGACCGCCGTCGAGTCGGCCTGGTCCGCCATGGTGCTGGTCGCGGTGTTCACCCTGCTGCTGTCCGGCAACGGTGTACCGCGCGCCCACCCGCGCATGCGCGAGTTCCTGCGCGCGCCCACCGCGAACACCGGAGCGATCCTGGGGATGCTCGCTCCCGGACAGGTGGGGTACGCCCTCCTCGGCCTGGCGGGGCTGGCCCTGCCCCGGCGCGTGGACCGGTTCCTGGCCCGCTGATCCGCCGCGTGACCACGGCGCGCCGCTCCGGCCCGTCCACAGGCGCCGGACGGCTCCGGCACCCGGGTTCGGCCAGGTCCTGCGTGGTAGGCGGGGTGGTGACGCTCCGACCGTTCCGTGCTGTCCCGAGCGTTCAGGCCGATCTCCGCCTCACCCCGTGGCGATGCCCTTCGGCGGCTCGAACGCGCGCACCGGAGGCACCTGGCCGGTGAACGGCTCCACCCGTACCCGCACCAGCTGGCCCGTGCACCCCTGGCTCAACGCCGACGTGCCCACGTCTTCCGTCAACACGTTCGGGTTCCCGTGCGCGCACGTCACATCCGGCGCGGACGGGTCGTACCAGGCCCCCGTCGACAGCTGCACCACGCCCGGCCGCAGCGCCTCACTCACCACCACGCCCGCCAGGCACGAACCCCGCGCGCTCGACACCCGCACCACGTCCCCGTCGGCCACGCCGTACGCACGCGCGTCCTGCGGACGCATCCGCAGCGGCGAACGCCCTCCGACCTTCTGCGACATGCTGTGCGCGCCCATGTCCTGCTGGCTGTGCAGGCGCCCGCTCGGCTGGTTGGCGACCAGCACCAGCGGGAAGTCCTCGGCCCCACCAGCGCCACCGGTCGCCCCGTCCCCACCGGTCACCGCCGGGCCCGGCAGCCATACCGGGTGCCCGGGGCAGTCCTCGTAGCCGAACGAGGCGATGGTCTCCGAGAACAGCTCGATCCGCCCGCTCGGCGTCCGCAGGGGACTCGCCTCCGGATCCGCGCGGAACCCGCCCAACAGCGCCTCGTCCTCCACCCGGCCGGGCATCTCCACCCGTCCGAGCTCCCAGAACTCCTCGAACCGGGGCACCTCCAGGCCGCGCCGCGCCACCAGCGAGCGCCAGCGCTCGTAGACGACCCGCGTCCACTCGCCGCTGGTCCGCCCCTCGGTGAACTCCTCCCGCACACCCAGCCGCTCGGCCAGGTCCGCGTAGGTGTCGTACTCATCGCGCGCCTGCCCGTGCGGCGGCACGGCACGCGGCATCGCCCGCACGCTCAGGTCGCCCTGGCTCGCGGCCATGTCCTCGCGCTCCAGCACCGTCGTGGACGGAATGACGATGTCGGCGTGCCGCGCGGTCGCCGTCCAGTGCGTCTCGTGCACCACCACCGTCTCCGGGCGGCCGAACGCCCTGGTCAGCCGGACCAGGTCCTGATGGTGGTGGAACGGGTTGCCGCCCGCCCAGTACACCAGCCGCACGTCCGGGTAGCGGCGCTCCTCGCCGTCGTGGTCGTAGCGTCCGCCCGGATCCAGCAGCATGTCGGCCACCCGTGCCACCGGGATGAACGAGTCCACCGGGTTGCCGCCCTGCGGCATCCTCGGCAGGCCCAGGGGTGTCGACCCGCCGCCGTAGTTGCCCATGGACCCGTATCCGGACGCGAAACCGCCTCCCGGCAGTCCCACCTGCCCCAGGCAGCACGCCAGGGCCAAACCGGCCCACAGCGGCTGTTCGCCGTACCGGGCGCGCTGTACCGACCACCCCACGTTGACCAAGGTGCGCCGACCGGCCATCCGCCGCGCCAGCGACCGCAGCTCTCCGGCCGCGACACCGCTGATCCGCTCGGCCCACTCCGGGGATCGCTCGGTCCCTCCCGGGCTGCCCCCGCCGTCGTGCTCGCCCATCACGTACGCGCGCAGTACGTCCGCGCCCACCGTGTACCGGTCCAGGAAACCGGTGTCGGCCAGGCCCTCGGTGAACAGCACGTGCATCAGTGCCAGCATCACCGCCGTGTCGGTGCCCGGGGCGATGGAGACCCACTCGGCCTTCACGTCCTCGGGGGTGTCGTCCAGCAGCGGCGACACCGAGACGAACTCCACCCCGGCCCCTGACGCGTCGCGCATCGCCGGACCGGCGGTCTGGGCCGCCCGGCCCCCCGACGACGTCCACGTGTTGGACACACGCAGCCCGCCGAAGGTGACCAGGAGATCGGTGTGCTCGCGGATCTGCGTCCACGCAGGGGCCCGGTGCAGAAGCCGGTTCGCCTCCGGGGCGCCCAGGATCCGCGGGAACAGCACCTCCACGGCACCGTGGCTGTAGGTCGTGCGGGACCGCGTGTACCCGCCGATCGTGTTGAGGAACCGGTGCAGCTGGCTCTGCGCGTGGTGGATCCGCCCCGCGCTGCCCCAGCCGTAGGAACCGCCGTAGAGGGCCGCGTTCCCGTGCTCGCGGCGCACCCGGTCCAGCTCACCGGCGAGCAGGTCCAAGACCGTGGACCACTCCACCTCGACGTAGGCGTCGTCCGGCGCGCCCCGGCGCGGGTCCGGTCCGGGCCCGTTCTCCAGCCAGCGCCGCCGCACCGCCGGGCGCGCCACCCGCGAGGCGTGGTGCTGGGCGGCCGGGGTGTTGGCGATCACCGGAGAGGGGGCCGGGTCGTCAGGATCCGGGCGTACCCCGACCACGCGATCGTCCTTGACGACCACCTGGTAGCTGCCCCAGTGGGCGCTGGTCGGGTACGAGGACGTGGCGGACATACTGAAGAACCCCCTGCTTTCCCTCTGGTCCCACGAGAGGACCCGAATCTCATCCTATGCACCGCACGGTGCGATGATGGGCCGCGTCGGGCAGCACCCGGCCACAGCCACCAGGCACATCCGCACACGCGGTCGAACGGAGCGGGGAACAGCGACGATGGGCGAACTCAGGTCACGGAGATCGGTACTCGCGGTGCCGGGGTCCAACCCCCGGTTCGTGGACAAGGCGCGGGGACTGGACGTGGACGCCTTCTTCCTCGACCTGGAGGACGCGGTCGCGCCCCTGGAGAAGGAGTCCGCGCGCGACACCGTCGTGCGGGCCCTCAACGACGGCGGCTGGAACGGCAGGGTCCGCACGGTCCGGGTGAACGACGTCACCACCGAGTGGTCCTACCGTGACGTCATCACCGTCGTCGAGGGCGCCGGGGCCGAGCTCGACGCCCTGGTCCTGCCCAAGGTCACCGAGGCCCGCGACGTGCAGTGGCTCGACACCCTCCTCACCCAGATCGAGCGAGCCCTCGGGCTGCGGGCCGGCCGGATCGGCATCGAGGCGCAGATCGAGGACGCCCGCGGCCTGGTCAACGTCGACGCGATCGCCGCCGCCTCACCCCGCCTGGAGGCACTCGTCTACGGGCCCGCCGACTTCATGGCCTCCATCAACATGAAGAGCCTGGTCGTCGGCGAGCAGCCGCCCGGCTACGACACCGGCGACGCCTACCACTACGTGCTCATGCGCATCCTCATGGCGGCCCGGGCCAACGGCCTCCAGGCCATCGACGGACCCTACCTCCAGATCCGCGACGTGGACGCGTTCCGCCGTTCCGCGGCGCGCACGGCCGCTCTCGGCTTCGACGGCAAGTGGGTTCTGCATCCGCTTCAGGTGGAGGCCGCCAACGAGGTGTTCGCGCCCTCCCAGGAGGACTACGACCACGCCGAGCTGATCCTGGACGCCTACGCGCACGCCACCACCGTGGACCGGCGCGGTGCCGTCATGCTCGGTGAGGAGATGCTCGACGAGGCCTCCCGCAAGATGGCGCTCGTGGTCGCGGGCAAGGGCCGGGCGGCCGGGCTCGGGCGCACCCGTGAGTTCGACCCCCGAGCCTGACCCGAGCTGGACCCGGGACCCGCGCCGGCGCGGGCCGCATCGTACCCCGCGGCGCCCCGCGCCTTCCGTACGGGGCGCTCGACCGGCACGAATCCAACGCACACACCACCGGACTCTTACCGCGTTCTCACCCGGATGCGGGACGATGGGCGCCATGGAAGCCACCGCCACGGTCCTGGTCGCCGATGACGACCGCGCGATCAGGAACTCACTGGAACGCGCGCTCCAGTTGGAGGGCTATGAGGTACGGACGGTGTCGGACGGGGTCCAGGCCCTGGCCGCCGTGCACGCCGAACCCGTCGACCTGCTCGTCCTCGACGTGATGATGCCGGGCGTGGACGGGCTCGGTGTGGCACGTGTGCTGCGCGCCGAGCGCGACCGTACGCCCATCCTCATGCTCACCGCGCGCGTGGAGACGCCCGACCGGGTGGCCGGGCTCGACGCGGGGGCCGACGACTACCTCGCCAAGCCCTTCGAACTCGACGAGCTCCTCGCCCGGCTGCGTGCCCTGCTGCGCCGCGCCACACCCGCCACCGAGGACGCCGCCGACGAGGGGCCGCTGCGGGTCGGCGAGTTGCGCCTGGACCCGCGTGCCCGCCGGGTCTGGCGCGGCGAGCGCGAGGTCGAGCTCTCCAAGACCGAGTTCGACCTTCTCGAACTCCTGGTCCGCAACACCGGGATCGTGCTGGACCACTCCACCATCTACGACCGCATCTGGGGCTACGACTTCGGACCCGAGTCCAAGAACCTCGCCGTCTACATCAGCTACCTGCGCCGGAAGCTGGAGGACGGGGGGCCGCCGCTCATCCAGACCGTGCGCGGGGTCGGTTACACGCTCCGCCCGCAGGGTTGACCCCCGTGAGCCCCGGCCGCCCCGGTTCGCTCGGCCACGGCACCGAACCGTGGTGGCGGGGCGTGGTGCTGCGCCCGCGCGACTGGCGGCTGGGTACCCGCTTCGCGGTGATCTTCGCCCTGGTCGCCGCCGTCGTCATCACCCTGGTCGGCGCCCTCGCCTACACCACCGCCGCCGGGCTCATCCGCGCCGACGTCGAGAACGAGTTCGAGAACACCGTCGCCGACCTGTCCGACGAACTCGTCAAGCTCCACGACCAGGGAGGCGCGCCCTCCTCCGGCCCCGGCCCGTTCCTGTCCGGCTACAACCTCCAGTTGCAGTTCCTCGGCCCCGACGGCAGCAGGACGGTCACCGTCACCGATCCGTCCGAGGTCATCATCTTCAACCCCTCGGAGCGGGACCTGGAGGTGGCGGCGCAGGACGAGCCCGGGATCGTCGAGATGCGCGAGCAGACCATCAACGGACACGAGTACCGGCTCGCCACGGTCTCGATCGGCGACGGCGGCGGGGCCCTCCAGCTCCTACAGGCCCTCTCACCCACCGAGCAGATGCTCGACCGGCTCGCCACCCAGATCCTGTGGGTGGGCCTGTTCGTCGCCCTGTGCGCGGCCGCGGCGGGATGGCTGGTGGGCCACCGCACCACCGGCCGCCTGGTGCGCCTCACCGACGCCGCCGAGTACGTCAGCTCCACGGGCCGGCTCGATCCGGTCGACCCGGGGCGAAGCGGCGAGGGCCGTGAGGGCTGGGAGGGCCAGGAGGAGGCCGGACACGACGAGGTCGGCCGCCTCAGCAGCGCGTTCAACGCCATGCTCGCCCGCCTGGCCCGCTCCAAGGACGAACAGCGCCGCCTCGTCCAGGACGCGGCGCACGAGCTCCGAACCCCGCTGACCAGCTTGTACACCAACGTGCAGGTGCTCGAAAGGGTGGACCGGCTCAGCCCGCAGGCGCGCGACAGCCTGATCGAGGACCTGCGCGGCGAGACCCGGGAACTGACCGCCCTCGTCAACGAGTTGGTCGGCCTGGCCACCGGAGACCACGAGGACGAGCCGATGGCCGCGGTATCCCTGGCCGAGGTCGCCGAGAAGGCCGCCAAGCGCACTCGCCGTCGTACCGGCCGCGACATCGTCGTGGACGCCGACGACAGCGTCGTGTGGGGGCGCTCCGGATCCCTGGAGCGCGCCGTGGCCAACCCGATCGAGAACTCGGCCAAGTTCGACCCCGACGGCACCGCTCCCATCGAGATCCGTGTGCGCGACGGGGCCGTGGAGGTCCTGGACCGGGGTCCGGGCATCGAACCGGCCGAGCTCGACCACGTCTTCGAACGCTTCTACCGCGCCACCGTCGCCCGCGGCCTGCCCGGATCCGGGCTCGGGCTGTCCATGGTCAGGGAGATCGCGCACGCTCACGGGGGCCGGGTCTTCGCCCGCAACCGTGAGGGCGGCGGCACCGTCATCGGCTTCCAGCTGCCGGTGTTCACCCCGTCGGACGGGCAGGAGCCGACGGACCCGGAATGAGCGTCCCCGCGGTCCACGGGTGCCCTCGCTGGTCTTGTGCCCGTAGCGGATATCGAACACCGGGCCTGGCCCGAGTACGAGGCCAACCGCGCGGAGGCCGGAGCGGGTGGCCAGCAGCCCGTTTCGGCAGACGCCGGGGGGAGGGGCGGGCACCGGTGCGCGGCGGGGCGGAGGCGGCACCCGGGCCCCGGCACGGAGAAAGGGCGGCCCCGGGCCCGAAGGACCGAGGCCGCCCTGAGGGGAGGGAGCGGGAGCGCGCCCGCTCAGTCCTCCTCGGCCTCCGTATCGGTCTGAGCCGACGTGGAGCTCTGCTCCCCGAGGGTCACCTTCACCTCTTCCTCGGAGCCGCTGCCGCCGGGCAGCACCCCGAGTGTCACCTCCTCGCCGGGCTGGCGGATCCGGATCTGCGCGATCAGCTCGTCCGGCGTGGACACCTCCTCGCCGTCCACGGACACCACCACGTCACCGGCCTGGATACCGGCCTCCTCGGCCGCGCCGCCACCGGTCACCTCGACGACCTCGGCGCCGCCCGCACGCGAGTCGGTGATGGTCGCCTCGATCGCCGGGTAACTCGCGCTACCGTCCTCGACGAGCTGCTCCGCGATCGGGCGCACCTGGTTGATCGGGATGGCGAAGCCCAGGCCCACCGAGCCGCTGTCCTGCGAGATGCCCGCGATCGCGGTGTTGATCCCGACGACCTCGCCGTTCATGTTCACCAGCGGGCCGCCCGAGTTGCCGGGGTTGATCGCCGCGTCCGTCTGGATCGCGTTGATCACCGTGGCGGTCTGTCCGTTGCCGCTCTCGGTCGCACCGGTGTTCACCGGCCGGTTCAGCGCGCTGACCACACCCGCGGTCACCGTGCCCGTCAGCCCCAGCGGGGAGCCGATCGCGACCACGTCCGCGCCCACACCGACCTGTTCGGAGTCGCCGAGCTCGGCCGGTTCGAGGCCGTTGCGCCCCTCCGCCTGGATCACCGCGATATCGGAGACCGGATCCGCTCCCAGGACCTCGGCGGAAGCTGAGGTCCCGTCGTTGAACAGCACCTCCAGCGGGCCGCCCTGGGAGGCCGCCGCCACGTGCGCGTTGGTCAGGATCTGGCCGTCGGAGGAGATGATCACACCGCTGCCACCGCCGCTGGCGGTCTGGATGGATACCACGCTCGGCAGGACCGTGTCGGCGACGTCGCCGACGGCGCCCTCGGTCGGTGTGCCATCCTGCTCCCCGCTGAGGGAGCTGACCGGCCCTCTCAGCCCGTCGGGGAACAGGTAGGCGGTGCCCAGGGCCGCCGCCGGGCCCACGATCAGGCTCGTGATCAGGGCGGTGATCGCGGCGACGGTCACGATTTTTCCGGAGCCGCGCTTCTTCCCGGGCGCGGGCATCGCACCGGTCGGCGGACCACCGAACGGAGGCTGGCCGCCGTGGCCGCCCGCCCCGAACGCTCCGCCGCCACCGTACGGAGGCTGCCCCTGGTAGGGGCCGCCCGGTCCGTGTGGGCCGCCCTGGCCCGGGGGTACGGGACCGCCCTGCCCGTGGGGACCGCCCTGCCCCGGAGGTACGTGACCGCCGTGCTGGGCGGCGAACTGGTTGTGGTGGCCGCCGCTCTGGGCGCTCGGCACGTGCGGCGGGAAGGTGTAGGAGGCCCCCTCCGGGGCGTTGGGCCCGGTGGCCCACCGCGGCGGGTGCTCGGGCGGCGAGAAGCTGGGGACGGGACCCGAGGGGTTGGTCCCCGCCTGCGGCCATGGGCCCGGCTGACCACCGGTCTGCTGGGGACCGGCGTACTCGTCGCCGGCCTGCTGCTGGGCCTCGGGGCCGCTGGCGGCCTGCCGGGGGCCGGTGGACTCGGGCTCTGTCCGCTGGTCGCCGTACCCGGAACTCCGGAGCTCCCCGCCCTCGGCGCCTCGGAACTCCTTGCCCCCGGCGTCAGCGCCGCTGTCAGCGGAGGAGTACCCCTCATCCGGGTTGGAGGCCGCAGGCTGGTCAACGGGCTCGGCGGGATGCTCGCTCCCGGCCGCAGCACCGGGCTCGGTACCTGCACTCGGTTCGTTGGCGTTCAACGCATCCTCCGACTGGCGGGACGATGTTCAGTGACGGGATCCATCATGCGGTGCCCGGGTTAGAACAGGGTGAGAGCCCGATATACCAGGGTTTCGAGTCCTGTTGACGCAACGTTGGCCGGGCCCGGGCACTGTCGGCCCGTCCCCGGCGCGGACTTCCGCAAGCACCGTATACACCGCAATGTCCGAAACGATACCGTGCCGAAGCTCAAGTGAGACAACGGAGAAGGGCCGACCTTGATCAAGATCGTGCTGGCCGATGACGAACACCTCGTCCGAGGGGCCATCGCCGCCCTGCTCGGTCTGGAGGACGACCTGGAGGTCGTCGCCGAGGTCGGCCGCGGCGACGAGGTGGCCGATGCCGTCCTGCGACACGGCGCCGCCGTCGCGGTCCTGGACATCGAGATGCCCGGCGCCACCGGCCTGGAGGTCGCTGCCCAGCTCGGGGAGAGCGCCCCTGGCTGCGGCATCGTCATCCTCACCAGCTTTGGCCGACCCGGCTACCTGCGACGCGCCCTCTCCTCCGGTGCGCGCGGCTTCCTGGCCAAGGACGCCCCCGTCGACCAGCTCGCCGGCGCTATCCGCCGCGTTCACGAGGGCGGCCGCTACATCGACACCGAGCTCGCCGCCGCGGCCATGGTCGGTGGCGAGAGCCCTCTCACCGACCGCGAGGCCGAGGTGCTGCGCGCCGCCTCCGACGGCGCCACCGTCGCCCGGATCGCGGCCGCCCTCCACCTGACGGAGGGCACCGTGCGCAACTACCTCTCCAACGCCATCGGCAAGACCGGCGCCGACAACCGCATGTCCGCCATCCGCACCGCCCAGGACATGGGCTGGCTCTGAACACGCGAGACGGGGCGCCTGGCGGCCCGGTGAGGCTTCCCGGCCACCGCGCTAGAGGAAACGCAGCACCAGCATCGCGGTGTCGTCGCTGCGCCCGCCCGGAGCGTACTCCTCCAACTCCCGGTCGATACGGCTGATCACCGCCTGGGCGGTCAGCCCGGCGCAGCCGGAGAAGATGTCCAGCAACCCCTCGTCGCCGAGCATGTCGCTGTTGTTGCGCCGCTCGGTCACACCGTCGGTCACCGCCAGCATCACCTCGCCCGGGCGGATGTCCACGTTCTCGGTCGTGAACCCCACGTCCTCGAACGCGCCCAGCAGCGGCTGCGACCCCCCGAACGACTCCGCCTCGCCCTTCTGGTTCAGCCGCATCGGCAGCGGGTGCCCGGCCGAGACCATCCGCATCCGCATCCCGCCCTCGCCGTCCGTGGCCGGGGTCATCTCCCCGTAGAGCATCGTCAGGAACCGGGTGGAGGTGTTCTCGTCCAGGATCGCCATGTTCAGCCGCTGCATGATGTGCGACGGCGTGAACCCCTCCTTGGCCAGCGCCCGCAGCGTGTGCCGCGCCAGCCCGGTCACGGCCGCCGCCTCCGGGCCCGTCCCGCACACGTCGCCGATCGCGAAGCACCACCGCCCGTTCGCCGCGAACACGTCGTAGAAGTCCCCGCCGACCACGTTCCGCTCGTCCGCCGGACGGTAGAACACCGCGTGGTCCACATGCGGGATCACCGGCTCCTTCTCCTTCGCGGGGAGGAGGCTGCGTTGCAGGGCGTCACTCATCGCGGCCTGCTTCTCGTGCAGCCGCGCGTTCTCCATCGCCGAGGCCACCCGGCGGCTCAGGTCGTCGGCGACGTCCACCTCCTCGCGGGTGAAGTCGTCCGACTCGTTCTTGCCGACCGTCATCCGGCCCAGCGCGCGCCCGTGCGCCACCAGCGGGATGCTGATCGCCGGACCGCTCGCCAGCTCCCGGACCAGCTGCTCGTCCAGTCCCTCCTTGGCCAGCTCGGCCGGGGACCACAACGGCTGCGGCTCCCGCTGCTCGTGCGGCGGCAGCCCCGTCAGCAGCGCCCGCAGGATGTCGTTGTAGTTCTCGTCGCTGTGCACCACGTGCATCAGCTGGGACGCGCCCATCTCGTTGATGGTCTCGATGGCGCACCACCGCCCCAGCCGGGAGGTGATCAGCTGTGCGGCCAGGGCGCCCGTCATCCGCTCGTCCAGCGTGCCCGCCAACAGGTCGCTGGCCTCGGCCAGGAAGCTCAGCGACGCACGCCTGCTCAGCTCCACCTCCGCCAGGCGGGCGCGCTCCACCGGCAGAGCGATCAGATCCGCGCCCTCCTGGAGCCGCTTGGCCGCCGACGGCCCGAAGTGCCGGGCCCGTCTGGAGGCCACCCCCAGCAGGCCGGTCACCCGGCCGTCCACGATCAGCGGCGCCGTCACCAGCGAGCGCATCCCCGCCCGCAGCAGCCGTCCCCGTCCGGTACGGGCGATCATCAGGTCGTCGTTGATCACCGCGTTCGGCTCCGGCGCGGCCGACGGGAATATCTCCTCCGTGCGCACCCGCAGGGACCGCCACGGGGCGCCGCCCGGGGTCAGCCCGATCGCGGCGCGCACCTCCCACATGGTCTCGTCGGACGTGGCCAGGGTGATGTAGGCCGCGTCCCCGCCCAGCACCGTGGTCGAGTACTCCACAGTGCGCTCCAGCAGCTGTGGCAGCCTCAGCCGCGAACCCAGGGCGGAGTCCAGCGCGGACCACGGCGCGGGGCGTGAGGGGCGCGAGGGACTCTTGCGTACCGGGGGCGACTCCAGTGACGGGTGCTCCTCGGCGGTGTCATCGATCCGAAACCACACGGCCTTGTCGTTGCGTCCGTAGCTCACGCCCCAGCTGGACGCGATCGCCGACGCCAGGGCCAGCCCCAGGCCGCCGCCGCGACCGTTGTCCCGGGAGGCGGAGGCATCCACCGACAAGGGGCCGGCCCGCGGCACGGCCTGCTCGGGTACGGAGTCGGTGACCATCACCTCGGTCGACCCCTCGGTCCGGCGCAGGTTCACGTCCAGGGACGACTTCGCGTGGATGACGGCGTTGGTCACCAGTTCACTGACCAGTAGGACCACATCGTCAGAGGAATCGGGCACACCCCATGACAGAAGGGTGTCGTGAACGAACTCGCGGGCGGCGGCCGCGGTCTCCGGGGTGGGAGGGAACTCTCGTCGAGCGACCTTCAACGCGTCTTGTGCTGGCAAGCCGTCGGTGTCCTTCGTCACTGGGTGCGTGCGCGGGGATGCGCGGGGAGTGGTGGTCAGTGCCACGATACGCGTGCCTCGGCGGGCGGTACTGCCCGAAGCGTCATTCGAACGCACGGGAGGGCGCTGGCCGGAGCGCGTCGCACGGAGAGCCGCCCGGCGGTCACGCGGACGGGAGGCGGGTTGGAACCACCCGGGAGCGCCGTGCTCGGGGGCTGTCGCGAGGATGACGGCGGCGGGAACAAGATCGGGAACCCACCTGTGCAGGTCGGCTCAGCCGGTTAGTGTAAGTCACCGACACATCCGCTTCTTTCGGGTGGTACTTCGCGCGGGTAGCGTGACGGGGTGTCACCAAGGGTACGCGGGCCACCGCGTGCCCCCTGTCCCGTGCGCTCCGTCCGCGGGTCCGGCCCGCCGTCCCGCGGCGGCCGGCCCCTCCCGGCCGGATGCCTGGACGGGAGGTCGAGGTGGCAGACCAGGTTGAGAAGGGGGTTCGATGCCCGAGGCGGTCAAAGAACTGGTGGCCGACGACCAGCTCGACGAGATACTGCGCGCCTTGTACCGCATGCGTGACGGCGACTTCAGCGTCCGCCTCCGGAAGCGCGGCAGCGGCACCATGAGGGAGATCGCTTCCGTCTTCAACGATGTGGTCGACCACAGTGAGCAGCTCAGTGACGAGCTCCAGCGCGTCGGCGACGTCGTGCGCAACGAGGGAAGGCTCAACGAGCGCGTCAACGTCAACCCCTCCCGTGGCGCCTGGGGTGAGAGCGCCCAAGCCCTCAACGTCCTGCTCGACGAGGTCTCCGAACCCGTGACCGACGTCGCCCGCGTCCTGGATTCGGTCGCCGAGGGGCAGCTCAGCCGCCGCGCCTCCACTGACGGCCGCCGGGGCGAGCTCAAGGGCGACCTGCTGCGCCTGGCCACCACCGTCAACCGGATGGCCGACCAGATGAGCGGCTTCACCGAGGAGGTCACCCGGGTGGCCCGTGAGGTGGGTACCGAGGGCAAGCTCGGCGGTACCGCCCAGGTCGTGGGTGTCTCCGGTGCCTGGCGCGAGGTCACCGAGTCGGTCAACCAGATGTCCTCCCGCCTCACCGACCAGATGCGCGACATCTCCGAGGTGACCACGGCGGTCGCCAGGGGTGATCTGAGCCGCAAGATCACGGTGGACGTGCAGGGCGAGATGCTCGACCTGAAGGACACCGTCAACACGATGGTGGACCAGCTGTCCACCTTCGCCGACGAGGTGACCCGGGTGGCCCGTGAGGTGGGTACCGAGGGCAAGCTCGGCGGTCGTGCCAACGTGCGCGGGGTACGGGGCATCTGGAAGGACCTCACCGAGAACGTCAACTCGATGGCGGACAACCTCACCAACCAGGTGCGTGACATCTCCCAGGTGACGACCGCCGTGGCCCGGGGCGACCTCACCCAGAAGGTCCAGGTGGACGTGCAGGGCGAGATGCTCGCCCTGAAGAACACCGTGAACACCATGGTCGACCAGTTGGACTCCTTCGCCGACGAGGTCACGCGGGTGGCGCGTGAGGTCGGTACGGAGGGCAAGCTGGGTGGCCGCGCCAACGTCAAGGGCGTGTCGGGCATCTGGAAGGACCTGACCGACAACGTCAACTCCATGGCCAACAGCCTCACCTACCAGGTCCGCAACATCTCGCAGGTGACGACGGCGGTCGCCACCGGTGACCTCACCAAGAAGATCACCGTGGACGCCCAGGGCGAGATGCTCGACCTGAAGGACACCATCAACAAGATGGTCGACCAGTTGGACTCCTTCGCCGGCGAGGTGACCCGGGTGGCCCGTGAGGTGGGCACCGAGGGCAAGCTGGCCGGACAGGCCCACGTTCGCGACGTGTCCGGGGTCTGGAAGGACCTGACCGACAACGTCAACTCCATGGCCAACAACCTGACCTATCAGGTGCGGCAGATCTCCATGGTCACGCGCGCGGTGGCCGCGGGCGACCTGACCAAGAAGGTCACGGTCAACGCCAAGGGCGAGATCCTGGAGTTGAAGGACACCATCAACGTCATGGTGGACCAGCTGTCCGCCTTCGCCGACGAGGTCACGCGGGTGGCGCGTGAGGTCGGTACGGAGGGCAAGCTGGGCGGTCGCGCCGACGTCAAGGGCGTCTCCGGTATCTGGAACGACCTCACCGAGAACGTCAACTCGATGTCGCACAACCTCACCACCCAGGTGCGCAACATCTCCGAGGTGACCACCGCCGTCGCCGCGGGCGACCTCACCAAGAAGATCGACGTCAACGCCCAGGGAGAGATCCTGGAGCTCAAGACGACGGTCAACACGATGGTGGACCAGCTCTCGGCGTTCGCCACCGAGGTCACCCGTGTGGCCCACGAGGTGGGCAGCCAGGGCCAGCTGGGCGGTCAGGCCAAGGTCGACGGCGTGTCCGGCACCTGGAAGCAGCTCACTGACAGCGTGAACGGTCTGGCGGGCAACCTCACCACGCAGGTGCGGGCGATCGCCGAAGTCGCCAACGCCGTCGCCAAGGGCGACCTGACCCGCAACATCCAGGTCGACGCCCGAGGCGAGATGGAACAGCTCAAGGACAACATCAACCTGATGGTGTCCAACCTGCGCGAGACCACCGCCACCCAGCGCGACGCCGACTGGCTCAAGTCCAACGTGGCCCGCATCTCCGGCCACATCCAGGGCCACCGCGACCTCAAGGAGCTGGCCCGCCTCATCATGACCGAGGTGACGCCGCTCATCGGTGCCCAGCACGGCGCCTGCTACCTGCCCGAGGACCAGGACGACCAGGAGAACTTCCTGTTCTACGCGGGCTTCGGCTTCGACCCAGGCGAGGAGCGCCGCCGTGTCCGCGAGGGTGTCGGACTGGTCGGTGAGGCCCTGGCACAACAGGTGGAGCAGCAGGTCTCCAACGTCCCGCCGGGCTACGTCAAGGTCGAGTCGGGTCTGGGCGAGGCCTCGCCGCGCAACCTGTACATCCTGCCGATCGTCTCCGAGGAGCGCTCGCTGGGCGCCATCGAGTTCGCCTCCTACGACGACTTCCGCGAGATCCACAAGAACTTCCTGCGCCAGCTGGTGGCCCTGCTCGGCACCACGATCAACACCATCCTGGCCAACAACCGCACCGAGGACCTGCTCGAACAGTCCCAGCAGCTCACCAGCCAGCTCAGGGAGCGGTCCAACGAGCTCCAGCGCCAGCAGGAGGAGTTGCGCGGCAAGAACGCCGAGCTCCGCCAGAAGGCGACCCAGCTCGCCAACCAGAACAGGGCGATCGAGCTCCAGAACCAGCAGATCCAGCGCTCCAGGAACGCGCTGGAAGAGCGTGCCCACCAGCTCCAGGTCTCCTCAAAGTACAAGTCGGAGTTCCTGGCGAACATGTCGCACGAGCTGCGCACGCCGCTCAACAGCCTGCTGATCCTGGCCCGCCTGCTCGCTGACAACGCCGAGCAGAACCTGTCCCCGAAGCAGGTCGAGTTCGCCCAGACCATCCACAAGGCGGGCAGCGACCTGCTGTTGCTCATCGACGAGATCCTCGACCTGTCCAAGGTGGAGGCCGGCCGTGCAGAGGTCCAGCCCAGCGAGGTGTCCATCGCCCAGCTGGTGGACTACGTCGAGGCCACCTTCCGTCCGGTCACCGGAGAACAGGGGCTGGCCTTCGCGGTGGACGTGTCGCCGGACATCCCCGGCACGCTGTGGACCGACGAGCAGCGGCTCCAGCAGATACTGCGCAACCTGCTCTCCAACGCGGTCAAGTTCACCCCGCAGGGAGAGGTGCGGCTGATCATCGAGCCCGCGTGGGCGCTGGAGGACACCGACCTGGAGATGTTCGTGGCGAACGAGGAGGTCATCGCGTTCACCGTCGCCGACACCGGCATAGGGATCGCCGAGGACAAGCTCCAGGTCATCTTCGAGGCCTTCCACCAGGGTGACGGCGGCACCTCGCGGCGCTTCGGCGGTACCGGCCTCGGCCTGTCCATCAGCCGGAACTTCGCCCGTCTGCTGGGCGGCGAGATCCGGGTGCAGAGTGTGTCCAACCAGGGTTCCACCTTCACGCTGCTGCTGCCGGTGCGGCTGCCCGAGGACGCCGGGGACCGGGCCGAGGACGTCGGTGCCCTGAGCGGCGTGGACTCGGTGCCGATGCTCGACACCGGTCGCGGCCCGGACGGCGACACCTCCTCGCTCGACGATGACTTCTCCATACCGGACGAGGACTTCGACGCCGCTGTGGCCGCCCTCACCGACATCACCAACGAGCCGCTGCCCACGGTTCCGGTCCTCAAGACGCCCGAGACGTCCGCCGGAACGGACGAAGCCGAGAACCCAGTGGAGCCCGTCGAGAACGAGGCGCGTACCGACCCCGAACGGCAGGCGGTCCTGAGCGGTCAGCGCGTGCTCATCGTCGACGACGACGTGCGTAACGTCTTCGCGCTCACCAGCGCTCTGGAGGCGCAGGGACTCGAGGTCCTCTACGCTGACAACGGGCACACCGGCATCGCCATGCTGGAGGCCAACGAGGACATCTCGCTCGTCCTGATGGACGTGATGATGCCCGAACTGGACGGTAACCAGACCACTCAGCGGATCCGGGAGATGCCGCAGTTCGCCGACCTGCCGATCGTCTCGCTCACCGCCAAGGCGATGCAGGGGGACCGTGAGCGCAGCCTCGCGGCAGGGGCCACGGACTACGTGACCAAACCGGTCGATCTGGACCATCTGCTCGATGTCATGCGACGCTGGCTCACCGCCGGCCGTGAGGAGACCATCGCCGGTGCCGCGGCCGACGACGCCGGAATCGACCGGGCCGATGCGGCGGACGAGGCGCCGGACGGGCACAATGGCGCGACGGACTCCCGCACGGGGGATGTCAACGACCAGAACGGGGACACTGGCAGCAGCACCCCGAACGATGACCTGGAGTAACCCGAAGTGACCCAGAAGGCCAACATCCTTCTCGTTGACGACCGCGACGAGAACCTGATCGCGCTGGAGGCCGCGCTCACCTCCCTGGACCAGAACCTGGTCAGGGCCAATTCGGGTGAGGAGGCGCTCAAGCACCTTCTGGGCACTGATTTCGCCGTCATCCTGCTCGACGTGGTCATGCCGGGGATGGACGGTTTCGAGACCGCCGCGCACATCAAGCAGCGCGAGAAGACCAAGGGCGTGCCGATCATCTTCCTGACCGCCCAGGAGATCGACCGGCACCAGGTCTTCCGCGGCTACGCCTCGCGTGCGGTGGACTTCCTGCTCAAGCCGTTCGATCCCTGGGTACTGCGCTCCAAGGTCGAGGTCTTCGTGGAGCTGTACCAGCTCAAGGCGCAGATGCGCGAGCAGGCACGGGCCCTCCAGCGGGACCTGGGCCAGGAGACCGGGGAGCCCGGCAAGGCCCTGGCCGAGCAGCTGGCGCAGCACACCGGGCAGGTGCAGGCCGACCTGACCCAGCTGCGCGAGCACATCGTGACCAACTACCAGGACGTGGACCAGCCGCTGGTGGACGGTGTACGTCGTATGGACAGCTCGGTGTCCCGGATGTCCACCCTGGTGAACACCCTGCGCGGCCCCGAGTAGCCGCCACGGGCGGAGCGGATACCCCAAGGAAGCACTGCTACACAGGAACCAGCGGGCGCCGCGAGGCGCACCGCGCCTACAGCCGCGAGGCTGTGGGAATCCCCGGGGTTCACCCCGGGGAGGACGTCAATCAGGCCAACGGCCGGGGCGGCAGCGCCAGGCCGATGTGCTCGCCGATCTCCTCGAGCAGGCCCAGGTCGGCCAGGCGGAAGCTGCCTCGGTTGCTGCGGCGGATCAGGGTGAGCGCGCCGCGTACGCCCCGGCTGCCGAGCAGGGGCACCGACAGCAGCGAACCCGCGCCGAGCATCGCGAGTAGCGGCGCCCCCGACGCGGAGTGGCCCAGCACGGCATCGTCCTCGATCAGCGGGAACAGTAGCGACTTGCCCCGGCCCAGCACCTCGCCGGGGATGTCGGAGTTGCCGGGCGCCTCCGCCGTCACCGCCTCCTTCTGCTCGCTGGGCGCGTCGGCGGGACCGGCGACCACCGCGCGACGGGCGGCGTTGGGGCCGGTGGGCAGGTCGCACACGTCCACGATCACCCAGTCGGCGTAGGAGTCGGCCAGCAGGTCGGCGGCGTCGGCCAGCGCGAGCGGCTTCCCGGCACCGCCTGGTCCAGCGGAGCGCAGCAGCAGCCGCGTCATCCGGGTCAGCACGTCCAGCCTGCGGGCGGCCAGCACCACCACCTGGTCCTCCACCTCCGGCTCCAGCGGGGCGGGGCCCTCCTCATCGGCGCCGTTCATCGGCGGTGACATCGCCACCAGCACCAGCGGGTTGGGCTCGGTGGGCAGCTCCAGGCGGGTCAGGGTCAGATGCACGTCCTCGGCCCAGCCGCGCTGGGCCAGCCGCGACTCCAGCGCCGCGCTGCCGTCGCCTCGCAGTACCGCTGCCAGCCAGGACTGCATCGCCGCACGCTTGCGCAGGTCCACGAAGTGCGCGAAGGGCTTGCCGGTGAGGTAGCCCGGTGCGCTACCCAGCCGGGCGGCCCCGGTGTTGTTGATCCGCCGGATGTAGCCCTCGTGGTCCAGCAGCACGACGGGGACGCTCAGCTCCTGGAACATCGCACGCAGCAGGGTCCGGTCGCCGTCATCGTTCTGGCGGCGCGGCTCGGGGCGGGCGTGGGCCTGCGCCAGCTGGGTCCCGGCGTCACCCAGCAGGCGCTCGGCGTACTCCAGTTCGGCCAAGGCCGCCCCCGCCGTGCCCCGGGCATCGTCGGGATACATGGTGTGCGTGTTGCGCAGGGCGGCAATACGTTCACTCAGAGCAGTGATCTCGCGTTGCAACCCGGCGAGGTTCTCCGACACGCGCAGGTCTCCCGTCGTGGATGGCGTCCTTCCCGAAGCTAGCGGATGTCCGCTGCTGGATCTTCCAAGGTTACGGTTAGTGGGAGAGCGGACGCGGAAGGAGGCCAGGCCGTGTGGATCGAACGTCTGGCCCGCGACATCGGCGCGCTGGGGCAGGAGGACGGTACGACCCTGGAGCGCGCCCTCGACCGGATGAGCAGGGCCGCGGCCCTGGGGGTGCCCGGCTGCTCGGCCGCACTCGTCGTGGTCTGGCGCGAGGTCGGGGAGTCCGACGGACCCGTCCGCCACGTCGTCACCGACTACGGTGCCTCCCACGCTGATTTGTCCGCCGCCTTCGAGCACCAGTACACCAGCGACCAGGGCCCCACCGTGGAGGCCGTCCGCGAGATGTGCCAGGTGCGGGTGGGCGACGTCCTGCGCGAGCCCCACCGATGGCCCCGCTACACCAGCATGGCCGTCCAGTGCGGTGACCGCTCATCCGTCACCCTGCCCAGCCCGATGCCCGGCGGGGGTGACGACCGGGTGATCACCTTCGGGGTGCACTCCGGCCGCGCGGACGCCTTCGGCGAGGACGTCGTCGCGCCCCTGACCGCCTTGCTCACCGAGCACGCCGCCGTGTCGCTCCACAGCGCCGGACGCCAGGCTGACGCGGCCAGGGAGACCGCCCACATGCGCCGGGCCATGTCGGCGCGTACGGTGATCGACCAGGCCAAGGGCATCATCATGCACGCCCGGGGCTGTGACGCCGACACCGCCTTCACCGCGCTGCGCGAGGTCGCCCAGCGCAACCGCAAGAGGGTGGTGGAGGTGGCCCGCGATCTCGTGGAGGAGAGCACCGGACCGCAGTCGCGGACGCGTCGCGTCGGTACGGACGGACGGTGAACGGCAGGGCAACACCGGGCGATGAGTCCCGAGCGTGACCGACAAGCGCCATGATGAGGGCTCGGGGCCGTCCCGGAACGACAAGGAGAAGTGACCGTGACGTCAGACATCTCGATCCGTCGTGAGGATGGCGTCGTCGTCGTCACCCCTGGGGGGGAGATGGACGCGGTGACCTCTCCCGCGCTGGCCAACGTACTCGACGGTGTCCTGGCCACCGATCTGCCCAGGGGCGTGGTGGTCGACCTCGCCAAGGTCGGTTTCTGCGATTCCCGCTGTATCGGGGTGCTCGTCGCCGCCTACCGGCAGGCCCGCGACCTGGGCGTGGGCCTGATGGTCGCCGAACCCCAGCAGCAGGTCAACCGCCTGTTCGTGATCGCCGGGATCGACCAGGTCATCCCGATCAGGGAGAGCGTCGGCGCCGCGGTGGACTCCCTCAGGAACTGAACGGAGCCCGCCTCCCCGCCTCCTCCACGGTGTCGACCGCCTCGGCCCGGTCCGCGAAGTGCAGACGCACCAGTGATCCCTCTCCGCTTCCGCTGATCTCCAGGAAGTCGCAGGTCTGCCGGGTGATCCACAGCCCGTACCCGCGGGTGCGCATGCTGTCGGCCGGCCGGTATCCGGCCAGTGGGTCCCAGAGTCCTCCGCGCTCGTCGAACACGTCGCACACCCATCGCCCGGGGGCACGCCAGACCTGCACGGTGCCCTTGCCCGCGCCGTGCTCCAGCACGTTGGCGGCCAGCTCGTTCACCGCCACCACCAAGCTGTCGATTCGGTCGGGAGGAAACCCCACGTCCTCACCGAGCGTCACCAGGTCGCCGCGCAGCCGCGGCAGGGACAGCCCGATCTCCAACCGGTGGACGGGGCCGGAGACCGGCAGCGGGTCCGGCGCGACCGGTCTGGTGCCGAACGCCGTCGTACCCAGGTAGGCCGGATTGGACCGGGGCCCCGCGGGGTCCACGAGCACCGGGTGGGTGGCGAGCACCGCGGACCGCGTCCGGGGGGTCAGGCCCCGGACGTCGTGGACGCACAGCAGCCTCAGCCGCTGCGGGGCCAGCGCCGTGCACAGAACCGACTCCAGGCGGTGCCACTCGCGCAACTCCGTCTCGGAGGCCGCCGGCAGCGGGGGTTCGGCCACGACGGTCACCGGCGCGGGGTCGTGGGTGAGCGCCAGGCGGTGCAGGGCCGCCAGAGCGCGCCCGGGGGCGTCGTAGAGTCCGTCCCGGTCGATGACGTGTACCCGTTCGTGCTCGGACGGTGAAAGGGCGCTGGTGAGTTCCACGGCGCGCTCCCCGGTGACCGCGAGTACCGCGTGGGCGTTTTCGCGTACAGCTGACCGCAGCCGCTCCCGGGCCACGTCGTGGAACTGCTGCTCACGGTGGAAGAGCAGACCCTGGTGTTCGAATGTCATCGGTTCGTGGTGCCCGCGCTCGGGGCCGGCCGTCCGGTGCCCGAGCGCCGTGGTCTGTGTACCCGGCCCCGCCCTCCGGAGGAGGCTCCGGGGGATCGGTGGCACGGGTGTGTGATGGGGGCGGGCACGGGGTCAGTACGAGGTCCCGGACAGCAGCAGGCTGTCCGTCTCGTCCTCGTCCGCGTCGTCGTGCTCTGTTTGTTGCGGGCGGGACCGCTTGTAGGCGAGCTCCGTCTCGACGGCGATCCTCTGCCAGGTGAACCGGGAGCGGGCCCTGTCCACCGCGGCGATGCCATAGGCGGTTCTCATGGTGGGTGTGTTGAGAACCGAGCGCACCGAGCGCGCGACCTCGTCGGGGCGTCCGAAGCGCATCAGAACGCCGCTGGTGCGGTGCAGGACGGCTCCGGGGGTAGCGCCGGTGGCGGTGGCCACCACGGGCAGACCGCAGGCCATGGCCTCCAGCACGGCCCCTCCGTAGGGGTCGTAGGAGGCGGCGGACACGTACACGTCCGCCGACCGCAGCAGGCGGGGCAGCTCCTTGCGCTCGACCGGCCCGGTCAGGTGGACACGGTCGTTCACCCTGGCCTCCTTGGCCAGGAGCTCGACCCGGCGGGCGTTCTCGTCGATGGCCACGTCCAGGCCCTCGGTGGTGGAGACGAGCAGCAGTTCGGCCTCGGGCAGGCGGGTCACGGCATCCACGAGCCGGTCGGCGCCCCCCGGCTCGGTCAGTGAGGTGACCGAGATCAAGCGGGCGCGCTCCTCACGTCGGGAGTGCCAGTGCTCGGTGGAGGCGCTGCCCTCCACGCTGAAGTGGTCGGGGTCCACACCGAAGGGCACCACGCTCACGTGGTGGCGGGGCACGCCCAGGCGGGCCAGCTCGCCCTGCTGGTCGGTGGAGTTGACCAGGACGTGGTCGACACGGGAGGCGAGGATCGTCTCCATACGGGCACGTTCGGGCCGGTGGACGAGGCCGCTGCGCTGCTCGCTGGCGTTGAGGGAGTGGAAGGTCTGGACGATGGGCGTGTCGCTCTGGTCACTCTCGCTGTGCGCCTGGGCGTGCAGGGCGGCCAGGCCGCTGGTCCAGCCGATGGCGTGCAGGACGTCGGGCGTGTCCTCGTCCAGGACGGCGGCGAGTGCGGTGCCGAAGGCGCCGGTGTGCTCGGCGTGCCTGTCGGCGGGCATCGGTCGGGCCGGACCCGCGTCCAGGTAGGCGACGGAGACGCCGCGCGCCATGCGGGTGCGGCCGTCGGGCTGTTCGGGGTCGCTGCGGCGGACGTAGACCGTCACGCGGTGCCCGCGCTTGGCCAGCTGCCTGGAGAGCGCGCACACGTGCAGGCTCGCGGGGCAGGCTGGTTCCCCCCTGTGGGCGGGGAGGGGATTGGCGTGTTCGGCGACCATGGCGATCTTCACTGGGCTGAACTCCTTGGACACGGATTCGTCTGGTGTCCGTCGTGGGCGGGCCCGAGGTGATTCCGGAGCGGGGAATCGGAATCCCCCCGGGCGGGATCGGGGTCGGCACGTCGGCTCCTCGGGGTCGTGGGAGCGGTGCGCGACACGTTGCGCTTGCGAGGGGGAGGCGCGGTCAGGGGGAGGCGGCACCGGGTGCCGTGGGATGACCTGCCGGTGGAGGCCGCCCGACAGCGCTGAGGGCCGTACACGCGTGGCGGGTACGGCGGATGCGGGGCGGCGGGGGGATGGAGAAGGGCAGACGCACGGGGATCACACCAAACGACCGGTCGAGGAGGACTTCGGCCACCATGAGCAGCCGAAGAACGGCGCACGGGGCGGGTCGTGTGTGTCTGCGTCTTAGACACCCAACTGGCAACATTCTGCCAGACGGCTCCAGTCCCGACAACGTGCGGACGATCCCGCGCCATGGTCGAAGGGGGTTTCAGTGCGGACCGTAACCCCGTTATGACCCCTCCATACTGCGACTTCGCCGTATCGACGCTCGAACCCTGTCGGGCCCGCGGAGCCGCCGCTACTGTCGGACCGGAACACCAGACGGCACAATGCACACCGCAAACTCCTCCGTCACGAAACTTTTGGCGAGGGGACCGGGGAGGGAACTGCATATCCGGGTGTTTTCCGCCATGATGTACGCGGATTTTGACCCAGTCCGGCGGTGGCTCGGTACGGTGACAGAATCCAGACGTTGAACGGGACTCGACCAAGGTCCGGTGCGGGGCGCCGGGCAACCGGCCACGGCCGACGAAACGGGAGGAAGGCGTATGGGTGTCGCTGGTGGGGAAGTCATTGTCACGGCCCTCACGCACCGGGGCGCTATCCGTCCCGCCAATGAGGACGCCGTCGTCATGGGTGCCCTGACCGTCGCCAGTGCGAACATGACCTCGCCTGTGCGCTGCGTGCTCCCGGTGGGTGAGCCCGTCATCCTGGCGGTCGCCGACGGGATCGGCGGCCAGGCCGCGGGGGAGATCGCCTCGGAGCACGCCGTGCACCGTATGGCCGAGATGGGGCCGCGCCTGGACGGTCCCGAGGAGATCGCCCAGCTGCTGAGCAACGTCGACGAGGAGATCAAGGACCACGCCACGCAGCACACCGAGTTCTCCGGGATGGGAACCACGGTCGCGGGCGTCCTGCTCAACAACGACGGCAACTTCTGGTTCAACGTCGGCGACTCGCGGACCTACCGCCTGGAGGGGCGCCGCCTGAGGCAGCTCTCCGAGGACGACTCGCCGGCGCTGCCACCGTCCGAGGACGGCCGTCCCGTCACCACGAACTTCATCACCCAGTCCCTGGGCGGCAGCTCGGGCGGCACGATGGTCCCGCATGTGGGCAGGGACGACGCGGCCGACCCCAGCGCCTGGCTCATGTGTAGCGACGGCCTGTCCGACCTGGTCATCCCCGAGGAGATGGAGCGGATGATCGCTGAGGCGGGCAGTGACGAGGCCGCCGTGCACGCCCTGTGGCAGGCCGCGATGGAAGCGGGCGGCAAGGACAACATCAGCATCCTGCTGGCCCGTCGCGTCTGATCCCCACCCTCCCAGAGCCCCCGTTCGCACCACCCCCGCTCCTTCCACGCCTCCCCACTCCTACGTTTCCCACCGACTCTCACGCCTCCCATCCCTCCCATCAGCTCTCCCGGCCCGCTGACGGGCTTCCCGCCCCGCCGCCGGGGCATCGAACACGGGAAGGGCCCGTACACGGCCGGGACCGGCCGTGTACGGGCCCTCGGCCGCTGGCGCCCGCCTACCGCTTGGCGGAGTCTCCGTCCGCGAGGCCGCCGCGCAGGCGCTTGGCCACGAGCACGACCGCGGTGCCACCGATGATCACGACGACGAGCAGCACCGCCAGGGGCACCAGTGGCACACCGCCCTCGTCACCCTCCTCAGCCGCGGCCTCGTCGGCGGTCATCTCGTCAGCCGGTTCCCCGGCGGGCTCCTCGGCGGTCTCGGTCTCCTCCGTCTCCTCGGGCTCCGGAGCCGCTGCCGCGACGGCCTCCTCGGTCACCGAGAACGTCAGTGTGTCCTGGATCGGATGCCCGTCGGAGGAGACGACGCGGTACCCGATCGTGTACTCGCCGACCTGGTCCAGCGGGGCCAGCTCCACCGACACGTCCGTGCTGTCGAAGGTGAGCTGTCCCTCCTCGTAGGTGGTCTCCTCGTCCGGTCCCGTGACGACGACGGCACTGCCGCTGCCGCCCTCCGTCAAGGAGTTGTTGAAGGTCAGCACGACCTCCTCGGGGACGCTGTCCAGGGTCGCGCCGTCCTCGGGGCTGGACGCGGTCAGGACGTCGTGGGCCATGGCGGGCGAGGGGGCCAGTGCCAGCGCGGCGGCGGCGAGCGGAGTCAGGAGTGCTGCGGCCACACGCGGTAGCACGCGAGAGGAGGCCGCGCCATCGTGGGCGGGGGTGCTGTGGTTGGTGCTCATCTGGATTCCTTAGTGGGTGCCCCCGCCTTCACACGGGGGGTGCAAGCTCCCGTGTGACAGGGCGGAAGCGCTGGTGCGGACCGTCGTGACCTTCGCCGGGGAGGCCCGCGGGGCCCGTGCGCCGAGAGTAGGGCGGGGGAGGGCACGGCCGGGGTGTCCGCGCACGGAACCCGTACGGGTGTGGTGAACGCGAGGTCGGGGACGCGCAGTGACGGCAGCACGTGGCAGAGCAGGGCGGTCAGGAACCACAGGGCCGCCTCGCCGTGGGCGAGCAGCGCGGAGGCCAGCAGAGCCGCCCACAGGTGTGCGAACAGCATGCCCGGCGCGAGGCCGAGGGCGTGGGTGAGCAGGCCGTGCCCGGTGTGGTCGGCACCAGTGCCGAGGAGCCCGAAGGTGGGATCGGCCGATCCCTGGAGGATCAGGTGCAGGAGGACCTGGGCGGAGGCCATGACGGCGAAGATGTCGCCGAAGCCGCGCATCCCGCGGGTGAAGTACCACAGCAGGGGGAACAGGGCAGCGGTCGCCGCGGCGAACCCGCCGAGGGAGGCCGGGGCGGTGGCCCACACGTTGTGACCGCTCCAGGCAAGCCCCGTGCACGCAGCGGCGAGGAGGGCCGTGCGCAGGAGGCGGAGCATGCCGTGAGCGGGTTGCACGGGAAAGAACCTAGGCCGTGCCCCGCGGGCCCGCAAGACCACGGGAGGCCAGCGGCCGCACGCGGTACGGGTCGGCCTGATCGGCGGTCGTCCGCGTCACAGCGCCTCCCTCGGGTCGGGACGGACGGGTCGAGGAGGTGAGGGGCCGCCGGACGCGGTCCCCCGCGATGCCGGCGACCCCTCGGGCGCCCCTCTCAGTTCTGACCGGCCGGAACCAGCTCGCGCCGCATGTAGCGACGCTGCTCGGGGGTGGTGCCCCCCCAGACTCCGTGAGCCTCTCCGGCCCGCAGGGCCCACCGCAGGCACTCCTGGCGAACAGTACAACTGCGGCAGACGGCGACGGCCTGCTCGGTGTCGGCGCGCCCGATCCCGGTGCTGCTGACCGGGAAGAAGATCTCCGGGTCGTACGAGCGGCAGTTGCCGTGCTCGACCCAGTCCTCGCTCTCGTGGTACAGGCGGTTCACGAGCGCCTCCGATCCGTGGCTGTGATCCGTGGTCAGTGGCCCGCACCGTGTTCTCACGGAGGGGTCAGGGAACTCCTCCGCCCCGCCGCCCAAGGGTGACTGACCCGGGAAATCGCGGCGTAGCGATGCGACCAAGTGTAGTACGACCTCATGTAGTACTACGCGAAGTCTGCTAAAAAATCCGTGATTTCTCAAGACCGTTCCGGGTAGCGGGCCGACTGTGCCCCGCCGTGGCCGCGGATGCGGATGAGGACGCCCGTACTGACGGGTGTGCCAGCGGCTCCGGGGCGCGCCGGGCCGCCGGGGCCCTCCGTGTTTCGGGGCCCGCGAGAAGCCCCCCGCCTCCGGGGAAGTGCCGTCCGGCGGGGTCCGCGACGTCCTGGTGGTGTTATGTCGCGAGGTTTCCACCGAATCAATGTGACTTAACGCACGCTTAATATTGCTCGTTCAGGCTCTATGTTTGACCTTGACGGCCGTTGACCCCGTACGGCGACCACGGTGTGGCCCGCGCTGGCACCCCGTGTCACCGGCTAGCGGCCAAGGCGCGGAATCCCTTGGTAGGCAGGGCGTGAGCGCGTTGGCCGACCGCTCACAGGGGCCGTGTGAACACCCTGGTCAGGACATCGAGGCACTACTAAATGAACTAGTCCTACCCGATGAGATCGTGCTGAAACATCTACGCGGAGTCTCCCTGAAACTCCATTGCTATTCGTTCGCTAAGTTCGATCGACGTGCCACATCTACGAACGAACCTCCAAGCACGCGACCGGACTGACGCCGGGGCCGAGGGCCCCGAGAGCCCAGGCGCCGCGGGCCGTGGAGGCGTGCGCCTGTCGCACCCGTCCCTAGAGGACGGCCCGCACATGTGGCGACTGGCGGGGGAGACGGGTATGGACGTCAACTCCCCGTACGCCTACGCGCTCTGGTGTCGGGACTTCGCCACGACCAGCGTCGTCGCCCGCGATGACGAGGGCCGTGTCGCGGCCTACGTCACGGGCTTCGTGCGGCCTGACAGCCCAGACACGTACTTCCTCTGGCAGGTAGCCGTGGACTCCGCGTTTCGCGGCCAGCGGCTGGCCCGCCGGATGCTCGACTTCATCGGCGACCGGATCACCGAGCGTGGCCTGCGCTACCTCGAAGCGACCGTCACCGCTGACAACACCGCATCCCGCGCCCTGTTCGCCTCGTTCGCCCGGGACAGGGGAGCCGAAGCCGTGTGGAGTCCGCTCTTCGGGGAGGGACACTTCCCCGCGGGCGACACTCCGCATGATCCCGAGGACCTCGTACGCATCGGCCCTTTCAACCCCGAGCCGGAAGTGTGACCGATCATCCGCACCGGATCCACCCAAACACCCCATCGTCCAAGCCATGAGCCCACGAATCTGGGGAAAGGAACCAAGGAACACACCATGGAGACCTTCCAGCGCCTGGAGTCCGAAGTCCGCGGATACTGCCGGAACTGGCCGGTCGTGTTCGACAGGGCCGTCGGAAGCCATGTCTACGACGAGACCGGTAAGCCCTACCTGGACTTCTTCGCAGGAGCGGGATCGCTCAACTACGGGCACAACAACCCCGAGCTGAAGACCCCGCTCGTCGAGTACCTGACCGACGACAGGATCGTCCACAGCCTCGACGCCTACAGCGTGGCCAAACGCGAGTTCATGGAGACCTTCGAGGAGATCATCCTCAAACCCCGGGGCCTGGACTACAAGATCCAGTTCCCCGGCCCCGCGGGAAACAACGCGGTCGAGGCCGCGCTGAAACTGGCCCGTAAGTACACCGGTCGTGAGACCATCGTCAACTTCACCAACGGCTTCCACGGCATGACCCTGGGCGCCCTGGCCGTCACCGGCAACTCGATGAAGCGCGGCGGCGCCGGCGTGCCGCTGGGGCACGTCGCCACGATGCCGTTCGACAACTACCTGGACGGCAAGACGCCGGACTTCCTGTGGCTGCGCAGCCTGCTGGACGACAGCGGCAGCGGCCTGGACAAGCCCGCCGCCGTCATCGTCGAGACGGTCCAGGGTGAGGGCGGCATCAACGCCGCCAGCGCCCAGTGGCTGCGCGAGCTCTCGGAGCTGTGCCGCGAGTACGGCATCCTGCTGATCGTCGACGACATCCAGATGGGTTGCGGCCGCACCGGCGACTTCTTCAGCTTCGAGGAGGCCGGGATCACCCCGGACATCGTCACGCTGTCCAAGTCCATCAGCGGCTACGGTCTGCCCATGGCCCTCACCCTGTTCAAGCGCGAGCTGGACGTGTGGGAGCCGGGCGAGCACAACGGGACCTTCCGCGGGTTCAACCCGGCCATGGTCACCGGTTCCGAGGCGCTGCGCCGCTACTGGAGCGACTCCTCGTTCGCCGACAGTGTCAAGGCCAAGGGCGACATGGTCGGCGCCCGCCTGGCCGAGATGGCCGCCGAGCACGCCGAGTTCGGCGCGCACGTGCGCGGCCGCGGCCTGGCCCGTGGCCTGGCCTTCGAGGAGGACGGCATCGCCAAGAAGGTCGCCGCCGAGGCCTTCGACCGGGGCCTGCTCCTGGAGACCTCCGGTCCCGAGGACGAGGTCGTCAAACTCCTGCCGCCGCTGACCGCGAGCGAGGAGGAACTCACGGCCGGGCTTGACATCATGGCTGACGCGGCCCGTGCCGCGGTCAAGGTGGCACAGCCCGCCTAGGAACTCCTCGGCGAGGAGTTCCACACCACGCGGTGCGGGGCCGGACGGCGACCCTTGAGGCGTTGTCCGGCCCCGCACCGCGTGGCACCACCATCGAAAGACGCCGCAGAGCGCGTTAGGAGAAACCAGTGATCGTTCGCAGCCTGGACGAAGTCAACGACACCGACCGCGACATCAAGACCGAGACCTGGCGTAGCCGTCGGGTCATTCTCGGCAAGGAGAAGGTCGGTTTCTCCTTCCACGAGACCGTCCTGTACGCGGGCACGGAGACCAGCATGTGGTACGCCAACCACATCGAGCTCGTGCACTGCATCGAGGGCGAGGCCGAGGTGACCAACGAGGAGACCGGGGAGAAGCACATCATCACCCCGGGCACCCTCTACCTGCTCAACGGTCATGAGAAGCACACGGTCCGTCCGAAGACGGACTTCCGCGTGCTGTGCGTGTTCAACCCGCCCGTCACCGGGCGCGAGGTCCACGACGAGAACGGCGTCTACCCGCTCATCGTCGAGGACGACGAGACCGCCGAGGCCTAGCGCCTGTTCGGTGAACGCCTGCCTGGCGAAGCGAGGCGGAACCCCGAGAACCCGTTCGGGCCCGCGTCGGAGCCACAGGAGGGCTGGTTCTCCGGGAAGCCGGACAACAGAGGTCTACGCCGCAGGCGTCCGTCGATGGTGACGGAGGGCGGCGGGCGGGCCGGTTGAGAACAACGTGGGCGGGGCCTCAGGGCCCCGTCCACGTTGTTCACGGAGTGTGCGCCCCAGCGTGACGGAGCTTCGGACTCAGGGTCACAAAGCACAGGTGACCCGCCCTGAGCAGGGCGAAGGACCGATCACCCGGGAGCTGCACATGAATAACCAGTGCATAACGGACTAATCGGGTCTCGTTACTGCGGAGCATGCTTGGGGGAAGCTGAGCATGCTCGGGAGAGAGAACCCCGTACCAGGCCGCCGTGCCCTGCACCGGACGGCGGCCGCAGCCGCGGTACAGCGGGCCGCGACCCGCCCACACCGGGCGTCCCACCATCCGCATAGGCGGTGTAGCCGTCCCCCGCCGGGCGAGCGCGCCGCTCCCCCAAGTCTTTCGAGGAGCAGTCGTGAAGAAGCAGGTACCAGCTGTACGCCGAGGAACCTGGGGCCGTCGAGACGCACTTCGCCTGGGCGGGGTGGGGCTGGCCACCGTCGGCCTCGCCGCTTGCAGCCGTGTCGACGGCGGGGGCAACGGCGGAGGCGAGGGCGAAGAGGGCACCTCGACCCTGGAGCGCCTGCGCGAGCAGGGCTTCGTGGCGATCGGCCTCGCCAACGAGATCCCCTTCGGTTTCGTCGACGACTCCGGCGACCCCGCCGGGCAGTCCCCCGCCGTGGCCAAGGCGGTCTTCGAGGAGCTGGGCGTTCCCGAGGTCCAGGCCTCCTCGGTGAACTGGGACGGACTGATCCCGGGCCTGAAGTCAAACCGCTTCGACGTCATCGCCGCCGGTATGTTCATCACCCCCGAGCGCTGCGAGCAGGTCGCCTTCAGCGAGCCCACCGCCACCTCCCCCGAGGCCTTCATGGTCAAGGAGGGCAACCCGGAGGGCATCCAGCACTTCACGGACTTCACCGACAACCCCGACCTCAAGCTCGCGGTCCTCAACGGCTCGGTCGAGCAGACCTACGCCAACTACTTCGAGGTGCCCGAGGGCCAGCAGGAGCTGATCTCCAACCAGACCGCCGGCTACGAGCTGCTGGAGGCGGGGCGCGTCGACGCGATGTCCATGCTGAGCGTGTCCCACGAGTACCTCCTCCAGGACCGGGGCGGTCCCTTCGAGGTCACCGAGCCCTTCTTCCCCGAGATGGACGGCAAGGAGGAGAAGGGCTGGGGCGGACTGTGCATCCGGCAGGCGGACACCGAGCTGCTGGAGGAGATCAACCGCGTGATCGCCGAGTTCAAGGAGAGCGGACGCCTCCTGGAGCTGGGCGAGGAGTGGGGCTTCACCGAGGCCGACCTGCCCGACGACACGACCACCGCCGAACTCTGCGAGGGATGACCCCGTAGTGGACTTCCTGATCCAGCGACTACCGCTCTACATCGACGGCGCATGGGTCACCATCCAGCTCACCATCGGCGGCTGTGCCCTGGCCTTCGTCCTGGCCATGGTCTTCGGGATCATGGGGACGATCAGGCACTGGCTGCCCCGGGCCATCGCCACGGTCTACGTGGAGGTGTTCCGGGGCATCGCCGCCCTGGTGCTGATGTTCTGGATGGCGTTCGCCCTGCCGCAGCTGAGCGGGTTCCAACTGGACGACAGATTCGCCGCGATCCTCGCCCTGGGCCTCAACGTGGGGGCCTACGGAGCCGAGGTCGTACGGTCGTCCATCAACGCCGTGCCCAAGGCGCAGGTCGAGGCGACGGTCGCCCTGAACCTCTCCTGGTTCCAGCGGGTACGCCTCGTCGTGCTGCCCCAGGCGTGGGCCCAGATGCTGCCCACGTTCGGCAACCTCGTCATCGAGCTGATGAAGGCCACCGCGGTGGTCTACCTCATCGGTGTGACCGACCTGACGGCCGTCGCGCAGAACATGCGCGAGTCCACGGGTGAGACGGTGGTCGCCTTCATCGGCGCCTTCATCCTCTACTACCTGATCGCGCAGGTCCTGATCTTCGGCATGCGACTGCTCGAACGCCGTGCCAACCGGAAACTGGGCCGTACCCCGCCGGGCGGCGGAGGACTGAAGTTCCTCCTCCGGCCCGCGCCGGCCGGTACGAAGCCGGGGGTGGTCAAGTGATGTGGGACTTCCAGTGGACCTTCCAGATCCTGCCCGACCTGCTGGGCGCCCTGGGGACGACCGTCCAGATCACCCTCCTCGGCTACCTGATCGCACTGGTCCTGGGCCTGGCGGTCGCCATCGCCCGCCGGACGCCGTTCTTCGGCGCCGCCCTGCACGCGGCCATGGAGTTCATCCGTACGACACCGCTGGTCATCCAGGCGGTGTTCGTCTTCCTCCTGGCCCCGGCCCACATCTCCCCGATGACCGTGGGGATCGCCGTCATCGGCGTGCACTACGCGGCCTACACGGCCGAGGTCTACCGCTCGGGCATCGAGGGCGTGGCCAAGGGGCAGTGGGAGGCGGCCCGGGCACTGAGCCTGCCCGTCCACCGCACGTGGGGCGCCATCGTGCTGCCGCAGGCCATCCGCAAGGTCATCCCCGCGCTGGGCAACTACCTCATCGCGACGTTCAAGGACACGCCGCTGCTCATCGCGATCGGTGTGAGCGAGCTGCTAACCGAGGCACAGCGGATCGGCAGCGCGAGCTTCCGCGTCGTCGAGGTCTACACCGTGGTCGGGTTCCTGTTCCTCCTCGTGAGCATCCCGTCCGCCATCCTTCTCCGACGACTGGAGCGACGCTATGCCGCCGTCTGATACCCGACAGAACGAAGGACCCCAGGGTGTCGGGGGCCAATCCCAGGATCAGCCCTTGATCGTCTTCGACGACGTGGTGAAGCGCTTCGGCGACCTCACCGTGCTCGACCACCTGGACTTCTCCGTGTCCCCCGGCGAGCGGGTCACCCTCATCGGCCCGAGTGGTTCCGGCAAGACCACGATCCTGCGCCTGCTGATGACCCTGGAGAAGGTCACCGAGGGGGTCATCTGGGTGGGCGGTGAGCCGTTCAGCCACATGCGCCGCGGCGCGGACCACATGACTCCGGCCAGCGAGGGCTACCTGCGTGAGCGCCGCAAGCGCATCGGCATGGTCTTCCAGCAGTTCAACCTGTTCCCGAACATGACCGTTCGGCAGAACATCGTCGAGGCCCCCGTGCACGTGCTGGGCACTCCCAAGGCGGAGGCCAACGCCCGTGCGGAGGAGCTGCTGGACCTGGTCGGGCTCGGCGACAAGATCGACTCCCACCCCACCCAGCTCTCCGGGGGCCAGCAGCAGCGTGTGGCGATCGCCCGCGCGCTGGCCATGCAGCCGGAGATCCTGCTGCTGGACGAGGTCACCTCGGCCCTGGACCCGGAGCTGGTGGCCGGTGTCCTCGACGTGCTGCGTGAGGTCGCCGAGACCACGGACATCACGATGCTGTGCGTGACCCACGAGATGTCCTTCGCCCGCGACGTGTCGCACAGGGTGCTCATGTTCGACAAGGGCCAGATCGCCGAGGCGGGTTCCCCGGAACAGATCTTCGGTGACCCGAAGGAGGAACGGACCAAGTCCTTCCTCCGCTCGGTCCTGGACAACGGGCACTGAGGGTACGACCGGCCCACCGCGTACTGGGGCCGCTCCCGTACGGGGAGCGGCCCCGAGCCGTGTCCGGACCGGACACGTCGAGACGAGTGGCGACATACCGTAGTCATTAAGTAGCTTTTAGTTTCCCCTTGGGCAGAATGAGAGTTCTGAGACAGGGGGGACTCTTGTGACCATGGTGCGAAGATGGGGGCTCGCCTGGTGGGCGCTGCTCGCCGTCCTGCTCCTCACGGTGCCGGTGCTCTCGCACCCCGTGTTGCGCGCCGACGTCCTGGGTGACTCCCTGCTCCTCCTCCTGGTCTCCTGGTCGCCGATGCTGATCGGCGGGATCCTCGCCTGGGCCATGGTCAGGGGGTTCGGCGCACGCGAACGACTGGACCGCAGGATCGTCCGGGCGATGGAGGGCCATCCCATCAACCGGGAACTGGTCTGGCTGGCGCTGTTCCTCGTCTGCTTCATACTGTCCATGGCGCTGTTGTCGCTGGTCTTCGACACCTTCGGGGCGCAGATCGGCGCGGACATGGCCATGTCGGCCTCCCTGGTGTCCAGGCTGTTGTTCCTGTTCACCCTGCCGCTGCTGGTCATGGACCGCTCGGGGATCACCGTGGACGGCAACGGCACCGGCATGCCGGCGATCGCCCTGAATGTGACCGAGCTCTGGCGCTGGCTCGGACTGTTCCCGGTCGGAATCGCGCTGAGCCTCCTCGGCTACCTGCTCATCCCCTACATCGGACTGCCGAGCCCGTCCTTCCCCCTGGTGGGCTTCGTGCTCGCCTTCGCCGTCATCGCCGTGTGCGAGGAGATCTTCTTCCGCGGGATGGTGCAGACCCGCCTGGAGATCCAGATGGGCCGCTGGGGCGGGATCGTGGCGACCTCGGTGGTCTTCGCGTTCACCTACGCGGTCATCCAGCCCTACGACGCGGTCTCCCAGCTACCGGGGAACGACCTGGTGTACAACACCGGCCTCTCCCTGCTGACCTACGCCATGGCCAGTCTTCTCTACGGCTACTTGTGGGCGTGCTTCCGCAACACCTGGCTCCAGGTGGTCATGCGCATCGGGACGTTCCTGATGATCATGCCGCCCGACCTGCAAATCGGTATCGGCTGACTGACCGTCCGGTGTCGGCTCTCCCCACGATCGGCCTGTTCCGGACGCCGACACACACGGAGAAGAACCGGCGTGTGCGGACACACGGAGAAGAAACGGTCCACATCGGTCGCGTCTTGGTCATTTCCCCCTCACGGGGCTGTCACCGGGAGGTCATGGAAAGGGGGGAGTCTGCCCACTGTGAGCACGGAATCAGCGCCAACGCCAGCGGGCACCGCCACCGAGCCCTCCGGCCTGCCCGCCGACAGGTTCATGGACCGCGAGGAGGGGTGGCTCCGCTTCAACCAGCGGGTCCTCGAACTCGCCGAGGACGAGGACATCCCCCTCCTGGAGAGGGCACGGTTCCTGGCGATCTTCTCCAGCAACCTGGACGAGTTCTTCATGGTCCGCGTCGCCGGGCTCAAACGGCGCCTGGCCACCGGCCTGTCCGTCGCCTCCTCCAGCGGGCACCACCCACGCGTGCTGCTCGAACGCATTTCCCGGTTCACCCACGAGCTCATGTTCCGCCAGGCCGCCTGCTTCCAGGACAGCGTCGCGCCCGCCCTACGCGAGGCCGGTATCCGTATCGTGCGCTGGAGCGAGCTGGAGAACTCCGAACGCGAGGACCTGCACGGCTACTTCCAGCACTCGATCTACCCGCTGGTGACCCCCTTCGCGGTCGATTCCGCGCACCCCTTTCCCTACATCTCCGGCCGCTCGCTCAACCTCGCGGTCGCCGTCCACGACCCGCGCGACGGGCGCCGCATGTTCGCCCGCGTCAAGATACCCAGCGCCCTGCCCCGCTTCATCGAGTCCGGTGGCGGGGGCAGCGGCCGGTTCGTGCCCGTCGAGGACATCGTCGCCGCCCACCTGCCCCAGCTCTTCGAGGGAATGCAGGTCCTGGAGCACCACGCGTTCCGGGTCACCCGCAACGCCGACCTGGAGGTCGACGAGGACGAGACCGACGACCTCGTCACCTCCCTGGAGGACGAACTGCTGCGCCGCCGTTTCGGCCCGCTCGTGCGCTTGGAGGTCGAACACGACATCAGTGACGGGGTGCTCACCATCCTCACCCGGGCGCTCGGCGCCGAGGAGGGGGAGACCTACCGGGTCTCCGGGCCGCTCAACCTCGCGGGGCTGTCCCAGATCGCCGACGCCGACCGGCCCGAACTGCGTTACCCGCCCATGGTCCCCGTCGAGCCCCGCGCCCTGCCCGCCGGCGACCTGTTCGCCGCCATCCGTGGACGCGAGGTCCTCGTCCACCATCCCTACGAGTCCTTCGCCACCACCACCGAGCGCTTCCTGGCCCTGGCCGCCACCGACCCCAAGGTCGTGGCGATCAAGCAGACCCTATACCGTACCAGCGGCGACTCACCCATCGTGGAGTCCCTCATCGAAGCTGCCCGCGCGGGCAAGGAGGTCGTGGTCCTGGTCGAGGTCAAGGCCCGCTTCGATGAGCAGAACAACATCCAGTGGGCGCGCAAGCTCGAACAGGCGGGCTGCCATGTCGTCTACGGCGTCGTCGGCCTCAAGACCCACTGCAAGCTGTCCATGGTCATCCGCCAGGACGACGACGGTCTGCTGCGCCGCTACTGCCACGTGGGCACCGGCAACTACAACCCGAGTACCGCCCGCGTCTATGAGGACCTCGGTCTGTTCAGCTCAGCCCCCGAGCTGGGAGAGGACGTCAGCGACCTGTTCAACAGCCTCACGGGCTTCTCCCGCAAGGGGCACTACCGGCGCTTGCTGACCGCGCCGACCGCCCTGCGCGAGAGCCTGCTGGAACAGATCGCCGCCGAGATCGACAACAGCCTCGAAGGGGAGCCCGCCCGTATCCGTATCAAGGTCAACTCCCTGGTCGACAAGGAGATCATCGACGCCCTCTACCGGGCCTCGCAGGCCGGTGTGAGCGTCGACCTGTGGGTGCGCGGCAGCTGCGTCCTGCGCGCCGGGGTGCCCGGGCTCTCCGAGAACATCCGCGTCCGCAGCATCCTCGGCCGCTTCCTGGAGCACTCCCGCATCTTCGTCTTCTCGGGCGGCTGGCGGCCCCGGGTGTGGATCGGCAGCGCTGATCTGATGCCCCGCAACCTGGACCGCAGAGTCGAGGCGCTGGTATGCCTGAACGACCCCGAGCAGTGCCACCGCCTGGTCCGTCTCATGGACCTGGCGATGGCCGACACCACCTCGTCCTGGCGGTTGGAACCCGACGGCACCTGGACCCGCGCCACCCACGGCGGCGACGGCCGGCCGCTCACCGACTTGCAGGACAGCCTGCGCGGCGACCGGCACCTGCGAGCAGTGGAAGGCGGATGAACATCATGGAGAACGGGGGAGAGGGAGACGTCGAGGGATCCGTCGACGGCGTGGGAGGCGACGTCCTGCGCCAGGCGGCGGTCGGGGGCTACCTCGAACCCATCCGCGCGAGTGGTGCCCTGTTGTGGCGTGAGGGAGCGGGCGGCACCGAGATCGTCCTCATCCGCAGACCCGACCGCGGCGACTGGACCCTGCCCAAGGGCAAGCTCAAGAAGCGCGAGCTCCCCGTCACCGGCGCGGTCCGCGAGGTCTGGGAGGAGACCGGCCTGACACCCGTGCTGGGACGCAGGCTTCCGCCACAGCGCTACCTCAAGGACGGTTGGCCCAAACAGGTGGAGTGGTGGGCGGCCACCCCCGCGGAGCCAGGCGAGGGGACCGACTACCCGCCCAACGAGGAGGTCGAGCTGGTCGAGTGGGTGCGCGCGGAGGAGGCCCGCCGCAGGCTCACCTACGACCACGACGTCCAGGTGGTCGACAACTTCCTGGCCGGACCCGTCACCACCTTCCCCGTCATCCTGTTGCGGCACCTCTCTGCGGAGAAGAAGCGCGCCTGGGCCGGTGACGACCTGCTGCGTCCGTTGGACGGGGCCGGTCGCGCCGACGCACTGGCCCTGCCCCGGCTGCTGAACGCCTACGGACGGCCCCGGGTGGTGACGTCCTCGGCGGCGCGGTGCACCGAGTCGGTGCTGCCGTACACGGTGGACTCCGACGTGCCCATGCGCACCGAGCGGGCGTTCACGGCCCACAAGCCCTCCGCCGGCTCCTCCCCGGGGGACGGAGGTTCCTCCTACGGTGTGGAGGAGGCCAGGAAGGCGCTCGCGCACATCCTGGCCGAGGGGCGGCCGACGGTGGTGTGCACGCACGGCGAGTTGATACCGCACCTGGTGGCGGAGGCGCTCACCCGGACGAACGCGCCGTTCACCCAGCAGCCGGGGTTGCGCAAGGGCTCCTTCTGGGTGGTGCACGTGGACTCCGTGGACGGCGGGCTGGCGTCGGTGGAGCGTCACGCGATCCGTCCTTGATAAGGGTGTGCCGGGGTACCCGTGGCCGGTCGGCCCGGTGGCCGGTGACATGATGCAGCCATGGCCAAACACAAGGTTGCGCGGAGCGTCGTGGTGGACGCTCCCGCCAAGTGGATCTTCGACATCATCGCGGCACCGGCGAGGCACTCCGAGTTCGACGGGTCGGGGACGGTGCGCGACACCCTCTTCGGGCCGGAGCGGCTGGAGCGGGGCAGCGAGTTCGGTATGGACATGAGGATGTTCGGTGTCGGCTACCGCATCACCAACCGAGTGGTGGAGTACGAGGCGGACCGCCTCATCGCATGGCGGCACTTCGGCCCGCACCGCTGGCGGTACGAGCTGGAGGAACTGCCCGGGGGCGGTACCCGCGTCACCGAGACCTTCGACTACTCCCGTGGGCTTCCGGCGTTCTACGTACTGATGGGGATGCCCGCCAAGAACGGGCGGAGCATCGAACTGACCCTGGAGCGGCTCAAGGCCGCCGCGGAGTCGGCCGGGAACTGACCGGTCCCTCCCCGGCCGGGGAGGGAGGCCGGACACGGGCGTCGCCCGCGGCCTCGGCCGCGGGCGACGCCGTCGCGACAGGGGTGGGTACCTGTCGGGCGAGGCGGCGGGGAACGTGTCGTTCCACCAGCGGCGCCCCGAGGGGTCCGGACCGGACCGCCGGACTCAGCCGGACGCACGGGCCGGGGAACACGCCCTAGTGGTAGCCGGGGTGGTCGTGGTCTTCGTCGTCTTCGTCTTCGTCTTCGTGATCGTGATCGTGGCCGTGGTCGTGGCCGTGGTCGTGGTCGTCGTCGTGGCCGTCGTCGTGGTGGCCCTTGCCCTTCTTGCCCTTGTGCTTGCCCTCGTCCTCGTCCTCGTCCTCGTGGTCGTGACCGTTCCAGCGGTTCTCGTCCTCGTCGTGGTCCTTCTTGCCGTCCTTCTCGGACTCGTGCCAGCCCCAGCTGTGGCCGTGGTACCCGTCGTCGTGCCCGCCGTTCGCGACGGCGGGGGAGGCGGATCCGATGACGGCACCAGCGGCCATGGCCATGAGGGCGATTCCGGCGATACGTTTCACGATGTTCCTTGCTCCTTGTAGCTGGAAAACAACTGACAGTGATGAATGTAGGTTGGCGGATCCCGTTTGGCCAGTTCATTGGTGCGGGGGAGTCGGATTGGCTTCGGAGTCTGGTCCCGGCTTCGCAGGAGAAACGCGGCACTTACCCAAATGCCCTAAAGTTCGGCAAGGGTCCTTGTTCTGCGCGTTTCCCGGTAACCGTGGCGCGAACCGGTGGGACCCGCGCACGGTCCAGTCGAACCAGGAGTCGGGGGCAGCGGTGGGAACAACCTTGGGTGACGTCTGGCGGGAAGTACTGTCCGTCCAGCCCGAACCGGAGCGGTGGATCGTCATCACCGCGGCCGTCCTGGCCCTGGCCACCGTGCTGTTCGGTCCGCCCTGGCGGATCGGACGCAACGTCGTCACCATCGCCCACGAGGGCGGGCACGCCCTCGTCGCCCTGCTCAGCGGTCGCCAGCTCACCGGCATCCGACTGCACTCGGACACCTCGGGGGTCACCGTCTCCCGGGGCAGGCCGACCGGCGCCGGTATGGTCCTGACCGTCTTCGCGGGCTACGTCGCCCCGTCGGTCGTCGGTTTCCTCGGCATCCTCATGCTGATGTCGGACCGCATCACCGCCCTGCTGTGGTTGAGCATCGTCGTACTCGCCGCCATGCTGCTGATGATCCGCAACATCTACGGTGTGGTGTCGGTGGTGGGCACCGGAGCGGTGGTGTTCGGGGTCAGCTGGTTCACTCCACCGGAGATCCAGGCGGCCTTCGCCTACCTGTTCATCTGGTTCCTGCTCTTCGCGGGCGTGCGTCCGGTCTTCGAGCTCCAGTCGCAGCGGATGCGCAACCCCTCGCCGCACTCCGACGCCGACCAGCTGGCGCGGCTCACCAGTGTGCCCGGCACCCTGTGGGTGGCGGTCTTCTTCCTGGTGAACATCGCAGTGACCGCACTGGGCGTGTGGCTGCTGCTTTTCTGAGGACCGCGGCGCCCCGGCGGCGTCCGGGCGCACGGAAGAGGGGCGCGGCCCTCAGGCCACGCCCCGGAAGAGGTGTCGTGGACGCGCCGCGCCGCTGCTCGCGCGAAGGGCGCCGGGCCCGTGCCGCGGCGGCCCCGGTGTCAGCCGGTCAGCTGGCGTGCGGCGCGGTGAGCGCCTCGGAGACCGTTGTGAAGACGGGGATGCGCGTGTCGAGCGAGGTGACCCGCAGGGTCTGTAGCACCCGCTGGATGGGCGAGGCGATCGCCAGGAGCGCCTGCTGCTCCTTGGCCGCCTTGTGCGCGCGAATCAGGACGCGCAGCCCGCTGGAATCGATGAACCGGAGATCGGAGCAGTCCAGGACCACGCGGCCGAGGGGCTGGGTGGTGAGAGCCTCGGTCACCGCCTCCTGGAAGCGGTGTTCGGTGGCCATGTCGATCTCCCCGTCCAACGCCAGAACCCGTCCGGCGTCGTGCAGGGTGGAGGAGATGGTCAGGTCGGGCATGGCGACTCCGGCGTATTCGGGACGTGCCCGACTGGTCGGCGCGGTGGGTCGCACGCCGCTCCGAGAGCTGGTGCCGACCGGTGCGTTCTTCGCGTTACCGCGGTAGCCAAGCTGATGGTTCATCAATTTCCTTTGTGGTGCCCCGGACCGGGGGTGAAACGCCCTTCTCGCCTGGGTCTGCTGGAAGCCTCACCAAGAGCACAGCTGTCCAGAGAACGTGCGGATCTGGGTTGAAAGTTCCTGGCCGTGCCCTGCCTGGTGACGGCGGAGACGGATGGTGCGTCGATGGACGCTGCTGCTTCGGGCCACTCCCTGCCCCGCAACTCTGGAAACCCGCCCACAGGGGCGGGCATTCCCCGCCCGTGGCTCGGGGCGGCGGTCGGAGCGGTGCTGCCGGGGCCGCTCCCGTGTTCCGGGCGACCGATCCGACGCCCGTCGGGGCACCGGGTATCCTCTACAAGGATCGCCCAGCCACGGACTTTACCATAAGGATGTGGCCGTTTCGTGACGTGAGCGACGCAAGTTCGTGCTCGTGTGCTTTGCACTTCCTGTGCTTGGTGAGGCGTGCATCACATTCATTGGGCGTTCTCGACCGGTTCGGGGCCGGAAGTCCGCTCTCCATCCTGCCGCTGGAGGGCCCACACACACGCGGACAGCGTCAACGGCACCGCCACCGTCAGTGCGATCGCCGGGATCGCCACCCCCGAGTCGTTGACCGCGAAACCCACCAGAGCGGTCACCAGCGAACCGGTCAGCCCCGCCCTGAGTGTCGGCGCGTACTCGTAGGCCCCCTGTAGGGCACCGAACCGCCAGTGGATCGGCCGGTGGAGCACCACGAACAGGAACACCAGCGCACACGCCGCCAACAGGGTCAGCTGCCAGTTGCCCAGCGTCCCCAGCATCGAACCGAGCTTGCGGACCACCACAGCGGCCGCATCGCCGTTGATCACCTGGCCCGCGAACGCTCCGAAGTGGCTGCGCTCCTGCGGCGGCCTCAGGTAGTCCAGCCACGACAGCAGCGCGATCGCCGCCACCGCGGCCGCGCCCACCGCGGCCAGACGGGGCAGGGTGACGCGTATCCCGGCGATCATCATCGTCGTCACCGCCAGGCCCGGAATCAGTGCGATCACCCCGCCGAAGTCGGTGCCCAGCCCTGGCCAGCCGACGATCAGCACCGTCGCCGACCCGATGACCAGAGTCGTCACCACGGCGGCGCCGCGCCGCCCCCGGGAGATCAACTCGTGGGAGACACCGGCCACCGCCATCAGCATGCCGGTCGCGAACGTGGCGAACGCGATGTTGCCGATCCCGTAGAACCGGCCCGCCACGATCGGTGAGTAGCCAGTGGGTGAGTTCATCTGCAGGTTCGCGCCGAAGCACAGGTCGAGGAAGAGCACCACCGTGGTGGTCCCCGCCACCACCGTCATCGGTCCGAGGACCGTGCTCCGCCACGGCCCGGCCACGGCTAGCGCCACCACCAAGGCGTCCGCGACCAGGACACAGGCCAGCAGCGCCAGTGGCGGTATGGGCGAGGTCCACCACGGGATGAGGTTGGCCAGATAGCTGGCCACCGGGAAGGCGGCACCGGCCAGCGCCACGATCCGTGTCATCGACAGCACACGCGCACGTTTGCCGCGCTGCCGGTTCGAGTACCGGTGCAGGGCGTAGGCCGCCGCCGCGTAGATGAGCAGCTGGGAGGCGACCAGCCCGCTGAAGAAGCCCGGGATGGCTGATCCCACCACGATCGCGGCGGTGTTGAACTCCACCAGCCGTCCCACGGCCTGGTCGGTCGTCGGCGGCCGTCCGGTCAGATGCCAGGGCCGACCGCTGGTCGGCTCGGTCGCCCGCATCCCCAGGGCGGTCAGCAGGGTCGGCGTGGTGTCGGTAAGTACCACCAGCCCGGCGCGCCGGGTCGACTCCGAGGCCAGGAACGCCCCCGACCCGGTGAACCCGTCCTCGGTGATCTCCCCGGACAGGCCCACCGTGAGCTGGGAGGGGCCGGTGTCCATGGACACGCCGACGACCATCAGGGACGAGCCGACCGGCAGCACGCCCTTCAGCGTCCGCAGCCGGTCGTCCAGGGCGGACAGCGCCTTGTCGCGTTCCCACTCCGGGACGTCGTCGGGGTCGGGTTCGGGTGGATCCTCCCCACCTGCTTCCTCCCCGTCGCCCTCGTCCTCCACCGCCTCCTCGACGTCCTCCTGGTCGGGGGACGAGGAGTCCGGATACACGGGGTAGAGCCGGGTGAGCTCGGCCAGTTCCACTGCGGCCAGGGAGACACCCTCCAGGCGCCCGGTGGTCAGACCGCGCACCTCGTCGACGTAGTGATCCACCCGTCCGGAGGCGTCGGCCACCCCCAAGGCGGCGCCGTGGCCCACGGCGAGCGTGGTCCCGCCCGCGTCGCGCACCGTCTGACCGAGCAGGCCCACGGGCGCGTCGAAGGAAGCCCGCTCGTTCTGCCGGACGTAGGAGCCGAACTCGGGGACGACCGCGCCCGAGCCGTCGCGCTCAGGCGCCGGAGCGGCCTCGCACACCGTGAAGCGTTCCCGGATGGACAGGGCGCGCTGCCCGGCCGACACCGACAGCCAGCCGTCGGTGGGACAGGTGCGGGAGGTCGCGGTGCGGATCGACACGTTGCCGATGGAGCCTTCCTCCGCCATCTCCCACAGGGTCGGGGTGTTCTCGGGGGTGACGTCCTCCCACAGCAGGCCCGGAACCCCCACGAGCACCACGGGCCCGCTGCGCCGGTCCATGGAGCCGGGGCCGGGACGGTCGGGGCGGGTGATGTCGGAGGCGCCGGAGTCCGGAGCGGTCGCGGACGCGCTGGCCGCCGCGGGCGCGGCACACGACAGCACCACCGCGGCCAGCAGCAGGGAGCACAGGCGCGCCCCCCAACGCGCCCCCGGTGCGACGAGCCGTCGTGGCATGGCAGACCCCCATCGCGTGCTCAGCCTCGGGTGTGGTTCGCGGGCACACGCCCTGCTGCGCGCCCGCCCGCCACCCTCCGCCAACCCTCAGAGGCCGCGCTTCGCGCGCAGCGGTCTCCAAGCGATGGGCAGCGCCCGCGGAACACGCTCTAGACGGTCACCCTAGCCATTCTCCGTGCCTGGCAGGGAGATTCGCACGCCCGGGCGCGTGCCGTCCACGGGCCGGTCAACGGTCGATGCCCCACTCTCGGAGGGTTCCTCCGGTCTCAGGCTGGCTCCGACCCCGGGTCACTCCGCCCGGAGTGCGGCCGAAGCGGGGCGCCGGGCCGGGAACCACACGGCCGCCATCGCGCACGAGCGAGCCGCGGGCACGCACGTGCGGGTGATCCGGGGCCTCCTCCAGGGACAGGACCGGCATCACACACGCGTCGACGCCGCCGAACACCTCGCCCCACTCGTCCCGGGTACGGGTGCGCAGGACCTCGGCGAAGCGCTCGCGCAGCCGCGGCCAGCCTGTTCGGTCCCACTGGTGGGGCAGGTCCTCCCCGGCCAAGCCGGTGCCCTCCAGGAACGCGGCGTAGAACTGGGGCTCGATACAGCCGACCGACACATGGCGGCCGTCCGCGCACTCGTACACGTCGTACCAGGGTGCTCCGGTGTCCAGGTAGTTCGTGCCGCGCTCGTCGTTCCAGGAGCCACGTGAGCGGTCCTCGTGCACCATCGACATCAGAAGGGCGCTGCCGTCCACCATCGCGGCGTCCACGACCTGGCCCCGGCCGGAGGTCTGGCGCTCGACCAGGGCGCTGAGGAGGCCGGTGACCGCGAACATGGTGCCCCCGGCGAAATCGCCGAGGAGGTTGATCGGGGGCACCGGCGGACCGTCCGCACGGCCGATGGCGTGCAGGGCGCCGTTGGCGGAGATGTAGTTCATGTCGTGTCCGGCGGCGCGGGCCAGCGGACCGTCCTGGCCCCAGCCGGTCACCCGGGCGTAGACCAGGCGCGGGTTGAGTTCGAGGCAGGTGCCGGGGCCCAGGCCGAGGCGCTCCATGACCCCGGGGCGGAAGCCCTCCAGGAGGACGTCGGCGCGGGAGGCCAGGTCACGGGCGAGGGCGAGCCCCTCGTCGGACTTGAGGTCGGCGGGCAGGACGGTGCGCCCCTCGCTCATGTGCGGGCCGCCGGCACCGGCGTTCATCGCGTCCGCGGCCTCGGGGCGGTCGAGCCGGATGACGCTGGCGCCCAGATCGGCGAGGAGCATCCCGGCCATCGGCGCCGGGCCGAGCCCGGTGAACTCGACGACGCGGATTCCGTTGAGGGGTCCCATGGTTCGGTCTCCAAGGCGGTGGGGAGGTGAGCGGACTGGAACGAGGTGCGGTGGGTGCTGCCCGTCGCGCAGCATGGTACGTGTCCGCCGAACACGTTCTAGAACGAGGTTCGGTTTATCCGTTTCCCGAATGTACGCGCCCCGTCCCCCGGCCGGGCGTGTCGGGGAGAGCTGGCAAGATGAGGGGGTGACACAGACACCCGCACCCGACGACCGCTCCCGCCTGCTCACCCCCGCCGACGTGCGGGCCCTCGCCGAACGGTTCGGGATCCGGCCCACCAAGACCCTGGGCCAGAACTTCGTCATCGACCACGGCACCGTACGCCGCATCGTCCGGATCGCGGGGGTCACCGACGAGGACGTCGTGGTCGAGGTCGGCCCAGGACTCGGCTCGCTCACCCTGGCGCTGCTTCCGCACGTGCGTCACGTGACCGCGATCGAGATCGACCCGGCGCTGGCCGCCGCGCTCCCGGACACCGTCGCCGGCCACGCGCCCGACCTCGCGGACCGGCTCACCGTCGTCCCCGGCGACGCCATGCGCATCGCCGAGGTACCCGGACCCGAACCCACGGCACTGGTGGCCAACCTGCCCTACAACGTGTCCGTGCCGGTCCTGCTGCACCTGCTCGAACTGCTCCCGAGCCTGCGGCGGGTGCTGGTCATGGTGCAGGGGGAGGTCGCCGACCGGATCACCGCCACCCCGGGCGGGCGCATCTACGGCGTGCCCTCGGCCAAGGTCGCCTGGTACGCCCGGGCGCGCCGCGCGGGCGCGGTCGGCCGGAACGTGTTCTGGCCCGCCCCCAACGTCGAGTCCGGCCTGGTCGAGCTCATCCGCCGCCCGCGGCCCACCACGAAGGCCACCCGGGAGGAGGTCTTCCAGGTGATCGACGCCGCCTTCGCGCAGCGCCGCAAGACCCTGCGCGCCGCCCTGGCCGGGTGGGCCGGTTCCGCGCCCGCCGCCGAGGCCGCCCTGCGGGCGGCCGGTGTCGACCCGTCCGCCCGCGGGGAGTCGCTGGACGTGACGGCCTTCGCGGCCATCGCCGAAAACCGGCCCTGAGCCGGTCCAGGACGCGCCACGGGACGTTCCCGTCCGCGCGCCCGTCACTCCCGCGGGCCGGACTGGGGGCCTGGCAGCGACCGGTCCCCCCGGGACCGGGTGAGCGCGCGGGCCACCCCCGCCGCGCCCAGCCCCGCGGCCAGCACGGGCAGCACCCACACGACGTTGAACTCCCAGTCGCCCGTGCCACGCACGACGAACGCGACCGCCAGACCGAGGAACAACAGGCCCGCGACCAACGAGCCCCAGTCAGTCCTACGCTTCGCCATGCTGGACCTCCACAACTCCGAACAGTGAGTCGGTGCGTACGTTGATCAACGGGGGCTCGTCCCGCTCACCGTCCTCCGATCGCTCCACCTCCGCCGTGGGGCCCGCGGCGGGCTCGTGGACCTCCTCATAGGTCAGGGAGTACCCGGCCATGTCGTCGCCCTGGTCCCCCCTGCCGAGGTCCACCACGCCCAGTCCGACCTGCGAGGTCACCGCGACCCGTACGTTCTCGGGCAGGACCAGCTCCGTGCGGCCCGCGCCCACACGCAGTGACACGTCGACGGTTTCGCCCGGGTCCAGGTCCGTCAATCCCGTCAGATCCAGGGTTCCCGAGCCGATGGTCATCCAGTGGTCACCGCCTTCGGCCTCGGCCACCGTGGCCGGCTGCCAGGTCCCGGCGCCGATCCGTATCCGGGTCAGATCGGTCGCCGACGCCAGCACCAGCACCAGCGTGGCCAGCAGCCCCAGCGACATCAGCCCCCGCGGATCGCCTCTCCGCGCGCCGACCAGCGCGTACACGCCGATCACCGCGAGGGCCCCCGCGAGGAAGAACACCCCTGTCTCCGGACCGAACAGCAGCTCGGCCGTCCGTGTGCTCCACAGCGAGGACGACCAGCCGAACGCGAGGAGGGGGGCCAGGACGCCCCCGGCCACGATCGTCCACAGGGCGAGCGAGGCCAGCGGCGTGCCCTTCCAGCAGGTTCGGTCCGAGCCTGCCCGCTCAGGTCTGGAGAGGTTCCCGTTCCCGTCACCGCCGGAGCCGTCGTCCTCCTCCTGGTCCTCCGTGTCCCCGCCAGCCGTGGAGCGCTTCGACACCACCGCCAGGTCCACCGGCCCCTGCGGAGCGGAGACCCATGGTTGGGCCGGGTTGTAGTAGGTCGGCGTCGGCCCCGGGGGCGGCGTCGTGGGCGGCGGCTCCTGCGACCTCAGGTCCTCGCGCAGCCGTGAGAACGCGGCCCGCAGGTCCACACCCCGGTTGCGTGCTGTGAGCAGCCCCAGCACCAGCGGCACCGCCAGTACCAGCGTCGACCACCCGAACCCGCCGACCAGGCTGAACGTCGTCGCGACCGCCAGTCCGACCGCGAGCAGCTTGGGCACCGTCCGGGGCGGGATGCTCCGGTTCAGCATCTGCTCGAACGTCGCGGGGCCGCCCTGGGCGTCGCGCATCAGCATCCACGCCGCGATGTAGAGCAGCAGGCCCGCCGCCCCGGCGAACGCGGTCAGCACGAAGGCCGCCCGCCACACCACCGGGTCGGTCCCCGTGTACCGGCCCAGGCCCGCGCACACACCGGCGAGGACCCGGTCATCGTCCCCCTTGCGCAGTTCGCGCTCGGAGTTCTCGGCCTCCGGCACACCGGGCGCGGGAAAGGCGCCGGTCCCGGGCTCGGGCATCGGGTCGTCAGTCATGGTCACTCACCGCGCTTTCCTCACCCACTCATGGTCACCCGAAACCGCTCATCAGGACATCCGGGACGACCCTGAAGCCACCCTGACCGAAACCGAGGCAGGACCAGGGACGCGTCCCCGATGCCCGCCCGCCTCCAGAGAAGGCATCCTGGACATTACGAGACCTACGAGCGCGGCGCGTGGTACATCCTCCGCCGCACGGACGAAAGCGGTGATCGGGCGGTGGCAGCAACGGCCGCGGACACCCCGCGGCTCACCCGCGCGGTTGAGGGCCGGCTCCTCGGCGGTGTCGCCGCAGGACTGGCCCGGCACCTCGGACTCGACCCGGTGGTCGTCCGCCTCGCCCTCATGGCCCTGTCCGTGGGAGGCATCGGCGTCGCGCTCTATGTCGCCCTGTACTTCTTCGTCCCCGCCGACCCCGAGGAGAAGGAGTCCGCTGAGCCGGACAGCCGCCGCAAGGGCCGCGACCTGTCCCAGGTCGTCGCCTACGTCGGCCTCGCCGCGGGGCTCGGCGTCCTGTTCCTGCTCTTCGGCGGCGTCTTCGATCCGCTGCTGTGGTTCGTGGTCTTCGGCACTCTCGGTGGTGTCATCCTCTGGCAGCAGGCCAACCCCTCCCAGCGCGACGAGTGGATGACCTCCACGGTCAGCGGGGCGGGAACCAAGGGCGCCATGCGCGCCGGCGCGGGCGTCCTGCTCGTCGTGGTCGGCGTCATCGGATTCCTCGTCTTCCAGGAACAGCTCCAGAACGCCCGCGCCGGTATGACCTTCGCCTTCACCGTGCTCGCGGGTATCGCGCTCATCGTCGCCCCTTGGATCATCGGCCTCGTCCGCGAACGCGACCAGGAGCGCCGCGAGCGCATCCGCAACGCCGAGCGCGCCGAACTGGCCGCCCACATCCACGACTCCGTCCTGCACACCCTGACCCTCATCCAGCGCCGGGCCGACGACCCCCGCGAGGTCCAGCGCCTCGCCCGGGTCCAGGAGCGCGCCCTGCGCAGCTGGCTCTACAAGCGCCCCGCCGACGCGGAGACCACCGTCTCGCCCGCGCTCGAACGTGTGGCCGCCGAGGTCGAGGAGGAGCACGGCGTTCCCATCGAGGTGGTGTGCGTGGGCGACTGCACCATGGACGACGCGCTGGTCGCGATGCTGCACGCCGCCCGCGAGGCCATGGTCAACGCCTCCAAGTACGCCCGCACCGAGAACATCTCCGTGTTCGGCGAGGTCGACCAGGAGGAGGTGCTGGTCTTCGTCCGCGACCGCGGCACCGGGTTCGACATGGACGACATCCCCGAGGACCGGATGGGCGTGCGCGGCTCCATCCTGGGCCGGATGGAGCGGCACGGCGGTTCGGCGCGTATCCGGACCAGCCCGGGCGACGGCACCGAGGTGCAGCTGCGCATGCCCCGCGTCCAGGAGGTATAGGTACTCCTCCCCGGAGGGCCTCGCGCCGATCCGCCCGCCACCGCTCTCAGCCGGGAGTCCGCGCCCCGGCCGGATGCGGACACTTGGCCGTACGGGTACCCCTAACCTCCACCTACGTGGGTAGAGTCCACGGTGTGGGAGATGAGAGCACGAGCTTCAGTGACGGTGGCGCGGTTCCCCGTGTCGTGATCGTGGACGACCACCGGCTGTTCCGCAGCGGTGTTCGCGGTGAGCTGGGGGACACGGTGAACGTCGTCGGCGAGGCCGGGGACGTCGACGGCGCCGTTCACGTCATCGGGGAGAAGCAGCCCGACCTCGTCCTCCTGGACGTCCACCTGCCCGGAGGCGGCGGCGTGGAGGTGCTGCGCCGCGTCCTGTCCCAGCACCCGCAGATCCGCTTCCTGGCCCTGTCGGTCTCCGACGCCGCCGAGGACGTCATCGGCGTGGTGCGCGGCGGCGCCCGCGGCTACGTCACCAAGACCATCTCCGGTCGCGAACTGTCCGACGCCATCGTCCGGGTGGCCGACGGCGACGCCGTGTTCTCCCCGCGCCTGGCCGGGTTCGTGCTGGACGCGTTCTCCGCCACCGACGCCCCGCCGGTGGACCCCGAGCTCGACCGCCTCACCCAGCGTGAGCGCGAGGTCCTACGGCACATCGCGCGCGGCTACGCGTACAAGGAAGTCGCCAAGGAGCTGTTCATCTCCGTCAAGACCGTGGAGACCCACGTGTCCTCGGTACTGCGCAAGCTCCAGCTGTCGAACCGCCACGAGCTGAGCCGCTGGGCCACCGCCCGCAGACTCGTCTGACACACCGCTGCGAGCGGTTCCCCGATCCGGTCCCCGCTCAGCGCAGTGAGTCGAGCATCCGGCCCAGGAAGTCGGCCTCCGCCACCTCCGTCACCACGCGCGCGGGCCTGCGGTCGTCCTCATCCGGGCGCGAACGCAGGTCGGCCACGGTCATCCCCCGGGTGAGCGAGCCGGTCAGCTCCACACGCAGCGGCGCCTCGACCGCCTCCGTCACCAGGTCCGGATCCACCAGCACCGCGGCCGCCAACGGGTCGTGCATCGCGCACTGGCGGATCCCGAAGATCCCCGCGTAGAAGTCCGAGTAGAAGTCGAGGAACGCCGAAGTGCGCTCGGCACGCTCGCCCCGGATCTTCTTCAGCTCCTCCAGCCACTCAGGGGTGGCCACCGTCTTCATGGTGATGTCCAGTGCGACCAGGTCCAGGTCGAACCCGGCCGCGAACACCGCCTCCGCCGCCTCTGGGTCGTTGCTGATGTTGGCCTCGGCGTGCGGGGACACGTTGCCCGGGGCACGCACCGCACCGCCCATCACCACCAGACGCCGCACCAGCTTAGGCAGCTCCGGCTCCAGGCCCAGCGCGATCGCCAGGTTCGTCAGCGGACCCACCGCCAGCACGTCGATCTCGCCCGGTTTCTCGCGGACCAGGCGCACCAGCAGCTCGGCCGCGGTCTCCGTGACCGGCTTGCCAGTGGGCTCGGGCAGCTCCACGTCCCCCAGGCCGTTGCGGCCGTGAACGTGGGCGGCCAGGCGCGGGGGCTGCACCAGCGGACGTCCGGCACCCACCGCCACCGGCGTGCCCGGGCGGCCGTACAGCTCCAGCAGCCGCAGCGCGTTGTCCGCCGTGACATCAACACTGTTGTTGCCGAACACCGCTCCGACACCGGCGATCTCCACCTCGGGCCGAGCGGCCAGGTAGGCGAGCGCGACCGCGTCGTCGATCCCCGGGTCGCAGTCGACGAACACACGCATGGTCAAGGAAACTCCCCCTGAAACACGGGATGGTTCCCTGAGGGGAACCCGTACCGAAACAGCGTAATTCGCCTGTCGGCACGCTTTTGACGGACGGGTCGCCCGGGGGCGTGTTCTCCGGACACACCCTGGGACGCGACGGGCGGCACCCCACCGAGCCGCCCCGGCTCCGCGGACCTCTCCTGTGGCCGGAGGACGGCGAAGTCACCGGTCGCCCGTAACCTGGATGCCGTGTCCTCCCAAGAACAGCTTCTCGAAGGTCTGAACGGTCCCCAGCGCGACGCCGTCACCCACAGCGGTGCCCCGCTCCTGATCGTGGCGGGCGCCGGGTCGGGGAAGACCCGCGTCCTCACCCATCGCATCGCCCACCTCATGGCCGAACGCGGCGTGCGTCCCGGTGAGATCCTCGCCATCACCTTCACCAACAAGGCCGCCGCGGAGATGCGCGAGCGCATCCAGGCGCTGTTGGGTGTGCGCGCCGCCAACAGCATGTGGACCATGACCTTCCACTCGGCGTGCGTACGCATCCTGCGCAGGGAGGCATCCCGGCTCAGCTACCCGAGCAGCTTCACCATCTACGACTCCACCGACGCCGCGCGTCTGATGCAGCTGGTGTGCAAGGAGATGGACCTGGACCCCAAGCGGTTCCCGCCCAAGGCCTTCTCCTCCCAGGTGTCCAACCTCAAGAACGAACTGGTCGACTACGACACGTTCGCCGGCCAGGCCCAGACCGAGCAGGAGAAGAAGCTCGCCGAGGCCTACCAGCTCTACCAGAGCCGCCTGCACGAGGCGGGCGCCATGGACTTCGACGACCTCATCATGCTCACCGTCAACCTGTTCCAGATGTTCCCGGACATCGCCGAGTACTACCGGCGCCGCTTCCGGCACGTCATGGTCGACGAGTACCAGGACACCAACCACGCCCAGTACGTACTCATCCGAGAGTTGGTGGGCGCGGCCGAGGGTTCCGACACCAGCGTGGTGCCGCCCGCCGAGCTGTGCGTGGTCGGCGACGCGGACCAGTCCATCTACGCGTTCCGCGGCGCCACCATCCGCAACATCCTGGAGTTCGAGCGCGACTTCCCCAAGGCGCGCACCATCCTGCTGGAGCAGAACTACCGCTCCACCCAGACCATCCTGTCCGCGGCCAACGCGGTCATCGACCGCAACGAGGGCCGCCCGGCCAAGAACCTGTGGTCGGAGCAGGGCGAGGGGCCGGCCATCACCGGCTACGTCGCCGACAACGAGCACGACGAGGCCGCGTTCGTGGTCGGGGAGATCGACAGGCTCACCGACGACGGGACGCTCACGCCAGGCCAGGTGGCGGTGTTCTACCGCACCAACGCCCAGTCCCGGGTGTTCGAGGACGTGTTCATCCGGACCGGGCTGCCGTACAAGATCGTCGGCGGAGTGCGCTTCTACGAGCGCAAGGAGATCCGCGACATCCTCGCCTACCTGCGTGTCCTGGCCAACCCCGAGGACACCGTCAGCCTGCGGCGCATCCTCAACGTGCCCAAGCGCGGGATCGGCGCGCGTGCGGAGGAGGCGGTGGAGCTGTTCGCCGCCCGCGAGCGCACCTCCTTCGCCCGGGCGCTGCGCCGCGTGGACGAGGTCCCGGGGATGGCCACACGCTCGGTCAAGGCGGTGCGCAACTTCACCGCGCTGTTGGACGAGCTCGCGGAGACGGTTCCCGAGGGCACGCCCGCGGAGATCGTCGAGGCGGTGCTGAACAAGACCGGCTACCTGTCCGAGCTGGCCGAGTCCAAGGACCTCCAGGACGAGAGCCGGGTGGAGAACCTGGAGGAGTTCGTCGAGGTCGCCCGGGAGTTCGAGCACACCTTCGCCACGCTCCTGGAGGAGGAGCCCCCGGAGGAGGAGGGCGAGGACGGTGCCGCGGGGGCGGTCGAGCCGGGCCCGCCCACACTGGTCGACTTCCTGGAGCGGATCGCCCTGGTCGCGGACACCGACCAGATCCCCGACGAGGACAACGAGGGCGGGGTGGTCACGCTGATGACCCTGCACGCCGCCAAGGGGCTGGAGTTCCCGGCGGTCTTCCTCACCGGGATGGAGGACGGGGTGTTCCCGCACGCCCGCACGCTCAGTGACAAGACACAGCTGGAGGAGGAGCGCCGCCTGGCCTATGTGGGCCTGACCCGGGCACAGCGGCTGCTGTACATCAGCCGCGCCGCGGTGCGCAGTGCCTGGGGGACTCCGACCTACAACCCGGCGTCCCGGTTCCTGGACGAGATCCCCTCGTTCCTGGTGGACTGGCGCCGCGCCGAGTCCACGCTCGCCGCCCCGCCCAGCCGCAGCATCGGCAGAGGCGGAGGCTTCGGTGGAGGAGGGGGCTTCGGCGGTGGCGGCCCGCGATCCCGTGGCGGGGCCAGGGCGGCCAAGGAGGCACCGACGCTGAGCGTGGGGGACCGGGTCAACCACGACTCGTTCGGTATGGGCCGGGTGGAGCTGGTGGAGGGCGCCGGTGACAAGACCAAGGCCCGTATCGACTTCGGCGCGGACATCGGGGAGAAGGACTTCCTCGTCAAATACGCGCCGATCGAGAAGCTCTGACCCGCTCCAGTGTCCGTTGTGTGGCGTCCCGTCCCGCTCGCGGGGGGACGGGACGGGGCAATGGCACGGGCAGGGTTCGGTAAACGTGTCCCGAGCACTCCGGTGCGGGGGTAGAGTTGGGGAAGACCGAGCGAGACGGACGCGGATCCTACGCGGACGGGCCGGTCAAACCCTCCTCTGAGCAGCTGGTTCAGGCAGTGTTCTTGATCCGGTAAGCTCAGGGGGCGCTCCCAAGGAAACGCGGAAGCGAAACGGGCTTTAC
>NZ_JBWDTQ010000031.1:0-84267 GCF_056312425.1 Nocardiopsis sp. TRM 82005
CCGCGCTGAGTGTGACGGACATCGGTTACTCACTAGTGACCTCACGCGCCGTCTTCGACGAACGCGCAGTAGTACTCACCGGACCCGACCACGGACTACAAGCCCTCCACGCCCTCGAACAAGGCCAAAGCACCGCCCCCGGACTCACCACCGGCACCGCCAACGTAAACGGCAAAACCGTATTCGTCTTCCCCGGACAGGGAGCACAGTGGACAGGAATGGGATCCCTTCTATGGGACACCTCCCCCGTGTTCGCCGAATGGATGCAAGCATGCGAAGAAGCACTATCCCCACACGTGGACTGGTCACTACGCGAAGTACTCTCCAGCAAATCCCCAGCATCACTGGAACGCGTTGACGTAGTACAACCCGCCTCCTTCGCGGTCATGGTCTCCCTGGCAGCCCTGTGGCGCTCCCTAGGCATTCACCCAGACGCCGTCCTCGGCCACTCCCAAGGCGAGATCGCCGCAGCATGCGTAGCAGGCTCCCTGCCCCTACCAGAAGCAGCACGCGTCGTAGCAGTCCGCAGCCGAGCCCTAGGAGCAATCACCGGCCAAGGCCGGATGATGTCGGTATCCCTCCCCGCAACCAACCTGAAAGAGCGCATCAAAAACCGGACCGGAACCGTTTCAATAGCAGTAGAAAACGGCCCCTCCTCCACCGTGCTCTCCGGCGACCCCGACGCGCTGGACCAACTGGAAAAGGAACTCACCACCGAAGGCGTACGCGTGCGATGGGTACCAGTAGATTACGCCTCCCACTCACACCACGTCGAACTCATCCAGAAAGACCTACTCGCCAGCCTGGGAACGGTGACATGCGGCACCGGCGAAACACCGATGTGGTCAACCGTCACCAACTCCTGGACCGAACCCGGCGAACTGAACGCCGACTACTGGTACCACAACCTCCGCTCACCCGTACGGTTCGAAGAAGCAGTCTCCCACCTGTGGAGCGACAACCACCGCTTCTTCGTCGAAGTGAGCTCCCACCCGGTCCTCGTACCCGCGATGAGCGAGGTCCTGGAAGAACACGACGGCATCGTCGTGGGATCCCTCCGCCGCGACAACGGCGGAATGGACTCCTTCCTGAACTCCGTCGCGCATCTCTACGTCCACGGCGGAACCGTGGACTGGAACACACTCCTACCCAGCTCAAAAGCACACCGGGTGGAGTTGCCAACGTACGCGTTCCAACGACAGCGCTACTGGCTGGAGTCATTAACCGGAACGGAGAGAACGGAACTTGTGATGGAAGAAGAGAGCATGCCACCAACGGATGACCTACCCGCGCAGCTGCGTGACCTCTCCCCGGACGAGCAGCTCAAGAGACTGCTGTCCCTGGTGCGGTCCGAAGCCCTCGGAACTCTGGGGCACACCGCTGACGACTCCATCGAGGACGATGACGGGTTCTTCGATGTCGGATTCACTTCGCTCCTCGCCGTCGAACTGCGGGACCGCGTCGCCAAGGCCACGGGCCTCAAACTCGGCGCGATGCTCCTCTTCGACCACCCCACCCCCCTCATGCTCGCCGAGCATTTGAGAGATCGACTGGCCGCGAGTTCCGAACCCGCCTCCTAGCAAGCACTCTTCCTGCTACGCGGCGGGCAGCATCCACGGGACTCTCCTTGGTTCCGTACCGCGGACCGTTCTGGCTCCTCATTGATCAATACCCACAACCCAAGGACACCCATGTTCGATATCGACGTCTACCTGGACTACCTGGGCTACACAGGGTCGCGTGAGCCCACCGTCGAGACTCTGCGCGAGATCCACAAAAAGCACCTCATGACCATTCCCTTCGACAATACCCTGCACGCCTCCAAAGGGCTCGCCGTGTGGAACGATGTCGAGGAGGACCTCGACGTTCTGTTCAAGACACACGTCCTCGACAAGCAGGGCGGTGTGTGCCACCAGCTCAACGGGCTGTTCCGTGGCCTCATCAAGGAGCTCGGGTTCGAGGTCACGGTCCTGTCCGCCGCCATTCGTGGCCCCGACAACAACTTCGGTCTGGACCTGGAGCACATGATGAACTGTGTTCGCGTGGGTGAGGACCTGTGGCTCACCGATGTCGGGTTCGTTGGCCCTTCCTTCCTCGATCCCATTCGCCTGACCGATGAGGTCCAATATCAGTACGGGTGCCAGTTCCGCGTCGTCGAGGACGGTGACTACCACATCGTCGAGCGCAAGGCCGCCGAGGGCTCGTGGCAGGGTGTCTACCGCTTTCGCCAGGAACCGAGGGAGCTCTCCGACTGGGTCGGCTTCGCTCAGCGGGTCACCGAGGAGACCGAGATCTACTGGGAGGGCGAGCTGGTCTCCACCGGCACACTCATCAGGGGGCGGTCCTTCGAGAACGGACAGCGGGTCCTCATCGGCCGACGCTATATGGAGGTTCGAGACGGGGTCGAGTCAGTGAGCGTGCTGGCAAAGCAGGATAAGTACGAGCAAATCCTCGGAAAGATCGTTGACCCTATTCGTTGACCGGTGTGAGCGAAGGAAAGCAAACCAATGCATTCGGACGTTCTGATCGTCGGATACGGGCCGGTGGGGCAGCTCCTGGCGATCCTCATGGCTGACAAGGGCTGGAAGACCACGGTGGTCGAGCGCTGGCCCGAGGCCTACCCCATGCCCAGGGCCGTCGCCTTCGACAGCGAGGTGGGCCGGATCCTCCAGTCGGTGGGGGTCGCCGACGCACTCAGGGAGCACGTCGAACCTTCCGGCACCTATTCCTGGCGCAACGCGAACGGAGAGGTCCTACTGGAGATCGACGCCTCCGAGCAGGGATGGTGCGGGTGGCCGGACTCCACGTCGATGTACCAACCTGGGCTGGAGGCCGCCCTGATCGCTCGGGGCGCTGAACTGCCCAACCTCCGGGTGCTACGCGGGTACGAGGCGGTCGGACTCCACGACCGCGGAGACCTCGTCGACGTCGTCATCGACGGCCGCGACGGTGACAGGAGGGATCTCTCCGCTACCTGGGTCGTGGGATGCGATGGCGCGAACAGCTTCGTGCAGCGCCATATCGGCTCCGAGTTCACCAGTTTGGACTTCTCCCGGGACTGGCTCATCTGTGACGTGGTCCCGCATGACCAACGGGTGTTCCATCCGAACAACTTGCAAATATGCGATCCCGCCCGGCCAAGGACAGCGGTCTCGGCGGGGCCCGGTCACCGGAGATGGGAGTTCATGCGGTTGCCCGGTGAGGACCTCGCGGAGCTCGACACCCCCGAGACCGTCTGGCGGATGCTCGGACTCTTCGACATCACACCGCAGAACGCCACTCTCGAACGGCACGCGGTGTACACGTTCGAGGCCGGGTGGGCGGTCCGGTGGCGCTCCGGTCACATCCTGATCGCCGGTGACGCCGCCCATCTCATGCCCCCCTTCGCCGCCCAAGGCATGTGTTCGGGGTTTCGCGACGCGGCCAACCTCGCATGGAAACTCGATCTGGTCCTGGCCAACACGGCTGGGGAAGACCTCCTCGACACCTACGAATCGGAGAGGAGGAAGCACGTGCAGCACGCGGTGGAGATGTCGGTCAACCTCGGCAAGGTCATCTGCCAGGACGACCCGGACAAGGCCGCCGATCGAGACACCGTCATGCTGGAGTCCCGCAGGCGCGGCCTGGGCCAGGCCCAGCCACAGGCCGCGGTCGTCCCCCTCAGACAGGGCTTTCTCGATCCGCGTGCCAAGGCGGGCGCGGGAGGCATCATCGGGGATCTCATACCCCAGCCCCGCGTGTCCAGCGCTGACAAGGGGACCGCGCTGTTCGACACCGTCGTCGGACACGGTTTCGTCCTTATGGCCGCTGAATCGCCCTGGTCGCTCCTGGACGAGGACAACCTGGCGTTTCTCAAGGGGCTCGGAACCCAGCTCGTCCATGTGGTCGCGCCGGGGACCGGCTTCGAGGAAGGATCAGTGGTCGATGTCGACGGGGCCTGCCTCTCCTATCTGGCCGAGGCGGGGATGATCGCCGCTCTGGTACGGCCCGATCGCTACGTGTTCGGTGCTGCGGGTGACGCGAAGGACCTCAACGAATTGGTTGGGGAGCTACGGCGGGGAATGGACGCTTCCTGAGGCTGGAGCGGAAACCGCGTGGGTCCGTGTCCCGCCCCCACGGGACGGGACGCGGACCGGTCTCGCGGACGGTGTCCGCGCCGGGGCCCGCCAGGCCGGGGTGCCGTGTCCTGGCGAGCGCCCCGGCCGCCATACGGACCGGCCTCCCACGGTCGCCCAACGGACACCCTTCGTTCCCTCAGGCGCACTATGCCTTCGCTTCGCTGGCCTCTGCCTGCTCGGGCTCCGCACCGGGCATCCTCGGACGGAGGACGAGGACGAGGATGAGGATCGCGACGGCGACGAAACCCGCGCTGACGCCGAACGCCAGTCGGTAGCCGCTGGTGAGCGCGGCCTCGAGGTTCTCTCCTTCGGCGGTCAGGCCAGTGGTGCGCGCCGTCGCGAGGGTGTTGAGTACCGCGAGGCCGAGCGCGCCGCCGATCTGCTGGGCGGTGTTGAAGATCCCGGAGGTGATCCCCGAGTTCTCGGGCGTGGCGTCCGACATCGCACACATCATGAGCCCGGGCATGGCCGCTCCGAGGCCCAAGCCGAGGAGGATCTGTCCGGGAAGGAAGTGCACGAGGTAGGAACCGTCCACCGGAAGGTTGGCGTAGAGCAGGAATCCGGCTCCGACCAGGGCAAAAGCCACCAGCAGGACAGGACGCGGACCGTACCGGGGAAGGACCCGGGGCGCGATGAAGAGCGAGACCATCGCGATGACCAGGGCGATGGGGATGAAGGCCAGCCCCGCGTCCAACGGCGCGAAACCGAGGACCCGCTGCACGTAGAGGACACCGAAGTAGAGGAACCCGAACATGGAACCGATCATCAGCATCTGTGCCGCGTTGGCCCCGGAGAGGTTGCGGGAGCGGAACAGGCTCAGCGGAAGCAGCGGGTTCTTCGCCGTGGCCTCGCGCCAGAGGAACGCCGCGACGATGACGATCGCGAGGGCGCCGAATCCCAGGGTGCTCAGGGAAGCCCACCCGTTGGACTCCGCGCTCACGATGGCGTACACGGCCAGGACCAGGCCGAAGGTGCAAAGGAGAGCCCCGGCGACGTCCGCGCCGGCACGCAGGCCGAGACCGCGGTCTCTGGGGAGCATCCGCATCCCCACCAGCACCACGGCGATACCGATCGGAATGTTGGCGTAGAAGACCCAGTGCCAACTGATCGCGTCGGTGAGGATACCTCCGACGAGGGGTCCCGCCGCTCCGCCGCCGGCGGAGGCGAAGCTGAAGGCGCCGATGGCCTTCGCCTGGTCACGCTCCTCGGGGAACATCGACACGATCATCGCGAGAATGCCGGCAGCGGTGACGGCCCCGCCAACGCCTTGCAGCAGACGGGAACCGATGAGCATCGCCTGGTTCTCGGAGAGGCCACAGAGCGCTGACGCGATGGTGAAGACCGCGATACCGGTAAGAAATACCCACTTGCGGCTCAGTAGGTCGCCCAGTCGGCCGGCCAGGAGGAGCAGCGCGCCAAAAGTGATCACGTAGGCGTTGACGACCCAGACCAGGTTCGCCTGCGCAAAACCTAGATCGCTTTGGATTGAGGGTAGCGCGACGTTGACGATGTTCTGGTCAAGGATGATCATCAGCTGGCCAACACAGAGTGTGGTGAGCGCCAACCAACGCGACATCTTTCCTGGTGGTGCTGATCCGCTCATCTTTTCGACTCCTGGTTTTGGTCGATCGGCTGTAGGTTGGGAAGGCATGGTGGACAGCCTCGTCTTCACAGGGACTCGGCCAGAGAAACGAGAACGTAGTCAGGATCTTTGTGCGCGTATCGGCAACGCCACAATGTCCCTTGCGCAGGACCGTAAGAAGTCCTGGCAACCATCCAGCACCTCCAGTGTTGCTGAGGTGCTGCCAGCAGTGGAAGAAGGCACTTTTATGTCCCAGGGGAACACCGGTGTGTCACCGCAGGTCATCCTGGCCGAGGCATGCCCAGTTCGTGAGGTCTTGGACAGGGTGGCCGGAAAATGGAGCATCCTCGTCCTCGTCGCCGCGGCTCGGGGACCTGTGCGGTTCACGGAGCTGGAGCGCTCCATCGAAGGAATCAGCAGAAGGATGCTCACGCTCACGCTACGCAACCTCGAACGCGACGGCCTGTTGACTCGGACCATCCACCCCTCGATACCGCCGTGTGTGGAGTACACGCTGACCGACATCGCCTACGAACTGTACGAGTCACTGGTGTCCCTTACCGCGTGGGCGGATCGTCACAGAGGGACTATCGCGGCCGCCCGCGAAACCTACGACAAGTCCAGGGGCTCCGTGCCAGTGGCGCAGCACAGGGCCAGCTGAGCGCCGAGACGGCGCCGGCCCAGGAGTTCGGTCCGTGTACGCGGCCGACGGCACAGAGGTGAACACACGAACACCGTTTTCGGCCTTACGAAGCGGGTGCTTTTGATTCTGCTTCCCGGTTCGAAGCAGAAAAAGGAACTCGTCCCCTCGGGACGGTGGCCGGCGCGAACATTGCTGCCCGGAGCAGCGAACTCGTCACACACCCCCGAAGCAGTTCTCCGTGGCCGGGTCCCCCGGACGCGAGGACCCCGCTTTCCGAGCAGGGCATGACGGGAGGCCCCCGGTCTCCCTTTCCCGATGGCCGGGGGAGCCTCCCGGGGCGGGGCGCTCCGCCGGAGCGGGGACCCGGCGCTGGCCAAGGTCTGTTCGGGAACCGGCTGCGCGGCGATCAGTTCTGGCCCGCAGACGCGTGTCGCACCCCGTCGCTAGCGTTGCCCCCCGTCGAATCCCCTCCACGAGGGGCCCCGCCCCGAGCCAAGGACGCCCATGCCCCGAGCCACCTTCCGCGGCGAAAGCCCTCTGGGCGAACGCCTCGCCGACTCCGACGCGCCCGACCTGCCCGAGGGGGTCACCGTCCGGCCCTCCCCGGAGGCCCGCGAGTGGGCCGCGCGCATGGGGCTCCGGCTGCCCTTCCATCCACGCGGCGAGGAGATCCTCGCCGCCCTGTACGTACCCGGGCTCCCCGAGTGGGTCGAAGAGCTCGAAAAGGCCCTCGACGCCGTCGCCGACGCCCACTTCACCGGCTACGCGGGCCCCGATCCCGAACTCGAACCGGACGCCGAGATCCTACGGCTGCTCCACGCGGCCGACGAGGACACACGCCCACGCCTGATCGTGTGGTCCGCGCTGACCACCACACCGCGATACAGGGCCAAGGAACTCCCGCCGGCCCGGAGGCGGACCATGTTCCGCGCCCACGAGTGGGTGCTGCGGATCCTCACACAGGACCGGGTCGCCTGGGACAGCACCACCCTGCCCCTCCTCACCCGTTCCACCACCGCCTTCCACACACCAGAGTCCTCCTCGAAGCCCTGGCACGCCGAGGTGGCGCTGCACCAGTGCGAGAAGGCCGTGCCCGAGGCCCTGGCCGCGTGCGCCGCACCCCTGCGCACGATACTGACCGCCTTCCGTCGGAGCTGGGACGACGGCGCACCCGGCTGGTACCTCGACGAAGAAACTCAGCACACCAGGTTCCTGCGTGTGCTCCACCGGGCCGGCCCCGCCCTCCTGCTCCCCGAGGACCTGTTCCACGCCAGGGACGACTACGGCGACCTGCTGCGCAGCCGCTGCCCCGACCTGCTCGACGATCCCGCTCTGGCCAGCCTGCTCCTGCACTGCCTCGGCCTGGAGAGCAGCCGTCCCAAGGCCGCGTGGACCGAGGGGTTCACCCGGCTCCTGGCCACCGTCCCCCACGGCCCCGACACGCTCCGACGCATGCTGGAGCTGACCCTCCTCGTGACCCCCAACAGGGCGGCGATCGCCTCCGGTTCACAGCCGCGCGTCAGTGACCGCACCTGTTTCGTCCTGCGCGGCCTGATGTGGGGCCTGGAGACGCTCCCGGAAACCGACCGGACCTGGGCCCCGTCCCTGCTGGAGCGCATCGCCGTGTTCTCCGGCACCGGCCCCGGCGGGACCAAACTGCTGCGCGCCGAACGCCTGGCGTTCACCGCCCTGGAACTCCTGGAGCGCCGCGGCGGAGAGGAGACGATCGCCGCGCTCGCCCGTATCCGGCCGAGATACAAGAAGAAGACGGTCATCCACAAGGCCGACCGTGCACTGGGCTCCATCGCCGATGCGCTGGGCGTCACCACCGAGGAACTGATGGAACGCACCGTCCCCGCCTTCGGCCTGAGCCGGGACGGCACCCGCACCGACACACTGGGCGAACACACCGTGATCCTGTCGTTGGGCCCTGAGGGCACCGCGTCGCTCGGTTTCGCCTCCGCGAGGGGGCGGCGCGCGGCCAGCCCGCCCAAAGCCCTGCGCGAGTCCCACGCCGAGGAGGTCAAGGCGCTGCGAGCCGAACTCAAGGAGCTGCGCGCGGCCGTGGCCGCCGAACGCGTGCGCTTGGAGGGTTTCCTGGCCGAGGGCCGTGTCTGGGCGGTCGGGCCGTGGCGGCGCCACTACCTGGACCACCCGGTCACCGGGGCGCTGGCCCGGCGCCTCGTCTGGGAGATCAGCACCGACGGTGGCCGTACCTGGGCCGCCGGACTCCCCGAGGCCGACCACGACCACTGGCGGCTGACCGGCCCCGACGGCGCCGCCGCCGCACGTGCCCGGCAGGTCGAGGACACGGCGCGGGTGCGGTTGTGGCACCCCGTCCGGCACGGTCCCGCCACGGTGCGCCGCTGGCGCGACCACCTGACCGACCGGGAGATCGCCCAGCCCCTCAAGCAGGCCTACCGGGAGATCTACCTGCTCACCCCGGCGGAGGAGGCCACCAGGACCTACTCCAACCGGTTCGCCGCGCACGTCCTCAAGTACGGGCAGGCCAAGTCCCTGCTGACCGTACGCGGCTGGTCCGCCTTCCAGCTGGGCGGGTGGCGGGACGGGGAGCACGACACCGGAGAGCGCACCTACGTGGACCGGGCCACCGGGACCGCGTGGCGGGCCACCCTGGACACCAACCTGATCGACATGGACCCGGGGCGCCGGATCCTGACCTGCGGCACCGACCAGGTCCGCTTCCACCGGGGGGAGCGAGACGCCCCCGTGCCGTTGGCCGAGGTACCCGCGCTGGTGCTGTCCGAGGCCATGCGGGACGTGGACCTGGCCGTGGGCGTGGCCTCCATCGCAGCCGACCCCGAGTGGGCGGACCGGGGCGAACGAGCGCATCTGCCCTACTGGCGGCGCACCGCCTTCGGGGAGCTCACCGAGAACGCGGTCGTACGCCGTGAGGCCCTCGAACGCCTCCTGCCGCGGCTGCGTATCGCCGACCGGCTGGAACTGACCGACCGCTTCCTGCGGGTGCGCGGTGACCTGCGCACCTACCGCATCCACCTGGGCAGCGCCAACATCCTGATGGAACCGGACGACTCCTATCCGTGCGTGGTGGAGTCGGGTAGGAAGGGGCCAGGGGTCTTCCTGCCCTTCGAGCAGGACGGCGGCCGCCTCTCGGTGATCCTGTCCAAGGCCTTCCTACTGGCAGATGACACGGCCGTCACCGACCCCAGCATCACCGGGCAGATCCGCAGGGGCCTGGACCGGGACACCGGCCGGTAGGAGGGCGCGGCCCGCCGGGCCGCGGACATGATCGCGCGGGGCGGCGGTGGCTGCCCGGACAGGGTCGCCCCGAAATCACTTCGCCCGTGCTTGCTTTGTCCGATATGGTCGTGGAATTGCAATTCGCTGCTGGGAGCCCATGAGGCTCGCGTGTGGCCTACCCGGCAGTTCCCCGGTTGAGAGCAGGTTTCGTTAATGGCATGTCGTATCAGTGAGCTCGTGCTCGGTTGCCACGACCCTGAGGTGCTGGCGCGGTTCTGGTGCGAGGTCCTGGACTTCATCGTGCTCGATCGCGAGGGCAACGACATGGTGGAGATCGGGCCGCGAGAAGGGTTCGGCGGTCCGCAGCCGACGATCATCCTCAGCCGCAGGGACGAGCCGGAGCCGGGGAAACCCCGGCTGCACATCGACGTCAACGCCACCGACCGCGATCAGGACGCCGAGCTCGAACGCCTTCTCAAGCTCGGTGCGCGCCCGGCCGACATCGGCCAGACCGGGCAGGAGCAGTGGCATGTCCTGGCCGACCCCGAAGGCAATGAGTTCTGCCTGCTCAAGGCCCGCCTCAACCCACTCTGATGCTCATGGGTCGCGCCTCGGCCCCAGGTACCCGGGGCCTGCCCCGAAGCCCGGTGTGACGGGCGTGTCGTGATCGTGAAGCAAGTGAGGTCTCCGGTAGAGGGCTCATCGACCAAGAAGAACCCGAACACCGGAGACCTCGTGGCCGCCCCAGCGGTGGCGAGGCGGCTCGTCCTGACCGATGAGCAGTGGGCGCGGCTGGAACCGCTGTCGCCTGTGCCCACGCGATCGGGTCGGCCGTCGGCGTGGACGTCAGCCGCCCTCGCCCCGAGGCGCCCTCCGGTCGGACCAGGCCGGGAACGTGAGGCCGTGCATGCCCTGGTACGAGGCGCAGGGCGGTGTGCTCCAACCCTCGGTCAGCTCCCGGTCCGGGCGGTACACCTCCACAGCGAGCGGCCGGCACACGTCGACGGGATCGCGGGCGTCGGGACCCCAGAACGGCACCGAGAGATCGCCGGCAGGGCAGGTCGACAGCGCGCACAACAGGTCCTGCTCGGCGAAGAACTCGAAGAAGTCGCCGGCCTTCGCGGGCGAGGGCTTCATGTAGTACCGGTCCTCGTCATCCAGACCGGTGACCGTGAAGATGTTCAGCACGTCGTGCACGTCGAACTCGGTGAGGCCGTAGGGCAGCACGGCCCGGGTCAGGTTCGAGTGGCAGTGGAAGTCGAAATCCTCGTCGGTGAGGATGCGGTTGACGTAGGGGTCGCAGCGCGCCCCGAGCAGGTCGTGTACCCGAGCCCCGTCCTCGTCCACCCCGTACCACTCCAGAGAGTCGTTCGTGATGGTCAGCAGCGGACGCAGGTAGGGCAGGGTCGACCACAACCGGTCGTGGCGGGTCACATGCGCGCCCTGGAGCTGACGCGTGCGCGCCGCCCACAGGCGCTCTCTGGGGTTATGGCGGTTCCACACGTTGAAGTCCCCGGCCTGGGCGCCCTCCGGGGTGATGATCCGGCACAGGTGGCCGGCCGGGACCTCCCAGGCGCGGCCGGACCGGATCGGGATCACGAACCGTTCGACGGACTCACGGCTGTCGGTGTTCCCGGCGAGCCGATCGTAGAAGTCCCTGTCGACGTCGAGGACGCCGCCGGACTTCGGCTGGTACGAGGTGGTGGCCGGACTCATCTCATCCCTCCCGTGACGTGTGCTCGCGGGGCGCGCCCTCGCGCTCTCCCCCGCTGTTCTCCGTTCGATGGTGGGCCGCACGTTCCCGCCGGAGCCCGTCGAGTACCTGCCGTTCGGAGTCCTCCAGGTAGAGCAGGAGCGCACCGACGCCCTGCGAGCGGTGCCCCTGCCGCAACAGCTCGAACAGTTCCCGATCGCGTGCGGCCCAGCCGCGCTGGAACCGCTCCTCGTCGCAGGAGGCCGCCCACGCCAGCCGCAGCTGGGCGAGCAGGGTCCGGAAGAACTCGTTGATCCGGTGGCTGCCCAGGACCGCGACCAGCGCTTGGTGGAAGTGCAGGCTCGCGGTGCCCGCCTCCCTCCAGCGGCGCGCCCGCTCGGCCCGCTCCTTGGCGACGACGGCCGCCTCCATGCCGGCGAAGTGCCTCTCGTCCGCCACCGCGCTCTCCGTGGCCGCCTGCGTCTCCAGGACCCGCCGGGTGCGGTAGATGTCGCGCACCTCCGAAGCCGTGAGGGCCTTGACCGACACACCCCTGTGGGGCGCCTGGGTCACCAGGCCCTCCGAGGCCAGCAGCCGCAGCGCCTCACGCAGGGTGTTGCGCGAGACGTCCAGTTCGGCGGCGACCGGCACCTCCCGCAGTGCCGTACCGGGGAGCAGAACACCCTCGACGATCCGCTCGCGCAGCACGTCCACCACCCGGCCGGTCGTACTCGGCGCCCCCGCGGGGCCGCTTTCGTCGTGCAGCATGCCTACACGCTAGGACGCATCTGTTCAACAATCAAGGGAAAGGAGGATCGTGCTTGCACTCGCCTTCTCTCCTTACCCTTCTCAGACACAGGCCAGAGCTCCGCAGCGCTGGGAGTACTGTTGAACAATACCGGAGACGCACCTCAGGCGGGGGCCGGGCCCGTGGAGTCGCGGATGACCAGGTGCGAGGGGAGCATCACCCGCCGGTCGGTCGTGCGGGTCGTGGAGCGGGACCTGTTCTCCAGCAGCAGCTCCACGGCCGAGCGCCCCGCCTCGTCCTGGGGGCCGGCCAGGGTCGTGAGCGCGGGCACACAGAAGTCGGCTCCGAAGATGTCGTCGTAGCCCACCACGCTGATCTGGCCGGGCACGCTCACACCCCGTTCCGCCAGGCGGCGCAGTACACCGATGGCCAGCAGGTCGTTGTGCGCCACCACGGCCGTGGCCCCCGTGACCAGGGCAGCGTCGGCCGCCGCGCCGCCGCCGACCACACGGGGAGGGAAGGGCCCCAGGCGCGTGGCCTTGATCCCGAGGCCCCTCGCGCCGTCACGCAGTCCCTGCCAGCGTTCACCGGCCAGCCAGGACTGGTGCGGTCCCGACAGGTAGACCAGTGACCGGTGCCCCAGCGAAGCCAGGTGCTCCACGATCTGTCTGCTGCCCACCCGGCTGTCGACCACGGCGCTGGGCAGGCCCCTCACCTCCCTGTTGACCAGGGCCAGGTTGTGCTCCTCGGCCAGGCCCCAGAGCCCGTCGTCGGACATGCGGCTGGAGGCCAGGATGAAGCCGTCCACCGAGCGCGCCAAGTGCTCGATCTGGTTGCGCTCGTTGTCGGCGGACTCCTCGGTGTAACTCAGGATGAAGGTGATCCCGGCCGCGGAGGCGCGGCGTTCGGCGCCCCGGATCGTCCCGAAGAAGTGCGGGTTGGTGATGTCGGGCACCAGCATCGCCACGGTCGCGGTCCGCCCGGACTGCAACGCGGTCGCCAGGGGGCTGGGGCGGTAGCCGAGGCGCTCGGCGACCCGCAGGACGTGCTCGCGCGTGGTGGCGTTGACGCGACGCGGGTTGCGCAGGGCGCGCGAGACCGTGGAGGCGGCGACGCCCGACTCCCGGGCCACGTCGTAGATGGTGGTGCGCTTCGGAGAGGTCATGGTGCCCTTCTACGCGCTGTGACAACTTTTGGCAATCGCTTGCCATGACATGAACGTGAAACCTAAGGTTCACATCACGTCTCAGGTGGTGCGAATCACGTGCCCCATGACCTGCACTGACATTGTCCTTGTTCGTTGAGTGGAGCCCGTCCGGATGGCAGACAGACCCCCAACCCCCGGCAACAGACCACGACCGTCGCGCCCGGCTCCGGTGCGGTGGCTGGAGACAGCCGAGCTGGTCGCCGGAGCCGCGCTGCTCGCACTGATCCTCGTCCTCATCCTCGTCCAGGCCGCCCAGCGCCACCTGCCCGCGAGCGGCTGGGTCTGGACCGGCGAACTGGCCCGCCTCGGACTGGTATGGCTCACGTTCTCCCTGATCGGCTACCTTCTGGGCCGAGACGAGCACATCACCCTCAAAGTGGCGGACTTCGTGCTCGGGGACCGCGCGCTGCGCGCGGTGTGGGTCCTGGCCAACCTCGTGGTCGCGGCTGTGGGTGTGATGCTCACCCTGGAGGCCGTCGAACTCGTCTTCGGCGGATCCCCCCAGTCGACATCCGCCCTGCGGATCCCCCTCTCCTGGACCTACGCGATCCCGCTGGCCGGCGTGGTGCTCATGTCGCTGCGGGCCCTCGCCAACGCCGTCCTGCTGCCGGGACCGCCGCAGCGTGAGAACCACGCCGCTGACTCCGAGGGGGTCGCCTGATGAGCGCGCTACTGGTCATCGCCGGCATCCTCGTCCTGCTGGTCCTACGGGTGCCCATCGCATTCGCGATCCTGGGCCCGTGCCTGGCCTACATGGCGATCGGCGGCCAGTCCACCGGGCTGAGCCTGCGTACGGCAGCCCAGGAGGTCAACAGCTTCCCCCTCCTCGCGGTGCCGCTGTTCATCCTGCTCGGGGTCGTCGCCAACCACACGGGGATCGCCGACCGGCTCTTCGCCTTCGCCCGAGTACTGCTGGGACGCGTACACGGCGGCCTCGGCTACGTCAACATCGGTGTGAGCGTCGGCTTCTCCTGGATCAGCGGAACGGCCCTGGCCGATGTGGCGGGCATGGGCAAGATGGTGGTCCCGGCGATGACCAAGGCGGGCTATCCCCGCCGCTTCTCCCTCGGCCTGACCGCCGCCACCAGCCTGATCAGCCCCATCATGCCGCCCAGCATCCCCGCGATCGTGTACGCCTCGGTGGCCGCCGTCTCCACGGCGGCGCTGTTCGCCGCGGCGGTGGTGCCCGCGCTCCTGATGGCCGGAGGGCTGACCCTGGCGGTGTTCCTGTGGGCGCGCAGCAAGCCCGAGCTCGCCGGACGCCGTGCGGAGCGGGGCGAACTGCGCACCGCGGTCCTGAGCGCGCTGGGCCCGCTGGGCGCCCCCGTGCTATTGCTCGGCGGGATCCTCAGCGGCCTGTTCACCCCCACCGAGGCCGCGGCGGTCGGAGTCGCCTACGTCCTCGTCCTGGGCCTGTGCTACCGCCAGCTGAGCCCGCGCGCCCTGTGGCGCATCGGGGTGGAGACCGTCACCACGGCCGCATCCATCACCGTCATCCTCGCCGCCTCCGGCCTCCTGGGCTGGGTGCTGGCACGGGAGCAGGTACCACAGCGGGTCGCGTCCTTCCTGCTGGGTCTGACCGACAACCCGGTGATCCTCCTGCTACTGGTGAGCGTCGTGCTGATCCTCATCGGAACGGTGTTGGAACCCATCGCCGCGCTGGTCATCACCGTCCCGGTCCTGCTGCCCGTCGCCGTCCAGCTGGGAGGCGACCCGGTCCACTTCGGCGTGATCACCATCCTCTGTCTGATGATCGGCCTGCTCACTCCCCCGATCGGCGGTGTGCTCTTCGTCTTGGGCTCGGCGACCCGCACACCCATGCACGAGGTGTTCCGCGGCACCGCCCCCTTCCTCGTTCCGCTGGTGGCGGTCCTGCTGCTCCTGATCCTGGTACCCGACCTGGTCCTGTTCCTGCCCGGGCTCCTGGACCTGTGACAATCCCACCGACCTCCAAGGAGGACTCCCCCATGCGCACCATCACACGCTGGACGGCCCTGATCCCCGCGGCGGCACTCGCCCTCACCGCCTGCGGCGGCTCCGCCGATGACGGCCTCACCCTCACCTTCGCCAACAGCTACCCCGAGGACCATCCGCACACCCGTTGCGGCATCGACCTGGTCGCCGAACGCGTGGCCGAGGCCGACGCGGGCTTCTCCGTCGACACCTTCCCCAACAGCCAGCTCGGCAACAACACCGAGACCTTCGCCTCGGTGATGTCGGGCGACATCGACATGGACGTACAGGGCTCGGCCGCGCTCGGTGCCTCCTACGAGCCGATCGGCGTCCTGGACGCCGCCTACGCCTTCCGGGGCGCCGACCACCTGTTCGACTACTTCGACTCCGAGGGCTCCCAGGCGCTGCGGGACGACTTCCGGGAGGCCACCGGCGCCAAGGTCCTGGACGTGTGGTACTTCGGCGACCGCCACTTCACCGCCGACAAGCCCATCCAGCGGCCCGAGGACCTACAGGGACTGCGCATGCGCTTCCCCGACTCGCCCATCTACCTGGCCAACGCCGAGGCGATGGGCGCGGAGCCGACCACGGTCGCCTTCGAGGAGGTCTACCTCGCCCTGCAACAGGGCACCGCCGACGGTCAGGAGAACCCGATCCCGACCATCGACGGCGACAACTTCGCGGAGGTCCAGTCCCACGTCAGTCTCACCGGCCACCAGATCGGCTCGCAGATGATCGTGGTCTCGGGACAGACCTGGGACGCGCTGTCGGCCGAGCAGCAGGATGTGCTCCAGGAGGCCGTCAGCGCCGTCCGCGGGGAGAACCGCGCCTGCGTCGAGGAGGCGGAGGAGCGGATCCTCGAGGAGTGGAGCGCCGAGGGCGCCATCGAGGTCGTCGAGGACGTGGACGTCGAGGCGTTCCGCACCCGGGTCCAGGAGTACTTCGCGCAGAACCTCGACGGTGAGGAGCTTGAGCTCTACGAGTCCTTCCAGGAGATCGGGTAGGCGCGGGAACGAGAGAGGAGGAACACGACGTATGCGGCGCTCCATAGCCACCGTGTCACTCAGCGGAACCCTGGAGGAGAAGCTCGGGGCCGCGGCCCAGGCCGGGTTCGACGGTGTGGAGATCTTTGAGAACGACCTCGTCGGGTCGGCACTACCGCCCCGGGAGGTCCGCGCCCTGGCCGATTCGCTGGACCTGACCATCGACCTCTACCAGCCCTTCCGCGACTTCGAGGGGGTGGACGACGCCCAGTTGGAGCGCAACCTCCGGCGGGCCGAGGCCAAGTTCGCCCTCATGGTGGAGCTGGGGGCGGACCTCATGCTCGTGTGCTCAAACACCTCGCCGAACTCGTCGGGCGACGATGTCCGCTCGGCGGCACAGCTGCGCCGCCTGGCCGAGGCCGCGGCACCGTTCGGGGTGCGCATCGCCTACGAGGCGCTGGCGTGGGGACGGTGGGTCAGCGACTACCGGCACGCCTGGCGCATCGTCCGGCTGGCCGACCACCCCGGGCTCGGAGTGTGCCTGGACAGCTTCCACATCCTGTCCCGGGACCATGACCCGGTCGGCATCCGGGACATCCCCGGTGACAGGATCTTCTTCCTTCAGCTCGCGGACGCGCCGCTCATGCCTATGGACGTCCTGCACTGGAGCCGCCACCACCGCTGCTTCCCGGGGCAGGGCGCGTTCGACCTGACGGAGTTCACCGGCCACGTGCTCGCCGCGGGATACCGGGGCCCGCTGTCACTGGAGGTGTTCAACGACGTGTTCCGGGCCTCCGACCCCGGGCGCACGGCCGCCGACGCGTTCCGGTCCCTGGCCGTGCTGGAGGACGAGGCCGGTCGTGCCCGTGACCTGAAGGAGCCGTCGGCCCGGCCCGCCCGGAACCCGGTCGAGCTCACCCGCCTTCCCGCGCCCACGCAGGCCCACGGCTATGCGTTCGCCGAGGTCGCAGCGCCCGAGCACTCGGTCCAGCGGGTGCGCGGGGCCCTGGCTGCCCTGGGCTTCTCCCACACCCACGACCACCGTTCCAAGCCGGTGCAGCTGTGGAGCAACGGGCAGACCCGCGTCCTGCTCAACGCCACCGACCCGCAGCTGGGGCACACCTGGAGTGGTGAGGCCGCGGTGACCGCCCTCGGCGTCGACGTGGCCGACGCGGAGGAGGCGATGCGGCGGGCGGAGCGACTGCTCGCACCGCGGCTGCCCCGGCGCCGCGACCCGACCGAGTCGGTCATGCACGCGGTCGCCGCGCCCGACGGCACCTCCGTCTTCTTCTGCCCGCTCGTCCCGGCCGGGGGAGAGGACTGGCTGGCCGACTTCTCCGCCCCGGCGCACGGGCACGAGGGTGCCGACGGGGTCCCCCTCACCGGCATCGACCACGTGGGGCTGTTCCAGCCCTTCGACCACTTCGACGAGGCGTCGCTGTTCTACCGCTCCGTGCTGGGCCTGGACCCCGACGACGGTACCGAGCTGGCCGCCCCGGACGGTCTGGTGCGCAGCCGCGCGCTGAGCCGTGGCGGAGCCTCGCCGCGCATCGCCCTGAACGCCTCCCTGCTGGGTCGGGGACCCGCTCGGGGAGGGCCCCAGCACATCGCCTTCGGTTGCGAGGACGTGTTCGCGGCCGCGCGGGCGATGCGGCGGGGTGGGACCGAGCCGCTGCGCATCCCCGACAACTACTACGCCGACCTTGCCTGCCGCACGGATCTGGAACCGGTGACCATCGAACACATGCGCGAGCACAGCATCCTCTACGACCGGGCAGGGGACGGCGAGTTCCTCCACTTCTACACACCGATGCTGGACGGACAGCTCTTCCTCGAGGTCGTGCAGCGCAAGGGCGGGTACCCCGGATACGGCGCGGCCAACAGCCCCTTCCGCATGGCCGCTCAGCGGGCGGAGGCGAACAGGTGAACACCGCCACGGCTGAGGCGACGGATACCCGCACCACCTCCGGTTCCTACCTGGCGGGGCTCATCGGGACGGGGATCGGCCCCTCCCTGACCCCGTCCATGCACGAACACGAGGCCACCGAACTCGGGCACCGCCTGATCTACCGGACCATCGACCTCGCGGAGCTGGCCCTGGCCCCGGAAGCCGCCGTCCACCTGGTGGATTCGGCGCGTCACCTGGGCTTCAACGGCCTCAACATCACCCACCCGTGCAAGCAGCTGGTCCTTCCCGTGTTGGACCGCCTCACCCCCGAGGCGGCCACTCTGGGCGCGGTGAACACGGTGGTGTTCCGATCCGGCGCCGCGGTCGGGCACAACACCGACTGGTCGGCGTTCGCGCGCTGCCTGGAGCGGGGGCTGCCCGAAGCGCCCCTCGACCGCGTCGTGGTGCTGGGCGCCGGAGGTGCGGGCGCGGCCGTGGTCTACGCCCTGCTCGCCTCCGGCGCCCAGGAGGTGACCGTCGTCGACACTCAGCGGGAACGGGCCCAGGACCTGACCGACCGGCTGGGCCGGCACTTCCCGCGGGCGCGCTGCCTGGCGGGTGAGACCACCGAGACCGAGGCGCTCCTGGCCAAGGCCGACGGCATGGTCAACGCCACGCCGACGGGCATGGCGCACCATCCGGGCACCCCCGTGCCGGCCGAGCTGCTGCGCGCGCCGATGTGGGTGGCCGACATCGTCTACCGGCCCCTGCGCACCGAACTGCTGCGCCAGGCCCGGGAGCGGGGGTGCCCGACCCTACAGGGCGGGGAGATGGCGGTGTTCCAGGCCAGTCAGGCCTTCGGCCTCATCACGGGACTGGAACCCGACACCGAGCGCATGCTCGCGCACTTCCACACCCTGCTCGCGTGACCCCGAACAGGAACGGTGCGCCCTCGGACCAGGTCCGGTGGCACTCGCCGCCGGGGCGGGGCCGTTGACCGGCCCCCGTAGCCTGGTCAGACCGCGGACCAGCCGTTGTCCACCGGCAGGATCGCGCCGTTGATGTTGCTGGCGGCGTCGGAGGCCAGGAAGACGACGGCCGCCGCCAGCTCCTCCGGCCGTGCCACGCGACCGATGTTGGCGGCGTACCTGCCCATCACGGCCGGGCCGTGGGCCTCGGGGTCGAGGTCGACGGTGATGCCGGTGGCCGTGCCGCCCGGGGCGACCGCGTTGGCCCGGATGCCCTTCTCCCGGTACATGATCGCGGTGGATTTCACGAGCCCGGCCGTGCCGTGCTTGGAGGCGGTGTAGGCCGCGCCCGACGCGCTGCCGCGCAGGGACGCCTCGGAGACGGTGAAGACGATCGATCCGGCGCTCTTCTCCACCATGTGCGGCAGGACGGCACGGGTGAGCATGAAGGGAGCGGTCAGGTTGACGCGGACGAGCCGTTCCCAGACGGCGTCGGTGACGTCGGCGGTGGCGGACATGTCGTCCATGATCCCGGCGTTGTTGACCAGGACGTCGATACCGCCCGGGCGCTCGGCGGCGGTGGCGACGACCTCATCCACGACCTGCTGGTGGCTGAGGTCGCCGGTGACGGCCTCGGCCGTGCCCCCGGCGGCACGAATCTCCTCGACCACGCCCTGGGCGGCGTCGGCGTCGAGGTCGGCGACCAGGACGCTGGCGCCCTCCTCGGCGAAGCTCAGCGCGCTCGCCCGGCCGATTCCGGCGCCGCCGCCGGTGACGATGACGTTCTTGTCCTTCAGGCCCAGGTCGGCCATGGGAAGTCCTCTCGTTAGCGCTGCCGGCGCCACGTGGCCGCGGGACGGGCCGTGGCGGCCCCACGATTTCTTTCTGTCACCTTAGGCCTTTTTGGCGTTCAGTGACAAATATTACCGTGGGAGCCGTGAGCGCGGATAGGGTTGGAACGCCTCAGGGCCAGGACGAGCGGAGGGATGGTTGTGGCGAGGACCCGGTCTCACGACTCCGTCCGCCCGCGTTCGGGGAGGGGACGCCCGCCCATGACCGAGCGGCGCCGGGAGATCGTCCGCATGGAGATCGCACGCGCCGCCGTACGGCTGTTCACCGCGAACGGGGTCTCGGGCACCACCGGCGACGACATCGCCCACGCACTCGGGATATCCACCAGGACACTGTGGCGGTACTTCCCCACCAAGGAGAGCTGCGTCCGGCCCCTGCTCACCGAGGGCCTGGACCTCCTCGCCGGTCACCTGCGTGCCTGCCCGAGGGACACGTCCCTGTTGGAGTACCTGGATCAGGAGCGGTTCCCCGGCGGTGAGGCCCCGCTCATGGAGGAGCCCGTCATGGACCTCGTCCGGATGACCCGCACCGAGCCGGGGCTCATGGCGGTCTGGCTGGAGGTCCACCACTCGGCCGAGTCCGTCTTCGCCGACATCATCGCCGACCGCACCGGAAGTGCCTCGGACGACCTGTCCGTCCGTGTGCAGGCGGCCGTACTCAACGCGGCGCTGCGTCTGGCCGCCGAGGAGCGGGCCCACCGGTCCACCGGCTCCTCCCCCACCCCTCCGGACGGCACGGGTGCCCTCGTGCGCACCACCCTCGCCGAGGCAGCGCGGGGCCTCCCCGCCTTCGGGCACGGCCCGGGCACCTGAGCGGGTGGCCCGCCCCGCGAACTCCGCGAGTGCCCGGCGGGGACCGCTGAAAGGCTCGACCCCCGTGGCCGAACATCCCGCACGCCATTCGGCCTCCGCGCACGGCGCGGGGCCGCTCACGCCGAAGGTCCGTCCGTGACACCAGCGGCCAGAGAACCATCCGAAAGGAAGCGGAACACCGTCGCCGCGACCAGTGACAGGCTTTCCCGCTGCTTCCATAAATCCGCACGCGTATTGCCTGGGAACCCATTCCGGGCCAGCTCTCCACGGCCCCCTGAACCCCAGGGACAGGAGGACTAACAGGACTGGTAGTGGATCCCCGCTCCCTACGGACCTAGCATGAAAACCACCGGAAAGACGAGTGCCCCGTTTCCGTCCACAGGTGGGATCCATACCCCAGGCCAATACCAGCAGGACTTCCGTGAACGATATAAGCAACCTGTGGGAAAGGCGCAAGGAGCTGCTCGGCCACGCCCTTTCCACAGTTTCCAACCGCGAGTACTGGGCCGCCTACGAGGAAGCCCGCGGTTCCTACCCCCCTGGTTCCGCCGAAAGGTCCGGGAAGGCCTTCCATGAACTACTGGGAGAGCACTTCACGCTGGACCAGCCGGGTGAGGACGGCCGCGTGGGACCGGATCCCGAGAGCGGCGGCGAGGTGTCCCCCCTCGGGTTCGCGCCGGGAGTCTCCTACCCGCACTGCGATCCGGACGTGCGCCTGCCCGCCATGGCGGCGTCCGCACGGACGTGGGCGGAGCAGCCCCCCGGGGGAGGGCCGTCGTTCCTGGTGTGCGGGCCTGGGGCGGCCTTACTTTTGACGCCTTCGACGAGGACTTCCCCGCCGAGGCGCTGGCCGGCCGGGCACCCGCCTACTGGAGACACGTGCACTCGCTCCGAGCCACCCCCTGGGCACGGGAGTCCCGCGGGGAACGCATGCGGGAACCCTCCAGGAGGGGCTGACGCTGGTCGCCGCGGGCCGGGGCGTGATGTTGGTGTGCGGCGCCGCCGCCGAGTACAACCGGCGCCCGGACATCACGTACGTGCCCGTCACCGGGCTGCCCGAGTCCGCGCTCGGCCTGGTCTGGCGGACCGGCCGCCAGGGGAGCAGCCTCACCAGGTTCGCCTCCGTGCTCGCCGGGGCACCGGTGTGAGCGGGCGGGCCGGCTCCCCGCCGGGTCCGCCGGCCCCGGGTCCGTCCTTCCCGACTGCGGCGATGTGGCGCAGTGTGCCGGCCGTCAGCAACGCCAGGACCGGGAGGACCACCGCACCGATACCGCCGACCGTGTTCAGGCCGGCCACGAAAGCGGCCCGGGCCTGGTCCAGGAGCTCGGCCGGGACCTGGTCGGCCACGGAGACGGCACCGGACATGCTGTTCTCGACCGAGGCGGCGACGTCAGCGGGAAGGCCGGCCGTGGAGCCGGGCTGGAGGCGGTGGTGGTAGACGGCGGCGGACAGGCTCCCCACCAGCGCGACGCCGAACGCCAGCCCGAGTTCCTGGACGGTCTCCGACATCGCTGACGCCGAACCCGCCTTCTCCGGCGGGGTGGCGCCGACCACCAGGTCCGTACCCAGCGCGGCGATGCCTCCCAGCCCGAGGTAGACCAGGGAGAAGGCGGTGACGACCAGGACCAGGCCGCCGGAGCCGTCGACCGCGCCGAGCAGCCCGTAGCCCACCGCGGAGAGCAGCAGGACACCGGCCACCACGTACCCCGGGCGTACACGCCGGGAGACCAGCGGCGCGACGATCGCCGACAGCATCATCATCAGCGCTGGCGGGCCGTACCAGAGTCCGGAGACGAGCGGTGAGAGCCCTTCCACGAGCTGCATGTACTGCGTGACCAGCAGCATGGTGCCGCCCACACCGACCAGCCCGACGAGCATCATGCCCAAGGCGACGCTGAAGGCCCGGTTGGCGAACAGGGACACGTCCAACAGCGGGCTGGTCAGCGCGCGCTGACGCCGGACGAACACGGCCGAGAAGAACAGGCCGAAGACCAGGGACACCACCGCAGCGGCGGTCGCACCCTCCTTGGAGAACTCCTTGACGCCGTAGACGACCGGCAGGATGGCCGCCAGGGAGAGCAGTACGCTGAACAGGTCGAGGCCCCCGCTCTGGGCGGCCCTGTGCTCGGGCAGCAGGAACGGTGCCGCCAGCAGCATCACTCCGACCACGGGGACGGCCAGCAGGAACGCGGACCCCCACCAGAACAGGTCCAGGAGCACTCCGCCGACCAGCGGGCCCGCCGCCATGCCCCCGGCGAAGAAGGTGGCCCACAGCCCGATCGCCAGGGCCCGCTGCCGGGGCTCGTGGAACATGTCGTTGATCAGGGCCAGGGTCGAGGGCATCAGGGTGGCTCCGGCGATTCCCAGCGCGGCGCGCGCGGCGATCAGCGTCTCCGGTGTCGTTGAGTAGGCGGCCAGCACCGACGCCGCCGCGAACGCCACACCACCCGCCATCAGCAGCCGGCGGCGGCCGATCCGGTCACCGAGCGTTCCCATCGTGATGAGGAACCCGGCGATGAGGAACCCGTAGGCGTCCACGATCCACAGTTCCTGGGTTCCGCTGGGGCCCAGGTCGACCGCCAGCGACGGCAGTGCCAGGTGCAGAACCGTCACGTCCAGCCCCAGGAGGGTGGTGGGCAGCGCCAGGACCGCGAGCCCCGCCCACTCCGCCGGGCCTGCCCAGCGGTCGCTCGTACGGGTCATCGAAGCTCCTCCTCGCTTCTCGGGTGGAAGGAGCCTCATCGTGCTGGGGACCGCTCACGGACCACTCACGAAACGTTGGGGGCCGCCTCGGTAGTCTTGGCGTATGCGTTACGGGGTACTGGGCCCGCTGGCCGTCTGGAACGCCGACGGGGAGCAGGAGCGGATTCCCGAAGCGAAGGTCCGGGCCGTCCTGGCGAACCTGTTGGTGAACCGAGGAGAACCGGTATCGGCCGACCGCCTCATCGAGGCCCTGTGGGCGGACGATCCGCCGAGCCGCCCGCTCAACACGCTCCAAACCAAGATCTCCCAGTTGCGGCGCGCCCTGGGGCCGGACCAGGTACTCCACCGGCCGTCGGGATACGTGCTCCGCGTGGACGGGGACGGTCTCGACGCCTCAGTGTTCCAGGCCCTGGTCGAGCAGGCGGAGCGCGCTGATGGGCCCCGCGCACGGTCGACGCTGCTGGGGAGGGCGCTGGCGCTGTGGCGGGGCGGGGCCTACACGGACTTCTCCGACCACGCCTTCGCCCAGGCCGAGATCACCCGGCTTGACGAGCTGCGGCTCACCGCGATCGAGAGCAGGGCCGAGCTTCTCCTGGAGCTCGGCGAGCACGACGGTGTCACCGCCGAGCTGAGCGAACTGGTGAGGGCCCATCCGTTCCGCGAAAGGCTGCGCGCCCTGCACATGCTTGCCCTGTACAGGTCGGGGCGCCAGAGGGAGGCCCTGGCGTCCTTCCACGGCCTGAGAGCTGAGCTGAACGAAGAACTGGGGGTCGATCCAGGACCGGCCCTGAGAGCCCTCCACACCTCGATCCTGCGGCACGAGCCAGGCCTGGCCCCGGCTCCCCCGGCAGGAGGGCCCCGCAACAACCTTCCGAACCCGTTGACCCGGTTGGTAGGCAGAAGCGCAGAGGTCGCGAGCGTTCAACGCGCGCTGTCTCCCTCATCGGAGCATCGCCTGGTGACCGTGACCGGACCTGGCGGTGTCGGAAAGACCAGGCTCGCGACCGCCGCCGCCCGCGCCCTGGTCGGGGAGTTCCCGGACGGCGTCTGGATCGTGGAGCTGGCGGGCATGGACCGCCTCTGCTCAGCCGGCGGCATCGCGGAGAGGGTCATCACCACGCTGGGCCTGTGCGACAGCGCGGCGGACTCCGATCCCGTCGATCTGGTGGAGTGGCTCTGCGCGGCCGTGGCCGACAAACACCTCCTGCTCCTTCTGGACAACTGTGAGCACGTCGTGGGCCCGGTCGCCGACCTGGTGACCGCGCTCGGGTCCTTCACCAACGCGACACGCATCGTGGTGACCACCCAGGAGGCACTCGACGTACCCGGCGAGACGGTGTTCGCCCTCTCGCCTCTGACGCTGCCTTCCGCTGACCCCTACGCCGGCACCGAGACGATCCGTCGCTCCGGCGCGGTGGGGCTCTTCATGGAACGGGCCACGGCCGCGGTCCCGGGATTCGCCCTCACCCCTGGCAACGCACCGGTCATCGCCGCGATCTGTCGGCGCCTGGACGGCATACCGTTGGCCATCGAGCTCGTGGCGCCCCGTCTGCGCGCCCTGGACCCGGAGCAGGTCTCCGCGGGTCTGGAGGACCGCTTCTCGCTCCCCCTCGGCCCGGGGCGCGGCCGCCCCACACGTCAACAGACGCTGCGGGCGATGATCGACTGGAGCTGGGAGCTGCTATCCGACACCGAGCGGACCGTCCTGCGCCGCCTGGCGGTGAACGTGGACGGATGTACGCTGCGAGGCGCACAAGCGGTGTCCGCCGATCCTGACATCGCCGAACACGGCGTGGTGAACGTGCTCTCCCGACTGGTTGAGCGTTCGCTCCTCGTCCGTGACGGGGAACGCTTCCGTCTGCTGGAGTCCGTCGCCGCCTACTGCACGGAGAAGCTGGCGGAGGCCGGGGAACTGGACTGGGTCCGCCTCAGGTTCGCGCACTTCCACGCCGCGCAGGCCGAGACGGCCGAGAAGCATCTGCACGGCTCCGGACAACGCCGATCCCTGACCCTGCTGGACGCGGAGACGGTGAACATGCGCCGTTCCCTGGAGATCGCGGTGCGGCAGGGCGACGCCGCGCTGGCGCTGCGCCTGGTCAACGCGCTGGCTTGGTACTGGGTCCTGCGCAACAGGCTGACCGAGGCACGCCGGTCGCTTCGGTCGGCGCTCGGTGTGGAGGGAGGCCCCTCAGACGTTCGCGCGGTCGCCGAGGGCTGGTCGGCCGCCCTGGAGAACCGGTCCGCCGAAGCCAGGGTCCGCGATCCCGTGGTCCGAGCACGGCTGCTCTGGTTCCTGGGAGCGTCGCTCCACCAGGAAGGGCGGCATGAGGAGGGCCGCTCCCTCGTCGAGGAAGGACTGACGGCCGCCCGCTCGGTCGGGGACCGGTGGGGAGAGGCCGTGGCCCTCGCCGAACGCGCCGGCCATCACGGCGTCAGCGGTGACTCCCGCGCCGCCCGCGAGGACGCGCGGATGAGCGCCGCTCTGTTTCGCGATCTGGGCGACGGCTGGGGGCTCCTACGCGCGAACCGGTCGTTGGCGCGTGTGGCGGAGACGAACGGGAACCACGAGGAAGCCGTCGGGCTCCTCAACGAGTGCTTGGGGGAGGCCGAGTCGCTCGGGTTGTGGGTCGAGGTGGTCGAGACCCTGTTCGTACTCGCCCGTGTCGTGCTCGCCTGCGGCGAGCACGACACGGGCAGACGACTGTACGAGCGCGCGCTCCACCTCTCCTCCGAGCGGTCCTACACGCGTGGTGCGGTCGAGGCGGACACGTGGCTGGGAGAGACGGCTCTGCGGCGGGGGGACGTGGAGGCCGCCACGTTCCACCTGCGCCGCGCCGTGCACCGTGACCGTTCTCGAGGGTTCGCGTCAAGGGCGTCCGAGGTCCTGACGCACACGGCCTCGGGGACGAACGGCGTGTCCGTGCCGGAGAGGCCGCCCGGTTTCCTCGGGGAGTCGGCGCACGCGCCACAGCCCTGACCGGACGCCCCGGCACCGCGGAGCGGAACGGGGAGCGGTCAGTACTCGAGCTCCGGACGCAGGGGGCCTCCCACCCTGTTCAGGTGCCGCAGCACCTCGGCGTAGGAGCTGAAGAGGCCCGTCTCGTAGTAGTCGAGCCCGTACCGTTCGCACGCGGCCCGGACCAGGGGCTGGGCCCGGCGCAGGTTGGACCTGGGCATCGAGGGAAACAGGTGGTGCTCGATCTGGTAGTTCAGCCCGCCCAGGAACAGATCGGTCAGCGGACCGCCGCGTATGTTGCGGGAGGTGAGGACCTGGCGGCGCAGAAAGCCCGTCTTGGTGCCCTCCTCAAGGACGGGCATGCCCTTGTGGTTCGGGGCGAAGGCACACCCCATGTAGAGGCCGAACACGCCCTGGTGCACCAGGACGAAGCACAGCGCCTGGAGCGGGGTGAGCGTGAGCAGGACGACCGTGAGGTAGCCGACGGTATGGAGCGCCAGGAGCGTGCCCTCTATGACCCTGACCCGCACCGGCAGCTTGTTCTGCGTGATCTCGCGCACCGAGGCGAAGTGCAGGTGGAAGGCCTCCAGGAGCAGCATCGGGAAGAACAGCCACGCCTGGCTGTGCGCCAGCCACCGGGCCGGGCCCGGAGGACGCAGGAGGGCCTGTTCCCGGCTGAAGGCCAGAGCGGCCCCGGCGATGTCGGGATCCCTCCCCTCGTGGTTGGGGTGGGCGTGGTGGCGGTCGTGCTTGTCGACCCACCAGCCGAGTCCCAGTCCCACCAACAGGTTGCCGTGGATCCATCCGATCAGGGTGTTGACCCGCCGGTCCTCGGAGATCTGCTGGTGCCCGGCGTCGTGTCCGATGAAGGCCGTCTGGGTGAAGAGCACCCCGAGCACCACGGCAGTCAGCAGCTGCCACCAGGAGGGCCCGATCAGCACGAAGGCCGTCCAGGCCAAGGCGAGCAGGGACAGCGTGACTACCATCCGCACCGCGTAGTGACCAGGGCGTTTCTTGAGCAGCCCGGCCTCGCTCACGGTCCGTGAGAGGACGGCGAAGTCGCTTCCCCGCCGTTGTTTCGTTCCTGTGCCGGAACCCGCGTTGTCACCTTGGGGCATTAACCAGGGTCTCCCTCATCGTCGCGTGGACTGGCGAAAGGTACTGGGCCTCGGTGAGCTTCGGAAGCCTGCGGGCCAAAGGAGCGGTGTCGGAGACAACCGGTGGGTGATGTGCGAAAGGAGCCATGGACGAAGTGCTCCACAATCCCCGGAGCGAGCAGATCGTGCGTACGCTTCCGGACGAAGAAACGTGAGCGCGGCTCGCGCGTCACGGGTGTGCGGGAAAAGGCACGGATTTCGAACCTGTGCCAGAGGCACGGCGGTCCGGGCTGAAATCAGGTCGTGCGTCATCGTCACCCCCTCGGCCCGGCGAGCTGGGTTCCCTCGAAACGAGATGTCGTCCCGCCCCGTTTCAGACTATACCCGCGCCGTTCTCCCGCCCCACACCTTCGGCGGCCCCGATTATGGTCCGGTCACCGCAGTCGGAGCACGTCGCCCTGTTCTGCGGGCCCCGCCTCCCATGGCGGGACCCGTCGCGACGGCCTTCGCATGGCACGCACCCGGCCTGCGGTTTTCAGGCTCGGGTGACGCGCACGGGGAGCGACTCCCACCCCCGCAGGGTGTTGTTGAGGTGTCGGCGGGGCCGCCCGGCCAGTTCGAGGCGTCCGACCCTGCGGACCAACGCGGTCAGAAGCGCCTCGGCCTCCAACCGGGCGACGTGCTGGCCCACGCACTGGTGGATGCCCATGCCGAATCCGACGTGGCCGGACGGGTCCCGTTCCAGGTCGAAGGCGTCCGGCTCGATCCAGCGGCGCGGGTCCCGGTTGGCCGATCCGAGGAACATCAGGATCTTCTTCCCGTCGGGGATGACGGTGCCGGCGATCTCCACCTCGGTGAGCGCGGTCCGGAAGAAGGTCTGCACGGGCGACTCCCACCGGACGGCCTCGTCGAAGGCCATCCGCACCAGGGAGGGGTCGCGGCGCAGCAGGTCCCACTGGCGCGGGTGCGTCGCGAAGGCGTACAGGACGGCGGCCAGCCCGTGCACGGTGGTGTCGACCCCCGCGGTGAGCAGCGAGCGCACCAGCAGCGGAGCCTGTTCGCGGGTGATGTCCCCGCGGTCGGCGGCCGACCAGATCCGGGCGCCGAACCCCTCGGGGGCCAGCGACTCGCGCCCGCACTGGGCGTCGATCCAGGCGGAGACCTCGCCGATCCGGGGCTTTCCCCGGGCCACGAGGGCGTTGTCGGGCCCGAAGGCGTTGAAGACGTGGTCGCCGTAGGGAAGCAGGTTCTCCCGCCCCTCCCGGGGCAGGCCCACCGCGTCGGGGAAGACGCGCAGCGGAAACGCCTGGGCCAGGCTCGGGACCGCGTCGAACTCGTCGTCGGCGAGCACCTGGTCGACCAGTTCCTCGGCCTCGGCGAACCACGTCTCACGGAGGGATCTCAGCGCTCTCGGGGACAGGGCCCCGCTGAGCGCGGCGCGGGGCGCGTCGTGGCGGGGCGGATCCGCCTCCAACAGCAGGCTCGGCGGCCGCCACGGCTTCTCGTAGCGAAAGTTGCTCAGGCCGACCCCGGCGGCGGACTGGAAGCGCTGCCAGTCCCGCAGCGCCGCGTGGACGTGTTCGTGGCGGCTCAGGGCGTAGACGTCGTACCGGGGCAGGTGGACGACCGGCCCGGCCTCGCGCAGCCGTGCGTGCAGCGCGGCCGGTTCCTCCAGCACGTCCGGGGAGAAGGGGTCCGTGTCGTCGGTGGGCAGGACGGCGGTGGTGTTCATGGGTTTCCTTCGCGGTGTCACGGGGCGGCGGTGTCACGGGCCCAGAGGTGTCACAGGTCCAGGACGAGGCGGTCGGAGACCGCGCGGGAGACGCAGATGAGCATGTGGTCGCCCGCCGCGCGCTCGTCGTCGTCGAGCACGGAGTCGCGGTGGTCCGGGGTCCCGGCGAGGACACCGGTCTCGCAGGTGCCGCAGGTGCCCTGGCCGCAGGAGGAGAGCACGCTGGCGCCGGCATCCCCCACGGCGCGCAGCACCGACTGGCCGGGCGCGACCGTGAGGGTGCGCCCCGAGCGGGCCAGCTCCACCTGGAAGGGCTCCCTCCGCACGGGGGCGCCCTGGTCGCGGGCCACGAAGCGCTCGGTGCGCAGCGCACCGGGCGACCGCTCCGCACAGGCCTCCTCGACCGCGGCCAGCAGGGGCTCGGGGCCGCAGCAGTACACCTTGGTGTCGGGACCCGCCCGGTCCAGTGCGGCCGCCAGGTCGGGCAGGCCCCGCTCGTCCTGGGGCACGACGCTCACCCGGCCACCGTGGGGGGCCAACTCGTCGAGGAAGGCCATCGAGGCACGTGAGCGGCCGCCGTAGAGCAGGTGCCAGTCGGCGTCGAGGACCCGGGCCTGGTGCACCATCGGCAGCAGGGGGGTGATACCGATGCCCCCGGCGATGAACAGGTAGCGCGGTGAGGGCACCAGGGGGAAGTTGTTGCGCGGGCCGCCGGCCGTGACGCGTTCGCCCACCGACAGTTCGTCGTGGATGTGGGCGGAGGCGCCGCGCCCGCCGGGTTCGCGGAGCACTCCGACCCGGTAGGTGTGCGGGTCCCAGCGGTCACCGCACAGGGAGTACTGACGCACCTGCCCGGTGGGCAGCGCCAGGTCGATGTGCGCACCAGGGGTCCAGTCGGGCAGCCGCCCCGAGTCGGGCCGGGCCAGGGTCAGCACCGCCACGCCCCGCGCGGCGGCCTCCTTCGACCGCACTTCCAGTTCGATCCCGTTCCCGTCGAATTCAAACGTGTTCGACATCGCCGTCCTCTCCCCTTTTCCGTGGTGCCGGCCCTCTCAGCGCCCACGCGGACGGAAATCCCTTGTCGCTCACATGTGCACGCGAAGAGGAGTCTCGCCGTATGCGGGATATCGGAGGAGGCCGGATCATGCGGGCCGCGAAAAGGACCGGCGATCACCGAATCCCCCGACCACGTTCCCATCGTCATGTGACGTGGGCCATAGGCCAAGGCCGATTCCGTTCAATGGAAGGGGAGGGCTCCCCGGACGCACAGGGCCCGGGTGATGCCGTGGACCGGAGCGGCGATCCCCATGGCGGCAAGCCCCACCGCTTCCGTGCCGGGCGCCGGCGGCTGCGCGAACCCGGCATCACGGTCGAAGGGTCGGTTCATGACCTCCCTCAGGCCGTGGTGGGGCGGCGGCAGCTCACCGGGGCCAACCGACTCGCGTCGTTCGCGAGCCCGCTGCCCAGCAGGGTGAACGGGTACCGGCAGGTGGTCACTCCCCGGAGACCGCTGACCGGGGATACCGGCCTCCCCGCCCCCGCTCCCCCGTCCCGGTGCCGCTCAGGGCACGGCTCAGGGCCAGGCCGGCGAGCATGAGCGGACGGCTGAGCGTCCACGCGGCGTCGTCGTTGGGCACCACGAGCCCCATGGCCGCGACCACCCGCCCCTCCTGGCGCACCGGCACCGCGATGCCCGTCGCGTCGGAGTGGATGTGCCCCGGGCAGAAGGCGAACCCGCGCTGCCGGATCTCCGCCATCTCGGCCCTCAGCGCACGCTCATCGCTGATCGTGTGCGAGGTGTAGGCGGTCAGGGGCCCCCGCAGCACACGCTCCCGCAACAGCCCCGGTGCGTGGGCCAACAGGACCAGCCCCGCCGAGGAGGCGTGCAGGGGAAGCCGCCCCGCGACCCGCGTGATGTTGACGACCGACCCCGGCGCGGTGAGCCGCTCGACGAACAGTACCTCGCCACCCTCCAGCACACCCAACTGGGTGGACTGCCCCACCACCGAGTGCAGATCGCCCATGTACTGGAGGGCGGCCTCCCGCAGGTCCTTCACGGGCGAGGCCCGTTCGGCCAGTTCCCACATGCGCGTCCCGATGAGGACCTGCCGGTGTTCGTCCCGGTCGAGCAGCCCGTGCCGCGCCATCTCCTTCACCAGCCGGGCGGTCGTGGCGAGGGGGAGCCGGGCGCGTCGGCTGACCTCGCTGAGCGTCAGAACGGTCGACTCCGGGCCGAAGGCGTCCAGGATCCTGACCGCGCGCGTGATGACGGAGTCACCGTCGGGTGATCGTGCCATGTCCATCGGTCCTTCCCGCTCCGACGAGGGCTGGTGCCGACCTCGTCCATTGGATGGAAAAGCTATAGCAGTCGCGTGTGACCCAGGTCATCCTCGGGTGCTGTTGGTGTTCCTCCAGGAAGCGGGTAGCCATGAGCAACCTTGACCGTGACCTGCGTCGACGGCTCGACGGCGGCAGAATGTCACGCATGCAGTGGACGGCGATCGCCGTCTGCGTCCTCCTGAACGTGTTGGACGGGTTCGACGTCCTCGTCATGGCGTTCACCTCCGACGCGGTGTCCGACGAGTGGGGTCTGTCCGGATCCCGACTCGGGCTGCTGCTCAGCGCGGGTCTGGCCGGAATGGCACTGGGTTCGCTGTTCCTCGCGCCGCTCGCCGACCGGATCGGACGGCGGTCGATGATCCTGGTCGGCCTCGTGTTGGCCGCCGCCGGCATGGGACTGTCCGCGGTCAGCCAGAGCGCTCTCCAGCTGGGGATACTGCGCCTGCTCACCGGTGTGGGCATCGGCGGCATCCTGGCCGCCAGCAACGTGCTCGCGGCCGAGTACGCCAACCGGCGCTGGCGCGGTCTCGCCGTCAGCCTCAACTCCACCGGTTACGCCATCGGCGCGACGGCGGGCGGGGTCCTCGCCGCCGTCCTCCAGAGCGAGGGCGGATGGCGCCCGGTCTTCGCCTTCGGCGCCGCCGCCACCGCCCTGCTCATCCCGGTCGTGCTCTGGCGCCTGCCCGAGTCGCTGGCCTTCCTCCTGACGAGCGGGGCGCCGCGCGCCCTGGAGCGGGTGAACCGGGTGCTGAAGGGCATGGGACAGCCGCGGCTCGACCGTATGCCCGAGTCGGACACGGCGTCCGGGGCGGCGCGGCCCGCTCCCGGGATCGCGCGGATACTCTCCCCCGAACTGCGCCGCAACACCCTGCTGACCTGGGCCGGGTTCTTCCTGGTGATGTTCGGCTTCTACTTCGTCACCAGCTGGACCCCCAAGCTCCTGGCCGAGGCCGGGTTGTCGGCCACGCAGGGCATCACCGGCGGTGTCCTGCTCAACCTCGGCGGCATCTTCGGTACCGCCCTGCTCGGCCTGCTCGCCGCTCGGTTCGTCCTCAAGAACCTCCTGGTGACCTACACCGTCGTTACCGCCGTCCTGCTCGCCCTCTTCGTCCCGGCCGTGTCGGTCTACGGCGTGGTCCTCGTCCTCGGCGCCCTGATCGGGGTGTTCGTCAACGGGTGTGTGGCGGGCCTGTACGCCCTGACCCCGTCGGTATACGAGCCCTCGGTCCGGGCGACCGGTGTCGGCTGGGGCATCGGCGTCGGCCGGATCGGCGCCATCGTCTCCCCTCTGGCCGCCGGGTGGCTCCTGGACGCCGGTTGGACGCCCGGCGACCTCTTCCTGTTGGTCGCCGGTGTCCTGCTCACGGGCGGTCTGGTCATCCGTTCCTTCCGTCTCGGCGACTCCGAGGCAGGACGCGACCGGACCGCCGTGGGCACCGACGGGGCCTGAACCGGTCGCCGGATCCCCGTATCCGACCGGGTACGGGGACCCGGCGCCCTCGCGCTCCGGCCACCCGCCCCACGGGACGGATGGCGGTGGAGCGCGGGTCGTCCGGGCCGTCGCGTCGTGTCCGCGGCGGCCCGGAAGACGTTCTCAGCCCTGTCTCGCCCGTGTCCGCCGCGTGGTGCGCATGGTGAACAGGAGCAGCAGGGCCATAGCCGCCGCACCGGCGCCCAGAAGGCCCAGGGCGGTCCGCAGGTCAGCGCCCGCGGTACCGAGCCCGGTGATGATGAGGGGGCAGGCGAACTGTCCGACGAACAGCGCCCCCGTCCACAGGCCGGTGCCGCGTCCGCGCTGCTCGAAGCTGAGCCGGTTGATCGCCCACAGCACCAGCGTGGGCAGCAGCAGGCCGGTACCGAAGCCGGTGATGACCGCGCCGACGATGATGAGAGGTTCCCGACTCGTCCCCGGAGCGGAACGCCTGCACGAGGAGGACGTAGACGGGGAAGGCGAAGACCAGGGCCGCGGCGACCATGGCCGCCTCCAGGACGGCCGTCCGCCATGTGTAGCGCTTCACAGGTTCCTCTTCTCCTGGCGGCCGAGGTAGCCGTACTGGACGCCGCTCAGCACGATCACGAACAGGGTCAGTACCACCGCCATGGCCGTGCTGTAGGCGAAGGCGTTGAACTGGAAGGCCTCGCGGTAGATGACGGTGGACAGGGTGTCGGTGGCGCCGCCCGGGCCGCCCTGGGTCATCACCCACACCTGGTCGAACAGCTTCAGGCCACCGACGAGGGAGAGCATCAGGTTGATGGTGAACGCGGGGGCGAGCATGGGGCGCACGATGTGCCAGAAGCGGCGGACGGGCCCGGCGCCGTCCATGTCGGAGGCCTCGTAGATCTCCTTCGGGATGGACTGGAGCCCGGCCAGGAAGATGACCATGGAGTAGCCGGCGAACTGCCAGACGATGACGGCGACGACCGACCACAGGGCGATGCCGCTGTCACCCAGCCAGTTCTGCCCCAGGAAGCCCAGGCCGAGCGCGTCGAAGGCGGCGTTGACGGCGCCCTCCGGGGAGTACAGGTACTTCCACAGGTACGCGGTGACGACCGGGGTGATGACGGCCGGGGCGAAGAAGAACACGCGCAGGACGTTGCGCGACTTGATCTGGCTGTTGACGCCGAGCGCGAGGAGCAGGCCCACCGCGTTCTGCACCACGGTGACCGCGAAGGCGATCAGGAGGGTGTGGCCCAGGGCGGAGCGGGCGTTCTCGTCGGCGAACAGGGCGCGGTACTGCTCCAAGCCGACGAAGCTGAAGGAGCGGGCCAGGCCGTCCCAGTCGGTGAAGGAGTACATCGCGCCGCGGGCGCTGGGGACGAGCACCGCGAACGCGAAGAAGGCAAGTGCGGGGAGCACGAACCACCAGGGCACGGCGGTCCGGTGGGACCGGGCGCGTCCCGCCGGAGCGGGTGGGGGCGGACTTTTGCTCCCCGCGGGTGCGGCCGACTGGGCCTGCGGGGCCATGGCTGTCTCCATCGGGTCTTTCTCATGAGGCGCGGGAAGCGGCGACCAACGTGCCGCCTCCTGCGCGACTCTGGGTTTTAACAGAGTTGAAACGCTTCATTTAAGGGCCGAAACTAGGCCGGGAGGGTGACGTACGTCAACCCCCGAAGATGAACGAAACCTCTTCGCAACCTGGCGCCGCCACGATGGGCGGACAGCCCTAGAACCTCCTCAGGAAAGCTTCTGAACTGGGGTTCCATTGAACGGAAGCAGTCTTGACGCGAAACCGGACGATGAAGGCCACATGTCCACCCCTTGACGAAGGCACGTCCGCGTTCCTACGGTTACGCTTGCCCTGAATGTTGAACCGTTTCAATAGAACTGTTCGTATCCGTGCCAGGGACCGTTCTGTCTTCGCTCCCGTCCAGGAGTCCTCGTGCCCCATCCCCGCAACTCCCCCGCCGATGCCGTCCCCGACGCGCCCACCGCCGAGCACCACCGCACGGCGCTGGGCATCGGCGAGCCCTCCCCACGCTTGTCGTGGACGGTGCGCCAGGCGCCGCCGGACTGGCGGCAGGAGGCATACGAGATCGAGGTCGCCGGCGGCGGCCGGAGCTGGACCAGCGGCCGCGTCGACAGCCCCGCCTCCGTGCTCGTGCCCTGGCCGGGGGCGCCCCTGGCCTCACGCGAGCGCCGGTCGGTGCGCGTTCGCGTGTGGGGAGGCGGCCTGGCCGAGCCCTCACCCTGGAGCCGCGCCCTGGAAATGGAGACGGGGCTGCTGGATCCGGCCGACTGGTGGGCGACGATGGTCGGCCCCGGTGAGGGGCTGGGCGGGGACGAGCGCCCCGTCCTGCTGCGGAGCGGCTTCACGCTGCCCGCGCCGCCGCGTTCCGCGCGCCTGTACGTCACCGCGCACGGCGTCTTCGAGGCCGAGATCAACGGGGCACGCCTGGGCGAGGAGGTGTTCGCGCCCGGCTGGACCACCTATCCGACGCGGCTGCGCTACCGCACCCACGACGTGACCGCGCTGCTGCGCGAGGGCCGGAACGCGTTCGGCTCACACCTGGCGGACGGCTGGTACCGCGGCCGCCTCGGCTTCCACGGCGGCCGCCGCGACGTCTACGGCGACCGCACCGGGCTGCTGGCACAGCTGGAGGTCGAGTGCGAGGACGGGTCGAGGGTGCGCTTCGGCACCGGACCCGAGTGGCGGTGCTCGCCCTCACCGACCCTGTCCTCCAGCCTCTACGACGGTGAGCGCCACGACGCGCGCCTGGAGCGGGCGGGATGGTCGAAGCCCGGCTTCGACGACGCGGACTGGGCCTCGGTGGTGCCCGTCGATCGCGACCCGGCCACGCTGGTGGCGCCGCTGTCGCCACCGGTGCGCCGCACCGCGGAGCTGGACCCGGTGTCGGTCGCCCCGACCGCCTCGGGCGGGCTGCTGGTGGACTTCGGACAGAACCTCGTGGGACGCCTGCGCCTGCGCGTGACGGGCCCCGCGGGCACCGAGGTGACCGTACGCCACGCCGAGGTGCTGGAGGACGGTGAACTGTGCACGCGGCCGCTGCGCTTCGCCGAGGCCACCGACACCCTCGTGCTGGCGGGCACCGGCGCGGCCGAGGAGTGGGAGCCGCGCTTCACCTACCACGGCTTCCGGTACGCGGAGATCACCGGCTGGCCCGGCGAACCGGAGCCCGGCGCGGTGGTGGCGCGCGTGCTGCACACCGACATGCGGCCCACCGGCGAGTTCACCTGCTCGGACCCGCTCGTGGAACGGCTGCACGAGAACGTGCGGTGGAGCATGCGCGGCAACTTCGTCGACCTGCCCACCGACTGCCCCCAGCGCGACGAACGGCTGGGCTGGACCGGCGACATCCAGGTGTTCGCGCCCACGGCGGCCTTCCTCTACGACTGCTCCGGCATGCTGCGCTCGTGGCTGGCCGACCTGGCCGCCGAGCAGTACCCCGACGGCACGGTGCCGTTCATCGTCCCCACCATCGACGCTCCGACGTGGACCCCCGCCTGGCCCGCGGCGGTGTGGGGCGACGCCGCCGTACTCACGCCGTGGCGGGTCTACGAGCACTTCGGCGACGCGCGGGTGCTCAGCGACCAGTACGCCAGCGCGAAGGCCTGGACGGACCTGGTGGCCGGGCGGCTGGAGTCCGACGGCACGTGGCGGCGGGACAAGCAGCTGGGCGACTGGCTCGACCCCGCGGCTCCGCCGGAGGACCCCTTCCAGGCGCGTACCGAGCCGTCGCTGGTGGCCACGGCCTACGCCGCCGAGTCGGCCCGCACGATGGCCGAGACCGCGCGGGTGCTGGGAAGGGACACCGACCGGGAGCGCTACGAGCGCCTGGCCGGGCACGTGCGCGCGGGGTTCCGCGACGCCTACACCGATGGCGGGGGGCTGCTCACCAGCGACACCCAGACGGCGTACGCGCTGGCCCTGTGCTTTGGCCTGCTGATCGGGGAGGGGGCCCGCTCCGCGGCGGCCGACCGGCTCGCGGCGCTCGTGGCCGAGGGCGGGTACCGCATCGCCACCGGTTTCGCCGGTACGCCCCTGGTGTGCGACGCCCTGGCCGACAACGGCCACGTCGCCACCGCCTACCGGCTGCTGCTGCAACGCGAGGCGCCGTCGTGGCTCTACCCGGTGACGATGGGGGCGACCACCGTCTGGGAGCGCTGGGACAGCATGCTGCCCGACGGCCGGGTCAACCCCGGTGAGATGACCTCCTTCAACCACTACGCGCTCGGCGCGGTGGCCGACTGGCTGCACCGCACGGTGGCGGGCCTGGCGCCCGCGGCCCCGGGCTACCGGAGGATCCGCGTCGCGCCCCGGCCGGGCGGCGGGATGGAGCGGGCGGGCGCCTCGCACGAGACGCCCTACGGAACGGCGAGCGTGCACTGGCACCGTGACGGGGACCGGTTCCGCGTGGCCGTCGTCGTACCGCCGGGTACGACGGCCGCGGTGGACCTGCCGGGGACGGATCCGTTCGAGGTCGGCAGCGGTGAGTACAACCTGGAGGCGCCCTGGCTCCCGGCCTGACCGGGAACAGGAGCCGGGCCGAGAGCGAGACCGGGTCCGGGAACGGCAGCGGGACCGGCGCGCTCGGGCGTACCCGAGCGCCATTACCATCGAAGGACCTGGATTGAAGCGTTACAACTCATCCCCTCCAGCGGGGACGCGGGGAGCACACAGACCGTGAAGGCCGTCAGCATAAGGCAAGTGGCCGGGGAGGCCGGGGTCTCCGTGGCCACGGTGTCCAACTTCCTGAACAGGCCGGAGGTCCTCGCCCCCACCACCCGGGACCGGGTCCGCGAGGCCGTCGACGCGCTGGGGTACCGGCCCAACCAGGCCGCCCGCCAGCTCAGCAACGGCCACGGCACCGGAGTGGGCCTCGTGCTGTTCGACGTGCGCAACCCCTTCCTCACCGGGGTGGCCCGCGGCGCCGAGGACCACCTGCACACCGTGGGGCGGACCGTGGTGCTGTGCAACACCGATGTGGACGCCGGGAAGGAGGAGCGTTACCTGGAGATGCTGTTGCAGCAGCAGGCGCAGGGCGTGCTCATCACCCCCTCGGAGCTCTCCCGCGAGTGGGTGGACAGGGTGCGTTCGCTGGGACTGCGCATGGTGCTGTTCCACAACTCGACCGACTACCCGGACGTGTGCTCGGTGGCCGTCGACGACGTCGCGGGAGGCGAGATGGCCGCCACGCACCTGCTGGCGCGCGGGCATGGGCGGATCACCTGTGTGACGGGGCCGGCGCACATGCGCCAGTCCGTCGACCGCCTGACGGGGTGCCGACGCGCCGCCGCGCTCGCGGGACGGCCGGAGGAGGCCGTGGAGGTGGTGGAGGTCGGCGCGTTCACCCTGGACCAGGGGCGGCGCGCGGGTGAGAGGATCCTGGCCTCGTCCCGTCCGACCACGGCGGTGTTCTGCGCCAACGACCTGCTGGCCCTGGGCGTGATGCAGGCGGTCACCCGCGCGGGCAGGCGCATCCCCGACGACATCGCGGTGGTGGGCTTCGACGACATCGAGTCGGCGGCCACGGCCGGAGTCCCGCTGACCTCGGTGCACGTGGACAGCCACGCGCTGGGCGGCGCGGCGGCCGGGCTGCTGGTCGAGGAGGTCGAGGATCCCGGCCATCGGCACCGACGTCTGCTGTTCGCCCCCCACCTGGTCGAACGCGCCTCCAGTTAGCAGCGTGCAGGCAGTACCCGTAGAGCGTTCAGCGGGCGGTGCGCCCCAGAAAATTCACGAGGACCCAACAGCAAACAACCAAGAACTCGCGTGAGTTGTGGTTGCGCGCCAGCCCGGGCCCTACGGGTGCGTGGTCGGGGTCTGCTGGAGGCTTCCCTCTTCGGCGGGCCGCCCGCGCAGGTGCACGGGTGTACCCCTGGGCTGAGCACCCGGCACGTCTTCCGTGGCCCGCATCCTTCAGTCCAGGAAAGCCTCGATGTCGGCGGCCAACTCCTCGGGGTACTCGCCGTTGATCGCGTGCGAGGCGTCGGGGTGGACCTTCACCGTGCCGTGGGTGAGCGCGCGCTCGGCGGTAGCGACCGCGGTGTCCGGGTCGTGCATCACCGACTCCCCCGCGATGACCGCCAGCACCGGCATGTCCAGGTCCGAGAGCGCCCCCTCGCTGATCCTGCGGGGCTGGGGCAGCTTGAGCGCGTAGTTCTGCATGCCGGACTCGACCATGTCGGCGACCGGCACCTCCTCCACCGGCGCGCCACCCGCGGTCCAGGAGTTGAAGCCGTCGCGCCAGGAGCGCGGCAGCCAGGGCAGCGTGGCGGGCAGGGAGCGCAGGACCACCTCCAGGGGCATGTCGTCGAAGACGAACACCGGCTCGACCAGCGTCACGGTGGCGAGGAGCGAGGTTTCGCGCGTGGCGAGGTTCGCGGCCGTCCAGCCGCCGATCGACAGCCCCACCAGGTGGAACTCCTCCTCGGGTAGACCACCGAGGGCCTGGTGCAGCCACGCCGCCTGGTCACCGGCGTTCTCGATGGGCCTGTCCTGCACGCTCATACCTGGCTCGCCCAGCAAGTCGACCGTGTAGACGTCCCCGATCTCCAGCAGGGACGGCAGGTTGTCCGCCCAGACCGGTGACGCCGACGCCCGCCCGGGCAGGAGCACCAGCGGATTCCGCAGGTCGCCCGTCCCCTCGAAGCGGTACATCCGCACGACGCCGTAGTCCGTGCGCACGTCGGTCTCTGCGTCCGGCTGGGGCAGCTCCGCCATCGCGGTCTCGTAGGCCCGCACGAACTCGTCGTGTCCCTCGGCCGAGCGCCAGTGCCCCACCGGGGAGGGCGTGCGCAGGGCGACCGCGGCGACGAGCGCCACAACGACGACGACCCCGAGCACGAGGCCCCATCGGCCTCGCTTCTTCTTTTCCACCATGTCCCCTAACCGCTCGGTAAGTAATCTGACCGTACGGTAAGTTCTGGAGTCATGACAAGAGAAGACCCCGGTTCGGCACCGAGGAAGCCCAGAGAACCCACCCTGACCGAGCAGGCGCGGCGCGCCCAACTCATCGACGTGACGGTCCGGCTCATCGCCGAGCACGGGAACGCGGGAACCTCGCTGGCCCGCATCGCCGAAGCCGCAGGCATCACCAAGGCGGCGGTGCTGTACCACTTCCGCTCCAAGGACGCCCTGGTGCGCGCGGCGCACGAGAGCGCGCTCACGAACCTGGTCGAGCACGTGGGCGGAGCCGTCGAGAGCGCGGACGCAGAGCGGGCTCCCGCCGCCTACATCCGCTCGATGGTCGGTTACCTGCGGGATCACCCCGGGCACACCCGGGTGATCGTCGATGCGGTGGCCGACGGCGAGGACCGCCGTTCCAGTGAGCGCTGGCGTCCCCTGGCGGACCTGATGCGCGCCGCCCGGCAGGCACGCGGAACGGGCGCGGACCTGGACCTGCGCACCACGGCGCTGATCGTCGGCGGAGGCATCGACGCGATCGTGGCCGAGCACCTGGACCACCCCGGCTACGACCCGCTCGCCGCCGCCGAGGAGCTCGTCGCCATGCTCGACGGAGTCCTCTTCTCCTGACCCCCACCCCAAGGGGGTACAACAGACCCCGGCCACGCACCCGTGCACCTGCGCTGGTGGTGCGCCGTAGGGGGTGGGGGGAGTGCGCGGTCCGGTCACCACAGGGAGGTCCCCGGCCCCGGAGGGCACAGGAAGGGTAGAAGCCAGACATCCGTTCAGTGGCCCGCCCGCCACGCACAGGGGTAGCGCTCCCGGGAGCGGGTCCCGCACCGTGTGGGGGCGGGAGTACACGGCTGTAGAGCGTCGGTCACCGGGAAGCCCCTAGCTTCGGGCGCGCGTCGTGCGGGGACAAGCGGGGTGCAGAGCATGCAGGCGGCGCTCCGCCCCAGGGGGTTTTGGTAGAGCATCCAACAAACCCCAGCCCCGCACCCGTACGACCCGGGCGAACGCGCACACACAATCCGCACAGGCCCAGGAGCAAGCAGCCAGGCGGCCAGCCAAACGGCCAAACGGTTAGGAGGTCAGACCGAGGCAGCAGAACGCAGCTGTTCCTGGTACACGCGCGCCTTGGCCATCAGGCTGTCGAGCGCGTCCCGGGTGCGCACCAGTTCGGCGATGTGCCCGGTGAGCCGGTCGCGTTCCTGCCCCATACGCTCCATCGCCGCGTCGGAGTTCCTCTCGCTGGGCGATTCGACGCACGGCAGCAGCTCAACGATGGTGCGGCTGGACAACCCGGCGGCGTACAGCCGTTGGACGAAGGTGACGCGCTCGACGTCGTCGTCGGTGTAGTGCCGCTGCCCGCTGGCGCTGCGGGTGCTGGTGAGCAGCCCCTGCTCCTCGTAGTAACGCAGGGACCGGACGCTTACCCCCGCCCGTTTCGCGAGCTCACCAATACGCACGGCTTCCCCCTATGACCTGTGACACAAGTACTTGCCTCTCACATCAATGTCAGGTTTTAGCGTAGTCGGCGTGCCCGGGAAGGGCGCACAGTCCACGAAGGAGACCTGACGTGACCAGCCTGTTCGAGCGTTACCAGATCGGGAGCCTGACCCTGCCCAACCGGATGGTGATGGCGCCGATGACACGCGTCCGCGCAGCCGAGGGCGGGTTGGCGACACCGTCCATGGCGACGTACTACGCCCAGCGCGCGACCGCCGGCCTGATCGTGTCCGAAGGGGTGCAGCCGAGCCCGGTGGGGCAGTCCAACCCGGGCACGCCGGGGCTGCACACCGACGAGCAGGTCGCCTCCTGGAAACCGGTGACCGACGCGGTGCACGCCAACGGCGGACGGATCTTCGCCCAGATCATGCACGGCGGCCGCGTCTCGCATCCCAGCACCACCGGTGTGCAGCCGGTCGGCCCCTCGGCCGTGCCCGCCGCCGGAGACGTGTTCACCCCGACCGGGCCCCAGACCGCACCGATGCCGCGCGCGCTGGAGGAGGCCGAGGTGCCCGCGCACGCCGAGTCCTACGCCGAGGCCGCCCGCCGCGCCGTCGTCGCCGGGTTCGACGGGGTGGAGCTGCACGGCGCCAACGGCTACATGATCTCGCAGTTCCTCTCCTCCAACGCCAACCTGCGCACGGACTCCTACGGGGGCTCGGTGGCCAACCGGATCCGGTTCGCCGTCGAGGCCGCGACCGCCACCGCCGACGCCGTCGGGAAGGACCGGACCGGCATCCGCCTCTCCCCCGGCGGGCTGTTCTGGGGGGTCGAGGAGACCGACGTCCGCGAGCTCTACACCGCGCTGCTGACCGAGCTGGCCCGGATCGGGCTGGTCTACGTCCACCTCGAAGCCACCGCCGACGAGGAGCTGCTGCTGGAACTGCGCCGCGTCTGGCCGGGCACCCTCATCATGAACCCGACGGTTCCCATGGGCCCCAAGCAGGCCGACAGGGACGACGCCGACCGCTGGCTCGGGCAGGGCGCCGACCTCGTCAGCTTCGGCCGCGCCTTCCTCTCCAACCCCGACCTGGTCGAGCGGTTCCGCACCGGACTGCCGATCGCACCGATGGACGAGGCCAACTACTACCAGGGCGGCGACCAGGGATACCTGACCTACCCGGCGTACCAGCACAGCGCATAAGCCCGGGACCGGGTCCCTCCCCGCACCGAAGCGCAGAAGAGGCACGGGGAGGGGGCCGCGCTGGGCCTGAGGACCGGAGGCCGAGGTTCTCAGGCCATGGCGGGAACCCGGGCTCGGGTGCCACTACTGGTGCCACTGCCGGTACCGCCACCGCGCGGACCGGCTTCCTCAGCGCCGCCCTCTCCCTTTGGGGCGATAGCCGCAAAGCCTCACCGAAACCCCGGCCACCCGAGATGATCTTGCCCTTAGTGGCACTGTCGGCCATCGACAGTGCCACTAAGGGCAAGATCATCGGCGAGGAGAGCCCTTACGTCACACCGGTAACGGTTCCGGCCAGCCCCTAGCCAGCACGCGGCACCGACGCCCGGTCGTGCCCGGACGAACCATGACCGGGCTCCTCGACCGGGCTCACCTTCGCCCTCACCCTTCCGCTGAACGATCGACTGACGGGTCGAGCTCGGCCGCCACCCTGGCCGCGGTCTCCCGCAGCCAGGTGTGTGCCGCGTCGTGCCGGTGCACCGGGTGCCACCACAGCGCCTCCTGGATCGGTGCCGCCGGGAACGGGCACGGCAGCGCGCGCAGCCCGGCGCGCTCCTCCGCCTCCTCCACCAGGCGCCGCTGCACCAGCGCCACCCTGCGCGTGCCCCGCACCAGCCCGGGGAGCATCCGGAAGTTCTGCACCGAGACCTCCACCCTCGGCTCCAGGCCCAGCATGCCCAGCTGATGGGTGACCGGCGCGTCGTAGGGCCGCTGGTAGACGGCCCACGGCAGCCCTGCCAGGTCGTCCATGGTGACGGCCTCTCCCACGACGTCGTTGTCGGCGTCCACCAGGCACACCCACTCGTCCCGGTACAGCTCCACGGTCGGATAACCGCTGATCACCCCGTGCAGTATCAGGACGCCGTCCACTCCCCCGAGCACGCTCTCGGTGGCCTCGACGATCGTGGAGGGCAACTGCCGAAAGTGCAGCCGGATGCCCGGCGCCTCCGCGTGCAGTACACGGGCCAGCCGGGCCCCGAAGACCGTGACGGCGTAGTCGGAGGCCAGGAGGGTGAAGTCCCGCTCCTCCGTGGCGGGGTGGAAGTGGGCGCGGCTGCTGAAGAGCCGCTCCATGACCGAGCAGGCGTTGGCCGCGGGGCCCCGCAGCGCGTGCCCCAGCGGGGTCAGCTCGTAGTGGTTGCCCCTGCGCACGAGCAGCTCGTCGGAGAAGTGGCGGCGCAGGCGCGCCAGGGCGGCGCTGGTCGCGGGCTGGCTCAGGCCGATGCGCTCCCCCGCCTTGGTGACGTTGCGCTCCTCCAGCAGGGCGCGCAGGGCGACGAGCAGGTTCAGGTCCAGATTCGCGATGTTCAACGTGCACTCTCCCCGGACGTGCGCCCTTGCCTGACCTGCGCTCTCCCTGCGGGAATCCACTGCGTGAATGGCCTCCATATGAGAGATCTATTTCACAGATCCTTCCTGGTGGCCCAATGTTAATGGCATCACACCTGGAGGAAACACTGTGGCAAACGAACCGTCCCCAGCCCGCCCCTTCGCCCTCGGTACGTTCTCCGTCGGCGGCGACGTCCCGTTCCCGGGGCTGGTCGCCGATGAGGAGGTCATCGACCTGCGGACCGTCTCCGGCCTGCGGGGCTCGCCGGGCGGGAACCTGAGCACACGGGACCTGCTGGAGCGCTGGGCCGAGGTCCTGCCCGTGCTGCGCGAGCTGCCGGCGTCCGGCGGCAGCGGTCGCCACCGGATCGGTGACCTGCGCGTGCACGCCCCCGTACGGCCGCGCCAGATCCTGCAATCGGGCGCCAACTACCGCGCCCACGTCGTCGACCTGGCCGTCGCCCACGAGCCCGAGGGCGGGCGCCCGGCCGAGCAGGTGCGCACCGAGACCGCGGCGATGATGGACAAGCGGGCCGCCGAGGACCAGCCGTACATGTTCGTGGGCCTGCCCTCCTCCGTGACCGGCCCCCACGACGACGTGGTCATCCCCAGCTGGTGCACCAAGCCTGACTGGGAGCTGGAGCTGGCCGCGGTGATCGGCGAGCCCGCCTTCCGGGTCTCCCCCGAGCGGGCGCTGGAGCACGTGGCCGCCTACACCATCGCCAACGACGTCACCGCCCGCGAGCTGGTCTTCCGCCGGGACATGCCCGAGATCGGCGCCGACTGGCTGCGCGCCAAGAACGCCCCCACCTTCACCCCGCTCGGCCCCCGCCTGGTGCCCGCGGAGTTCGTCGCCGACCCCGGAGATCTTCGGGTGACCCTGAGGCTCAACGGACAGACCATGCAGGACGAGTCCACCAAGGACATGATCTTCGACGTCGCCCGCCTGGTCTCCTACGCCTCACAGACCGTCGAGCTGCTCCCCGGCGACCTCGTCCTGACCGGCAGCCCGGCGGGCAACGGCATGCACTGGGGCCGGACGCTGCGCCCCGGCGACGTCATGGAGGGCACCGTCACCGGCCTGGGCACCCAGCGCAACACCTGCGTGGCGGAGGAGGCCTGATGCCGGACCGCACCGGCGACGTGGCGCTCGACCGCACCGACCCCGGGGGCGCCGTGGCCGAGGCCGCCCGGAAGTACTCCAACTGGGGTCGCTGGGGCGAGGACGACGTCCTGGGCACCGTCAACCACATCGACGAGGCCAAGCGCCGCGAGGCGGCCGCGCTGGTCCGCCTGGGCGTGAGCTTCTCCCTGTCGCAGCGCTTCGACATGGACGGCCCCCAGAAGGGCTGGCGGCGCCGGACCAACCCCGTGCACACCATGCTCGACACCGGTGTGGACGCCGCCTTGGGCAACCAGGGCTTCCCGCACGGGATCGGCGGCGCCGACGACGTGGTGGCCATGCCGCTCCAGTGCTCCACCCAGTGGGACGGCCTCGGCCACATCTTCGACCACGGCCGGGCCTGGAACGGCCGCGACGCCGCCGAGGTCGTCACCTCCGCGGGCGACCGGATCACCGGTATCGAGCACATGGCCTCCCCCGTGACCGGCCGGGGCGTGCTGCTGGACGTGGGCCGGGCCCTCGGCGAGGACGGCGAACTCCCCGACGGCTTCGCCGTCACCACCGGACACCTGGAGGCCACGGCGAGGGCGCACGGTGTGCGGGTGGGCCGCGGGGACATCGTGTGCGTGCGCACCGGCCATCTCACCCGTGCCCGCCGCGACGGCTGGGGCGACTACGCGGGCGGGCCCGCTCCGGGGTTGTCCTTCACCACCGCCGGGTGGCTGCACGGCAGCGAGATCGCGGCCGTGGCCACCGACACCTGGGGCTTCGAGGTGCGGCCCAACGAGTTCGACGACGCGTTCCAGCCCCTGCACCAGGTGGCCATCCCCCACATCGGCCTGCTCATCGGCGAGATGTGGGACCTGGACGCGCTGGCGGCGCACTGCGCGGCCGACGGCGTCCACGAGTTCTTCCTGACCGCCGCACCGATCCCCTTCACCGGGGCGGTCGGCTCACCCGTCAATCCCATCGCCCTCAAGTGAGGTACCCCCCATGAGAGCTGTCAACAACGTCCTGGTCATCGGAGCCGGGACCTCCGGCCTGGCCCTGGCCGTCCTGCTCGCCCGCGAGGGCGTGCGCGTGGACGTGGCCGAGCTCAAGCACGACTCCGACGCGCTCGGTTCGGGCATCACCGTCCAGGGCAACGCGCTGCGGGTCCTGCGTGAACTCGGCGTGTGGGAGGAGGTCGAGAGGGCGGGCTCCACCTTCGAGAGCCTGGGTCTGCGCGCCCCCGACGGGTCGCTGCTGGCGGAGGTCCCCGACGTGCGCACCGGCGGCCCGGACCTGCCCGCGACGGTGGGGATGAACCGCCCCGAACTGGCCGCGATCCTGGTTCAGGCGGCCCGGTCGGCCGGTGCGCGGGTCCTTCCCGGGACGACCGCGCGCTCCCTGACCCAGCACCCGGACGGTGTCGAGGCACTGCTCTCCGACGGCGGTTCGGGCCACTACGACGTGGTGGTGGGGGCCGACGGCATCCGCTCCGCCACGCGCCGCATGATCGGTATCGACACCGAGCCCCAGCCGACGGGCATGGGCATCTGGCGCATCCACACCCGCCGCCCGGCCAGTGTGGAACGCACCGACCTGGTCTACGGGGGCCCGTGCTTCATCGCGGGCTACTGCCCCACCGGCCCGGACACCATGTACGCCTACCTGGTGGAGCGGGCCCGCGACAGCACCGGCCTCACCGAACGCGAGCGGGCCGCGCACATGACCGAGCTGTCACGGGGGTACCGCGGGGTCTGGGACGAGATCCGCGCCGACATCGCCTCCTCCGACCGGGTCAACTACACGTGGTTCGAGTCCCTGCTCGTGGACCGGCCGTGGAACCGCGGCCGTACGGTCCTCATCGGCGACGCCGCCCACGCCTGCCCGCCCACCCTCGCCCAGGGCGCCGCCCAGGGGCTGGAGGACGCACTGGTGCTGGCCGAGCTGCTGCTCGCCGCCGACACCGTCGACCAGGCCCTGTTCGACGAGTTCATGGACCGCCGCTTCGAGCGCGCCCGCACCGTGGTCGAGTCGTCGGTGACCCTGGCCCAGTGGCAGCTGGACGAGGTACGCGACGCCGACGTGCCCGGCATGATGCGCAAGGTCTCCGCGCTGGTTGCGGAGCTGCCATGATCATCGACGTCCACGCCCACGTCCTGCTCCCCGAGGTGGAGGGGGAGGTCGCCGGACGGCCCGGCCACGACGAGCACCGGGCCACCGACGCGAGGCGCAACGGGCGGGAGTCCCTGCGGGTCAGCGGCCGCATGATCACCGAACGGCTGAGCCGGCTGACCGAGGTGTCGGCACGCCTGGCCGACATGGACGCCGCGGGCGTGGACGTGCAGGTCGTCAGCCCCTCGCCGTCGCACTACCACTACTGGGCCGGGCCCGAGCTGGCCGAACGCGCGCACGAGCTGGCCAACGAGGGGGTGGCCGCGCACTGCTCCGGCGCACCCGACCGGCTGGTGGGCCTGGGCCTGGTCCCGCTCCAGCACCCCGGCCTGGCGGTGGAGGTGCTCGACCACGCCCTGTCCCTGGGACTCAGGGGCGTGGAGATCTCCTCCCACGCCCCCGGCCGGGAGCTGTCCGACCCCGCCTACGAACCGCTGTGGGCGCGGGCCGCCGAGACCGGGGCGGTGCTGTTCCTGCACCCCTTCGGCTGCACGCTCGACGAGCGGTTGGACCGCTGGTACCTGTCCAACATCGTCGGGCAGCCCGCGGAGAACGCCGTGGCCCTGTCCCACCTGGTCTTCTCCGGCGTCCTGGACCGGCACCCGGGCCTGCGGGTCGTGGCGGCCCACGGCGGCGGCTACCTGCCCACCCACCTCGGCCGCGCCGACCACGGCTGGCGGGTCCGGCCCGACGCCCGGGGCTGCGCCGACCCGCCCAGCTCCTACCTGCGGCGTATGTGGTTCGACTCCCTCGTCCACGATCCCGCGGTCCTGCGCCACCTGGTGGAGGCGGTGGGCGCCGACCGCGTCCTGCTCGGCTCGGACCACCCCTTCGACATGGGCACCGACGCGCCCGTGGACGCGCTGCGCGCGGCCGGCCTGGGCGCCGACGCCCTCACCGCGATCGGCGGCGGCAACGCCGCGGCCCTCCTCGACCTGACCACCGAAGCACCAGAGAAGGAATCACCATGACCGACCGGCTCATCACCCACCTCAGGCACGTCGCGCTCGCCGTGCCCGACTTCGACAAGCAGCAGCGGTTCTTCACCGACATGTGGAAGCTGACCGAGGCCGAGACCGACTCGGGGGTGTCCTTCCTGGCCGCGGAGGGCTCCCCGGAGAACTACGTGGTCCGGCTGCGCCGGGCCGAGGAGAAGCGGATCGACCTGGTGGCCTTCGGCGCGGCCTCGCCCGCCGACGTCGACGCCCTCGCCGACCGCCTGATCAGGGCGGGTGTGCGGATGGTGAACACGCCCGGGCCGATGGACACCCCCGGCGGCGGCTACGGGGTCCGGTTCTTCGACGTGGACGGCCGCACCATCGAGGTCTCCGCCGACGTCGCCGTCCGCAAGCACCGCAAGGTGGAGGAGACGGAGTCCGTCCCCGTCCGGTTGTCCCACGTCGTGCTCAACAGCCCCGACCTGGACCGCACCCGCGCCTGGTACGAGCGGCACCTGGGCTTCGCGCTCTCCGACACCCTCATGCACCCGAACATGGGCAAGGTCATGCACTTCATGCGGTGCAACTCGACGCACCACAGCATCGCCATCGCACAGGCTCCGCACACCTCCCTGCACCACGTCTCCTTCGAGATGCGCGGCATCGACGAGTACATGCGCGGCACCGGACGCCTGCTGCGCGCGGGAGTGCGCAAGATCTGGGGACCCGGGCGCCACATGGCGGGCAACAACACCTTCTCCTACTTCATGGACCCGCACGGCAACACCCTGGAGTACACCACCGAGCTGGAGCGGCTCAACGAGGACACCTGGCACCCGCACATGTACGACTTCTCCAACCCCGAGGTCACCGACCAGTGGGGCACGGCCAACCCGATGGACGAGTTCGTCGCCAAGGAGTCCTTCAACGACCCCGACCGCGGCGGCTTCATCGCCCCTCCCCTGTAGTCCGGACCCTCCCGTAGATCGGAGCACCATGCGACTGGCCACCTACCTACACGAGGGCCTGCGCCGCTGCGGGACCGTGGAGGGCGGGGAGGTCCTGCCCTTCCCGGAGGGGACCGACCTGCTCGACATCGTCCGCGGTGCCCCCGTCCCCGCGACGGGGGCGCCCTCGCCCCTGGCCGGGGTCCGGCTGCTCCCTCCCCTGGAGCCGCCCTCGGTCCGCGACTTCGTCACCTTCGAGGAGCACGTCGAGGGCGTTCGCCGCAGTGTGAGCGGGGAGGAGGGGGTCCCGGACGCCTGGTACGACGCGCCCACCTTCTACTTCACCAACCCGGCCGCGCTGGTGGGGGCGCACGACGACGTCCCGGTCCCGCCCGGATGCGAGGTCCTGGACTTCGAGCTGGAGGTCGCCGCGGTCGTGGGGCGCCCCGGAGGCGACCTCACCCCGGACCGGGCACGTGAGCACATCTTCGGCTACACGGTGTTCAACGACTGGTCGGCGCGCGACCTGCAATCCCGTGAGATGCAGGTGGGCCTGGGCCCCTGCAAGGGCAAGGACGCGGCGGCGACCCTGGGCCCCTGGCTGGTCACCGCCGACGAGCTGGAGCCCCGCCGCGACGGGGAGGGTTTCCTGCGCCTGGCCCTGACCGCCGAGGTCAACGGCGAGGTGGTCGGCAGCGACCTGCTGTCCAACATGGGCTGGACCTTCGAGGAGATGCTCGCGCACGCCTCGCGGGGGACGCGGGTCCGGTCCGGGGACGTGCTCGGCTCGGGGACCTGCGGCAACGGCGGGTGCCTGGCCGAGCTGTGGGGGCGGCGAGGCCGCCAGGACCCGCCCCCGCTCCGGCCCGGCGACACGGTCACCCTGACCGTGGAGGGCATCGGCACCGTCGCCAACACCGTCGTTCCCGGGAGGGCGGTCGAGCCGGTGCCCGGTGCACGCAGGCGCCCACGCGACCGTCCCTGAACAGCGCGCCCCGGGCGGGAGCAGCCCGCCCGGGGCCGGAGAGGAAACCATGGAACGCCTGCACGGCAAGGTCGTCGTGGTCACCGGCGCCGCACGCGGGCAGGGCGCGGCCGCCGCCACCGCCCTGGCCGAGGAGGGCGCCCGCGTCGTCGCCCTCGACGTGGTCGGTCCCGAACTGCCCCCCGAACCGCCTCCGCCGCCCGGCGGCGCGGTCGTCCACCGGCACCTGGACGTCACCGACGCCGAGGGCTGGCATGCGCTCGCCGCCTGGCTGCGCGAGGAGTACGGGCGCGTGGACGGGCTGGTCAACAACGCCGGGGTCACCTTGCGCCACCGCCTGGACGAGGTCGACCCGGCCGACTTCGACCGCGTGCACGCGGTCAACGTGACCGGACCGCTCCTGGGCGTCCAGAGCCTGCTGCCGCTCATGCCGCGCGGGGCCTCCATCGTCAACGTCGGCTCCGTCGCGGCCCTGACCGGGCACTACCCGGTCGCCTACACCGCGAGCAAGTGGGCGCTGCGCGGGCTGTCCGCGGCAGCCAGCCTGGAGCTGGGCCCACGCGGGATCCGGGTCAACACCCTGCATCCGGGGTTCGTCGAGACGCCGATGACCGCCTCCGCGCCGGAGGCGATGCACCGGGCCAGCATCGAACAGACCCCGCTCGGTCGGACGGGAACCGTGGAGGATATCGCGCCCCTGGTCGTGTTCCTGGTCTCCGACGAGTCCTCGTTCGTCACCGGCGCGGAGATCCCTGTGGACGGCGGGTACAGCACCCACGGCGGCGCCAAAGCGGTCTCGGACGCCCTGCGCCAGGCCGTGCCGTAGACGACCGGTCGATGCAGTAGGCTCACGGCCGCCCGATCGCCGACCACGAGGGGGTCCTCATGCCGACGGCCTTCATCCCGGGAGCGCGGTCATGAGGCTGTCGAGGGTGACGCCGGAGCTGCGCGGTCCCCTGCTCCGGTCGCCGGAGATACCGGTGCGGCTTCCGTGGGCCCTGCGCACCACGCGTTTCCTGATGCACCGGATGGACACCCGTCACCTGCCCGGCGTCACGCTAGAGCTGCCCGAGGAGGCGGCCCCCGGCGTCCGGGTGTACCGGCCCGAGGAACGCCGTTCGCAAGCCGCGCTCCTGTGGATCCACGGCGGCGGCCTGGTCATCGGCCGCGCCGTGCAGGACGACCCCCCTGTGCAGCGCCACGGCCCGGGAGCTGGGCGTCACCGTCGTGTCCGTCGAGTACCGCCTCGCGCCCGAGCACCCGTACCCCGCGGCGCTCGACGACTGCCACGCCGCCTGGACGTGGTCGCGGGAGAACGCCGCCTCCCTGGGCGTCGATCCCTCGCGCGTGGCCGTCGGGGGGCAGAGCGCGGGAGGCGGGCTCGCCGCCGCACTCGCGCAGCGGCTGCACGACGAGGGCGGTACACAGCCGCTCGCGCAGTGGCTGTTCTCCCCGATGCTCGACGACCGCACCGCCGCCCGGCGCGACCTGGACGGAGTCCGCCACTACATGTGGAACAACAGGGCCAACCGCTTCGGCTGGTGCTCCTACCTCGCCGCCGAACCCGGTTCGTCCACCCTGCCGCGGTACGCCGTCCCCGCGCGGCAGGAGGACCTCAGCGGGCTTCCGCCCGCCTGGATCGGCGTCGGCGACATCGACCTCTTCCACGACGAGTCCCGTGAGTACGCGCGGAGGCTGGGGGACGCGGGCGTCGACACCGCCTTCCACCCCGTGCCCGGGGCGTCCCACGGGTTCGAGTCCTGGGCGCCCGGCACCGGCGTCGCCCGCGATCACCTCGCGACGGCCCGGGCGTGGTTGGGGCGGGCCCTGGCGCGGAGAGCCGGCCGCTCCTGAACGCCGGGACCGGCGGCCGCGCCCCGGAGAGCGGCGACTTCCCGGGGCCGCCGACCGAGCGCGAGGCGGACACCGTGTAGAACCGAGTGGCCACGTCATCGGATGACCCCGGGGGCCCGCAGGCCCCGGGGCGCCGCGGCGTCGGACGGGGAGCGCACGGACAGGGGGACGACGTTGGGAAGAGGTCGCGCCACCGGGGCGTCGTGGATCTGGCCGCTGCTGGTGAGCGTCGTGTTCACCCACACCGCCCTCAACCTCGCCCGCCCCCTGGTCTCCTACCGGACGATCGCCCTGGGCGGGGACGCCGTGGCGGTCGGGCTGGTCACCGCCGCCTACGCGCTGCTCCCCCTGCTGGTGGCGGTCCCCCTGGGAAGGGCGACCGACCGGGCCCGGCGAACGGCGTGGATCGTCGGCCTGGGCGCGGCGATCCTCGGCGCGGGCTGCCTGCTACTCGCCCACGGCCCCGGCCTGCTCGCGATCGCCGCGGCCAGCACCGTACTGGGCCTGGGCCACCTGCTGTGCATGGTCGCCGGCCAGGGGCTCATCGCCCGCCTGTCCGCCCCGAAGCACCTGGACCGTGACTTCGGGTGGTTCACCGCGGCGGCCTCCCTCGGTCAGCTCGTGGGCCCCCTGCTGTCCGGCGCGATCCTGGCCGACGCATCGGGGGAGGCGCTGCTGTCGGCGACCTCGTCCGCCCTGCTCGTCGCCGCGGTGACCGGTGGTCTGGGGCTGGTGCCGATCCTGGCCCTGGCACGTGTGCGCACACCCCCGTCCTCCGGGGGCGGGGGTTCGGCGAGGGCTCCCGCATGGGACCTGCTGCGCAGACCGGGTCTGCCCTCGGGGCTGTTCGCCAGCCTCGCGCTGCTCTCGGCCGTGGACATCCTCACCGCCTACCTGCCGCTGGTCGCCGAGAACCGGGGCATCCCGCCGGTGCTGGTCGGCGTCCTGCTGAGCCTGCGCGCGGGGTTCTCGCTCCTCTCCCGCCTGGTGCTGTCCCGGTTGGTGCTCCGGTGGTCGCGCGAGGCGCTGATCACGGTGAGCACCGCCGCCGCGGGCCTGTCCATGGCCGCGGTGGCACTGCCCGTCAGCGATCCGTTCGTGCTGGGCACCGTGCTGGCCGTCGGGGGCTTCCTGCTCGGTCTCGGGCAGCCACTGACGATGTCGGCGGTGGCCACGGCCGCTCCGGAGGGCGCTCGCGGTGCCGCCCTGGCGCTGCGTATCTGGGGGAACCGGCTCGGCCAGGTCGGGATCCCCGCCGTCGGGGCCGGGGCCGCGGGCGCGGTGGGCGCACCAGGGGCACTGTGGTTCGCGGCGGCCGTGCTGGTGGCGTCGGCGGCCACCGCGGCCAGGCGCGTGTGAACCGCCGCACCGTACTGGCGGCCGCGGGGACCAGGGTTCGTCACCGCGGCGTTCGTCGTCTACTCCCGCGACCTCATCATGCTGTTCGGCTGAGGGACCGCCCTCCGGGCGCGGGACGCGCACCCTCGTTCCCTCCGCCTTGCCCGGACCTGGAGAATGGATTGTCGGCAATCAGGGAACACTGTTTCCCGCAAGGGTCAACAGATGGTCAAGAGGCGGAAATCATGTGGACTTCGGGCGATCCGGATCCGATCGTGCGCGCGCTCACTGCCCTGGGCCTCCCACCGCTCTTCGACCCCGAGCACCGGCCCGACGGTGCCCGGAGCGATGACGAGCCCGCGCTGGCCGAGAGCCTGATCGCCGCGGGCGAGATGCGGGCCGGGCCCGCCCCGGTGCCCGGACGCGACGGCGCCCCGGGCTCCTGGGCCGACACCGTGGAGGACCGCGAGCTGGGCCAGGCCCTGCTGTACCGGCGTATGGAGCGCACCATCGCCGACTGGCAGTGGGCCACCGACCCCGCTCCCTCGCGTGCCGGTGCGGCGGCCGAGGCCGCGATGTTCGCGGCCCACGCCCTCGTCGCCGCGCACGCCGATCCGGACTCCGAACACACCGAGGGCGACCTGGAGGAGGCCGAGCAGTCCCTGCACGCCGCCCTGGCCCTGGTGCGGGCCTCCCGGCCCGCACCGCAGAACCAGGGCTGAGCAGACCCCGGGCCCGTCCCGGTGGGATGTGCGCGGGCCCCGTCCCGCGTACACGGCGGTCACGAGTCCCCCGGAACGGGGGAACCCCCGGGGGCGACCGGCTCCACGAGGCGCGCACCGCTCCTGCCCCGGGCCGCGTCCCAGGCCCAGGCGACGTCCTCCGGTGGCCCGGAGGCCAGGAGCCGGCCGTCGGCCAGTACGAGGCAGTGGTCGGCGTCGAAGGCCTCCTCCGGGTCGTGGGTCGCGTGGACGACGGTCGTCCCCTCCGCGCGGACCCGCGTCAGGAGGCGGCGGACACGCTCCTGTGAGCGGTGGTCCAGCCCCGCCGACGGCTCGTCCAGGAGGAGGAGCCCCGCCTGCTGGGCCAGGCCCTGGGCCACCAGGACCCGTTGCCGCTGGCCGCCCGACAGCTCCCCCAGGCGCCGACCGGCCAGGTCGGCGACCCCCATGCGTTCGAGGCACTCGTCCACCACGGCCCGGTCGCGCCGGGTCAGCGGCCTCCAGAACCCCCGGTGCGCCCATCGCCCCATGGCGACCGTCTCGCGCACCGTGACGGGCAGGGCGTCGGAGACAGCGCTGCGCTGGACCACCAGGGCCGGGCGCGGCCTCCGCTCGGCCACGACCCTTCCCTTACGGGCCCGGACCGTGCCCGCCAGCAGCCCGAGCAGCGTGGACTTACCCGAGCCGTTGGGCCCCACGAGCGCCGTGACCGCCCCCGTGGGGATCACCGCGTCGACGCCCCGCAAGGCGTCGCGTCTCCCGTAGCCCGCGTACACGCCGTCCAGTTCCACCCGGTCCATCCGCACTCCTTACGTCAACCCGATTTGAAAACGATAATGGTTATCGTTATATAGTGTCGAACCATGGAAGCTCTGTCCGATCCGTTCGGGGTCGTCTTCGTCCAGCGAGCGCTGTGGGGAGGGATCCTGGTCTCCCTCATCTGCGCCCTCGCCGGGACCTGGGTGGTGCTGCGCGGCATGGCCTTTCTGGGTGACGCGATGTCGCACGGCATGCTGCCCGGGGTGGCGCTGGCGTCCCTGCTCGGCCAGAGCCTGTTCCTGGGGGCCGCCCTGGCCGCCGGGACGATGGCCGCGGGCGTCACCGCCCTGGGCCGCTCCTCCCGGCTGTCACAGGACACGAGCATCGGGCTGCTCTTCGTCGGGATGCTCTCGGCCGGCGTGATCATCGTCTCCCACTCGGCCTCCTTCGCGGTCGACCTCACGGGGTTCCTCTTCGGAGACGTGCTGGCGGTGCGTGAAAGCGACCTGGTCGCCCTGGGGACCGCCCTGGCCGTGGCCCTGGCGGTCTCGCTCGCGGGCCACCGGGCGTTCGTCGCCCTGGCCTTCGACCCCCGCAAGGCCCACACCCTGGGGCTGGCGCCCCGCGTGGTCCACGGCGTCCTGCTCGGCCTGGTCACCCTGGCCGTGGTCGCCTCCTTCCACGTGGTCGGCACCCTGCTGGTCTTCGGACTGCTCATCGCTCCCCCGGCGGCAGCGGCCCTGTGGGCACGGAGCATCCCCGCGATCATGCTGGGCGCGGCCGTGCTCGGCAGCGCCTCCACCTTCCTCGGCCTGCTCGTGTCCTGGCACTGGGAGACGGCCGCGGGGGCCACCATCGCCGCCGGGGCCGTGGTCCTCTTCTTCGCCTCGGCGTGCGCGGCCGCCGTCCGCTCCCGGCTCAGGGCTCCCGCGCCCCCTTCGAACGCCCCGGAAGAAGAACTCGTACAGACGGAGAGGCCGATGACGCATGAAGCGTGAACACCGCACCACCGCGCTGGGCGCGACCGGGCTGTCCGCACTCCTCCTCGCCACCGGCTGCGCGGGCGGTGACGCCCGGGACGGCACGGAGGGCCAGGAGGAAGAGGAGGTACCGCACGGCTACGTCGAGGGCGCGGAGGAGAGCGCCGAACCCCAGTCGCGCCTCGTGGTCGCCGACGTGAACAGCGGAGAGGTCCGGGTACTCGACCTGATCACCGGAGAGACCAGCGGCCTCGACCCGGTGGAGGACGTCGACGGCATCGCCGGTGACGGCCGTTTCGCCTACCTGTCGTCATCGGATCATGGGATGACGCACATCGTGGACAGCGGGGTGTGGACCGTCGACCACGGGGACCACAGCCACTACTACCGCGCCGACGTCCGACATGTGGGCCCTTTGGAGGGCCTCGCGGCGGACCGGGTGTCCGCGGACCTGGTCCTCACCGCCCTCAACGGCCGTGACGGCGGAGCCGCCGTGCTGGACCGGGCCGAACTGGAGGAGGGGGCGGCCGAGACGGCCGTACCCGTACCCGACGACGCGGAGGAGGTCCTGCCCCTCGCCGGCCACCTCCTGGTGGCCGGCGAGGGCGGTGTCAGGGTCCACGACCGCGGCGGATCCTCCCTGGAACTCCTCGACGACACCTGCGCCGACCCCCGCGGCCAGGCCGTCACCCGGCGCGGAGCGGTGATCGGCTGTGCCGACGGCGCCCTCCACGTCACCGAGGACGACGGGACGTTCACGAGCACGCTGATCCCCTATCCCGACGGCGCGCTGGGACGGACCGAGGAGTTCCACCACCGCCCCGGGTCCTCGGCCCTGGCCTCGGTGTCGACCGAGGAGGAGGTCTGGGCCCTGGACCTGGCCGACCCGGGGTGGACGCCCCTGGACCTGACCGGCGCGGTGGCCGTGACGGCCGTCGGCGAGGGCGCCCCCGTCCTGGTGCTGACCGGGGACGGGACCCTGCACTCCCTGGACCCGGAGACGGGTGAGGAGAACGCCTCCGCCGACCTGCCCGTGGAGACCGGCGGGGAGCACACCCCCGTCATCCTGGCCGACACCAGCCGCGCCTACGTCAACGACGCGGCGGACGGGGTCGTCCACGAGATCGACTACGACGACGACCTGCGTGTCGCGCGGACCCTCCCCACGGAGATCACGCCGCACCTCATGGTCGAGACGGGACATTGACCATCATGGCCACACCATCAGCACCCCTGTTCAGGGCGACCGCGGCCGCACTGGCGGGAGCCGCCGTCCTGGGATCGGCCGCCTGCTCACCCGGAACGGACACGGGCGGGGGCGTCGTGGTGACCACCAACATCCTGGGCGACGTCACCAGGGAGATCGTGGGTGACCAGGCCGAGGTCACCGTCCTGATGAAGCCCAACGCCGACCCCCACTCCTTCGGTGTCTCCGCCCGGGAGGCCGCGACGGTCGAGAACGCGGCGCTCGTGGTCTACAACGGCCTCGGCCTGGAGGAGGGGGTGCTGCGCAACGTCGCCGCGGCGGAGGAGGACGGGGTGCCCGCCCTGGAGGTCGCCGCGGGCGTCGACCCCCTCCCCTTCACCTCGGCGGAGGGCGGGAGCGGGGGCGCTTCGGCGGGGAACGCGGACGCGGGTGAGCCCGATCCGCACTTCTGGACCGATCCGCAGCGGGTCGTCCGGGCGGTCGACCTGATCGCCGAGCACGTCGTCGAGCAGGTCGACGGCGTGGACGCCGACGCCGTCCGCGCCAACGCCGAGGCCTACACCGAAGAGGTGGAGGAGCTCGACACATGGATGGAGCGGGAGTTCACGGCGATCCCCGAGCAGGACCGCAAGCTGGTGACCAACCACCACGTCTTCGGCTACCTCGCCCAGCGCTACGGCTTCGAGGTCGTCGGCACCGTGATCCCCGGCGGCACCACCCTGGCCTCGCCGAGCAGCTCCGACCTGAGATCCCTGTCCGACGCCGTGCGCGGGGCTGGGGTCGACGCCGTGTTCGCCGACTCCTCCCAGCCCGACCGTCTGGCCACCGTCATGGCGGAGGAGGCGGGGGTGCGCATCGAGGTGGTCCCCCTGTTCTCCGAGTCGCTGAGCGAGGAGGGGCAGGGCGCGGCCACCTATCTGGAGATGATGCGCGCCAACACCGAATCCATCGCCGCCGGGCTGCGTGGCGAGTGACCGGGGCACAGGGCCCCGGTACCACCGCGGCGGTCGCTCCGGCCGGTCGCGAACCCCTCAATACCCCGAGAGAAAGCAGCGGAAAGATCCTATGAACACACCACTACGCCCCACCCGTAAGGCGGCACTGCCCGTTCTGCTGTCCGCGGGGCTGCTGCTGACGGCGTGCGGCACCGGAGAGAACACTCCGCGGGAGCAGGACGGCGAGGACCGGACCGCGGCGGAAGCCGTCGTCGACGACCCGGTCGTGACCACCTACGACGGCGGCCTGTACGTCCTGGACGGCCGGACCCTGGAGGTCGTCGGCGACATCGCCCTGGAGGGGTTCAACCGCATCAACCCGGCCGGTGACGAGCGGCACGTCATGGTCTCCACATCGGAGGGCTTCCAGGTCCTGGACGCCGCCGGCGCTGAGCTGACCGACACCCTCTTCCCCGCCGAGTCCCCCGGCCACGTCGTCCGGCACGCCGGCAGGACGGTCCTGTTCGCCGACGGCAGCGGTGAGATCACCGCCTTCGACACCGGTGCCCTCGGCGACGGCCTGCCCGGGACCGACGTCCTCAAGGCCGAGGAGGCCCACCACGGCGTGGCCGTCGAACTGGCGAACAGCGAGACGCTGCTGACCCTCGGCGACGAGGAGGAGCGCGTCGGCGCCCTCGTCCTGGACTCCGCCGGAGAGGAGGTCGCCCGCAGCGAGGAGTGCCCGGGCGTCCACGGCGAGAGCACCGCCGGCGGTGAGACGGTCGTCATCGGCTGTGAGGACGGCGTCCTGATCTACCAGGAGGGCGCGTTCACCAAGGTGGACAGCCCCGACGGCTACGGGCGCATCGGCAACCAGGCCGGGAGCGAGGAGTCGCCGATCGTCCTGGGCGACTACAAGACCGACCCCGGCGCCGAGCTGGAGCGTCCCGAGCAGGTCTCCCTCGTGGACACCACGGACGCCGGTCTGACCCTGGTCGACCTGCCCAGCAGCTACACCTTCCGCTCCCTGGGCCGCGGTCCCGGCGGCGAGGCCCTGGTCCTGGGCACCGACGGCAGCCTGCACGTGATCGATCCCGAGGAGGGTGAGGTCGTGGACGGCATCGAGGTGATGGACGAGTGGCGGGAGCCGCTGGAGTGGCAGCAGCCCCGCCCGGCCCTGTTCGTGCGCGGGGGTACCGCTTACGTGAGCGACCCGGCCGGGAACCGGGTCCACGCACTGGACCTGGAGTCCGGTGAGGTCACCGCCTCGGTGGACCTGGAGGAGTCGCCCAACGAGCTGAGCGGGGTCGCGCCCTAGGGGGCCCGGACCGGCGCGCCCCCTTCCGGTCACAGCGCTGACACCCCGCCTCCCGCCGGGGCGAGGCCCCCGGCGCCGGGCCGGTACGCTCCCCCGCGGACCGGCCCGGCCGCCTTCTCACCAGTCGTGCATCGAGCCGTCGATCCTGCGGTTGACCGGCAGGTACCTGGGCTCGTAGGGGTAGCGGGCCGCGGCCTCCTCGTCGATCTCCACCCCCAGGCCGGGCGCGTCGCCCGGGTGCATGTAACCGTCTTCGAAGGTGTAGTCGGTCCGGAACACCTCGCTCGCGGGTTCCAGGTGTCCCATGTACTCCTGGATGCCGAAGTTGGGCACGGTGAGGTCCAGGTGCAGGGCCGCGGCGAAGGAAACGGGGGACAGGTCGCCCGCGCCGTGCGAGCCGGTGCGCACGCCGTACAGGTCGGCGAGGTCGAAGACCCTGCGCAGGTGCGTGATACCCCCGCTGTGCGAGACCGACATCCGGACGTAGTCGACGAGCCGTTCGGTGATCAGGTGCTGGCAGTCCCAGATCGAGTTGAATACCTCCCCGACGGCCAGCGGGGTCGTGGTGTGCTGGCGGATCGTGCGGAAGGCCTCCTGGTCCTCGGCCGGGGTCGGGTCCTCGATCCAGAACATGCGGTAGGGCTCCAGCGACCTGCCCAGCTGGGCCGCCTCCAGCGGGGAGAGCCGGTGGTGGACGTCGTGCAGCAGGTGGAAGCCGTAGCCGAACCTCTCCCGGACCGCCCGCACCATCTCGGGCGCGAAGTCCAGGTAGGCGGGGGTGTGCCACACGTTGTCGGTGGGCACCGCGGCGTCGGCGGGCTCGTACGTGGCGCCCGTACCCGGGTGGTGCAGCCCGTAGGTGCTCTCCAGTCCGGGCACGGCGGCCTGCACGCGGACCGCCCGGTACCCCTGTTCCAGGAACCCCGCGACCGAGTCGAGGAGTTCGTCGACGGACCCGCCGCTCGCGTGGCCGTAGACCATCACGCCCTCGCGGGCCGCGCCGCCCAGCAGCTGGTGGACGGGCCTGCCCACCTCCTTGCCGAGGATGTCCCACAGGGCGCAGTCCACGGCGGCGATCGCGGTCATCGTCACGGGACCGCGCCGCCAGTAGGCGCCCCGGTACAGGTACTGCCAGACGTCGTTGATCCGCCCGGCGTCGCGGCCGACGAGCAGGGCGCAGACGTGGTCGCGCAGGTAGGAGGCGACGGCGAGCTCGCGGCCGTTCAGGGTGGCGTCGCCGAGACCGGTCACGCCGTCCTCGGTGGTGATCTTCAGGGTGACGTAGTTGCGCCCCGGACACGTCACGATGACGTCGGCGGAGGTGATCTTCATGGCGCTTCCTCACGTGTGTCGGTGTCCTCGGTCCCGGTCGGCGGCGGGGCCGCACGCCCCGGCGGTGGCTCAGGAGAGGAGTTCGGCGACCCTCACCCCGTAGGCGGGCAGGTCCACCGAGCCGATCCCGGCCCCGTCGAGGTCCGCCAGGCGGCCTTGGGCGAGGACGGGTTCGGCGCTCAGGGGCTCCGGGTGCTGGCTGAGGAACCAGACCAGCTCCCGACCGTCCTCGTGGCGCATCGTGCCCACCAGGACACGGGGGTCCTCCACCCGTACGCGGGGGCGGGCCCCCGCCTCCTCCGCCAGTGCCGCGTACAGCCGCCACGTGGGCTCGGGGTTGGCGGCCGGGGTGAGGGCGGCCATGTGCTCCAGAGGGTAGGTGCACAGAACGAGCTGTCCCCGCCCGGTGCGCCTGCGCAGCAGGGCGGGGTGCCCGTGCGCGTCGGTGGCCACGACCTCCGCGTCCTCCGGCACGACCGGGAGGAAGGTCCGTGAGTGCTCGTTGCCCGCGACGGGGAACTCCAGCGTCTCACCCGCGCCGACACCGCCGAAGTCCAGCTGGAAGGTCATGCGCAGCCGGTCGTCCTCGATGGGGTCGGTGAGCCCGTAGCGCAGCTGTTTGACCACCCCGAAGGTCTCGTCCAGCTTGGGCCACCACGGCCCGCGCTGGGTCCCGTGCTCACCGACGAAGTAGGAGGCGTAGACGGTGGCACCCTCCTCGGCCCGGCGCACGAGCCGACGCCAGGCGGGAGCGGTGAGCTGCTTGGCGGACGGCAGCAGGTACAGGGCGCAGTCCTCCGGCAGGCCGTCGGCCTCACGGGCGACGCCCACGGGCAGGTCCGCCTCACGCGCGGCCACGTAGGCCTGCCGGGTATGGGCCAGGACGCTGCTCGCGTCCTCGGGCTGGGTGAACGGATACATCCGCTCCAGGAAGGAGGACACGACCAGGGCGATCGACGTGTCCGGGCGTGACAGGCGCTCGAAGTCGGTGCGCCGCAGCAGGTCGGTGAACTCCTTGACCTCCCTCAACTGCGCCTTGGGCCTGCCCCGGTCGTCGGTGAGGCCGAAGTGCATCTCGAAGGAGTGGTGGCTGTACGGCTCCTGCTCATGCAGCGCGTCGTAGTCGGTGTTGTTCCACGGGATCCAGCCGGCGGCGCCCGCCAGCAGGGTGTTGTGCAGGGTCTGGCGGTAGTAGTGCGCCGCGTTCTCCTCGGAGGTGTAGTCCGAGGTCACGCCGAACTCCTCCATGACCACCGGCTTGTCGCCCAGGTCCAGGAGTTCGCAGACGAAGGCGGCGCCGAGGTTCTGCCGTACCGGGTCGTTCTCCATGCGGTACACGTGCGGGCCGTGGAAGTCGATGAGGGGTTCGAGTTCGCGCACCCGGAAGCCGTTGTCGGCTCCGGTCGTCTCCACGCCCCACGATCCGTCGCCGACGGAGACGGGCTGGCGGGCGCCCGCGTCGCGCAGCGCCCCGACCAGGGTCTCGGCCCAGGCGGTGACCGCGCGGTGGTCCAGGGTCCCGATACCGCGCCCCCGCCAGTCCGCGTAGATGGGGATCTCGTTGGTCAGGAGCCATCCGGTGATGCTCTCGTGGTCCTTCCAGCGCCCGGCGACACCGCGCACGTACCAGGCCTGGCGGTCCACGAACCACTCGTCGGTGAAGACGTCGCGGCCCCCACGCCAGGGGGGATCCCAGTTCTGTCCCGACATGTGGCCGACGATGAACGTGGGAATGGTGTGCATGCCCAGGTTCCGATGGCGTTCGAGGAAGTCGTCGAAGCGCTCCAGCATGCGCGGGTCGAGGGTGTCGGGTTCGGGTTGGAAGTCGGGCCAGTACAGGAAGCTGCGCGTCACGGTGATGCCGTGGTCGCGTAGGACGCGCAGCTCCTCGTCGATGACCGCGCCGTCGTAGTTTCGCCACATCAGCGGTCCCCCCGTGCGGGACCAGAAGTTGACACCGACCCAGATCAGGGGCTGATCGGCCGTACCGAGCCTGGCGGAGTTGCGCTTCATACCGACCTTTTCTCACGTGTGCCTTCGACGCAGGTATATCGTTTTCCTTCTTGGGTGTCGACCCCCGAGGAGCCTTCGCCCACGACTGTGGAACACGGGATACCTCTGCCCCACTGAGAACACCCGCGTCCAGCGAACCGGGGAGGGCCGCACGGGCTGCTCGCACATGTGTACCGTTTTCCTGAGGCCGGACAGCCCAGGGGCCGGGCCCGTGGCGACTGGTAATCTGGCCGCCCCGGCCGCCGGCGCCCTCCGGCGGGCGGACGGCGGGACCCCACGATCGCGAAGGGAGCGGCACTGGTGCGCGAGGAATCCCCCGTATCCGGTGCCCCGGCCCGGCCGAGAACGCCATGACGGGCGCGCGCAGGGGGGCCGACCGCCCCACGATCTCCGACGTCGCCGCGCTGGCGGGGGTGTCGGTCTCGGCCGTGTCGAAGGTGGTCAACAACAAGGGCAGCATCGCCGAGCCCACCCGCAGGCGCGTCCTGGACGCGGTCGACAAGCTCCAGTGGTCGCCCTCGGCCGCGGCCGTGGCACTACGGGGGGCACGCACCCGGGCCATCGGCATGGTCTCGCGCCGCTCCCCGGACCTGCTGACCTCCGATCCGCACTTCACCGTGCTGATCTCGGGGATCGAGCGCGAACTGGCGCCCATGGACTACGGGTTGCTCCTGCACATCGTGGGCGGTGAGGAGGACGCCGAGCGGCGCGCCTACCGCCGCCTGGCCGAGGAGCGCAGGGTCGACGGCGTCATCCTCACCGAGAGCCTGGTCCGCGATCCCCGGTTCGAGCTGCTCCGAGGGCTCAGGCTGCCCGCGGTGCTGATCGGCACGCCATGGCGGGAGGACCCCGTCCCCACGGTGCGGGCGCCCCACCAGGAACGGGGTGTGACCGAGGCGGTCGAGCACCTGGCCGCGCTGGGCCACCGGCACGCGGCCTACGTCTTCGGCCCCGAGGACCGCGTGCACACCGGCTTCCGCCGCCGCGTCCTGGAACAGGCGGCACGGCGACACGGGCTCTCCCCCGTCCTGCTTCCGGTCCCCGACTTCACCGCGGAGGCCGCGGCTGTCGCCACGGAGGAGGCGCTGTCCCTGGCCGTGCGGCCCACCGCGATCATGTACGCCAACGACATGATGGCGATCGCGGGGATCAACGCGGCGCGCAGGCGGGGCCTGGACGTGCCCCGGGACCTGTCGGTGGTCGGCCACGACGACCTTCCCCTGGGAGCACTCGTGCAGCCGCGGCTGACCACGGTCGGCCAGGACCTGGTCGGGCTCGGCCGCGCCGCCGCGCTCCGGCTCGTCGTCGAGCTCGACGACAAGGCGGCCAAGGCTCCCGCCATCGCCCCTCCCCGGCTCGTGGTGCGCGAGTCCACGGCGGCGCCCGGAGCGTGAGCCCGGCCGTCGGAGCCGCCGCTCCACCCCCTCCGCCGGGCGGCCGTCCCGCTCCTCCCATGCTCCCGGCCGCGGGCCGGTCGTGCCTCCGTGGGCGGGTTCACCTCCCAAAACGATGTGCGCGGAGCGGGAACGTTCACGACGGCAGCGGTGTTGGAGGAGGGACCCCTCAGAAGGCACCCTCAAAGGCCGACAGGTTGTTTTCCCCTCCCAGGTGAGATTCAACCCACTAAACGGCCCAACATTGTCCAAAATGTTACTTCTTTGCCTACTCTGAGGTCCAACCGCGACGTCACCCGACGCCAACGCAGCTCAGAGGAGTTCCCTTGACCCCTGGACGACGAGCCGGCCTCGCTCCCCGCTGGCGCTCCCGGTGGCTGGCAGCGGCCGCCGCCGCGGGGCTCATGCTGTCCGGATACGCGATCATCGGCGCCGCCGACAGCCCGACGGAACCGGGGTCCAGCCCCGGTCCCGGGCCAGGGGCCGCCGCCGGATGCGAGTCGGCACAGGACAAAAGACAGATGCGCGGCGCGTGGCTGACCACGGTCGGCAACATCGACTGGCCCTCCGAACCCGGTCTGAGCGCGGACGAGCAGCAGGAGGAGATGGACAAGCGCCTCGACGAGGCGGCCGACCTCGGCCTGAACACGGTGTTCCTGCACGTTCGCCCCACCGCCGACGCGGTGTACGAGTCGGATCTGGAGCCCTGGTCCAAGTACCTGACCGGTGAGCAGGGCGGCGACCCGGGCTACGACCCGCTGGAGTACGCGGTGGCCGAGGCCCACGAGCGGGGCCTGGAGCTGCACGCCTGGTTCAACCCGTACCGGGTCGGAATGGAATCCGACATCGAGGAACTGGCCGAGGACCACCCGGCCAAGGAACACCCCGACTGGCTGGTCACCCACGGGCGCGAGGGCTACCTCGACCCGGGCAACCCCGATGTCCGTGAGTGGGTGTCCAACGTCATCATGGATGTGGTCGAGCGCTACGACATCGACGGTGTGCACTTCGACGACTTCTTCTACCCGTACCCTGCCGAGGACGCCGTCTTCGACGACGACGAGTCGTGGGAGAAGCACGGCGGCGACTTCGACAGCCGCGAGGACTGGCGCCGCGACAACGTCAACAAGCTCGTGAGCGGCGTGCACGACCGGATCCAGGAGACCAAGCCCTGGGTGCGCTTCGGGATCTCCCCGTTCGGCATCTGGCGCAACGACGACAGCACCTCCAAGGGGTCGGACACCTCGGGGCTGGAGTCCTATGAGGCCCAGAGCGCCGACACCCGGGCCTGGATCCAGGAGGGGATGATCGACTACGTCGTGCCCCAGCTGTACTGGGAGCGCGGTTTCGACACCGCCGACTACGAGAAGCTGGTGCCGTGGTGGTCCGAGCAGGTCGAGGGCACCGATGTGGACCTCTACATCGGGCAGGCCGCCTACCGTGCCGGTGAGGAGGGCTGGACCGGCAAGGACGCGCTCAGCACCCAGCTGGACTACTCCGCCGACTACCCCGAGGTCGAGGGAGACGTCTACTTCTCCTTCAAGTCCCTCACGAACGTGGCCGACGAGGCCTACGGGGAACTGGCCGACGACCACTACGGCGACCCCGCCCTGCCGCCGCTGGCCGACGACTCCCGTGCGGGGGAGCCGCTGGTCGGGGCCGTGAGCGAGTTGACCGCCACGACCAGCGACGACCGGACCGAGCTGGAGTGGCAGGGGGTCGAGGGGGCGGGCTCCTACGCCGTCTACCGCCTCAACTCCGAAGAGGCCGCGCTGGTGGAGTCGGGCGACGTGGAGAAGTACTGCGACGCGCTCTCCGCCGACAACCTCGTGGACGTGACCGGGAAGACCTCGCTGAAGGACGGGAACGGGGACGAGGAGTCCGCGTACGCGGTCACCGCGCTGGACGACTACCGGGTCGAGGGACCCGCCGGCGAGATCGCCGACCCGCGTAGCTGACGGACCGGCAGCCGTGCGCGGCGGCCGGGAACGCCCGACCCCGCACAGCCCCCCGTAACCGCGCAGCAGGACCCGCCGCCCCTTCCGGGCGGCGGGTCCTCGCTGTCTCGGGGGCAGGGCCAGCGTCCGGCCTCAACCGCCGTCAGTCGAATATGGCCTTCTGCACGTCGTCGGGACCGTCGAACTGGTCCGCCTTGGCATCCGAGATCCTCTCGACCAGGCCGTCGGGCGCGCCGTTGTCCCGCGCCAGCGACACCAGGTCCTCGCGGCTGGCGGGATAGTCGGCTCCCTTGAGCGCTTTCTGTAGGTCGATGGGGTTGGGGATGGCCATGGCTTCCTCCTGTTGTGCGCTGGTGCTGTCGGTGCCAATCGGCTACCCGCCGCCCGGAGTGCCAATACCACCGGAGGGCAAAACAGGCGCCCGGCCCCTCGCCCGTCGCCCGGTTCCGGAGCCGTCGAAGCGGGCGTAGTAGGCGGCGGCCACGTCCTCGCCGCCGTGGGTCTGGTCTGGGCCGACGCCGGATACGGCAACAAGATCGACCACAGCCTGCTCACCTGGGCTCGAAAGAAGCTTCGGCTGGTGGCACGGACCGTCGAGCGCGGCGGCGGCATCAAGGGCTTTGGGGTGCCGCCCCGGCGGTGGGTGGTCGAACGCACCCTCGGCTGGCTGGTGCGCGACCGCCCGACCGGTCAAGCCGTGTAGCCGCCCGCATACCCGACAGTCGTTGGGGCGCCCCGCCGTGAACGGCCCCGAACGGACACAGTCCGTCCCGGGCCGCCGCTCACGACAGGCGGCGTCCACGAAGAACGCTCTAGTAGTCGCGCCAGGCGGGTGCGGCGTCCGCGGCGTAGTCCGCGAAGTCCTTGGGCTCACGTCCAGTCACACTCCGCACGTCCCCGCTGGGCACGCCGTCGCCCAGCTCGGTCAGCGCCGCGAACGCCGACGCAGCGCCCCTGGCCTCCTCCTCCGAGAGTCCGGCCGCGATCTGCTCGCGGACGAAGTCCTCGGGCTCGCCGCTGTAGGCCACCGGATACCCGGCCGCACGGCCGATCACCTCGGCGGCCTCGCCGAAGGACAGCGCACGCGGCCCCGTCACCTGGTACACCCGCCCCGCGTGCCCCTGCCCGGTCAGCGCCTCGGCCGCCACCGCGGCGATGTCGCCGGCGTCCACGAAGGCCTGCCGTACACCGCCCATCGGCAGGGTGATCCGCCCGGCACGCACCGACTCGTGGAAGAACCCCTCGTCGAAGTTCTGGTCGAACCAGTCACAGCGCAGCACGGTCCAGTCCGCGCCGCTCTCGCGCACCGTGCGCTCCGCCGCCAGCAGGCGTTCGTCGCCCATCTCCTCGATGGCCCGGCTCGACAGCAGCACCAGGCGCCGTGCCCCCTGTTCCACCGCCAGCCGGACGAACGCGGGGTCCACGGGCACGCCGTCGGGCGCCATCAGGTACACCGCGCCCGCGCCGTCGAGCGCGTCCTCCCAGGTGGCCGGATCCGACCAGTCGAACGGCACCCGGCCGCGCCGCGAGGCGGCCCGTACCGGATGCCCCCTCCGGTTCAGGAGTGCGGCCACCCGGCGTCCTGTGGTCCCGGTGGCTCCCAGGACGAGAACCGATTGTTCGCTCATGGTGCCACCCAACCATCCGGCGCCGGCATTCACGACGAGCCCGGGCGGCGGGCGCCGTGAGGGCCCTCACCCCAGCTGGTACAGCAGTGCCTCCCAGAACAGGGACGCCTCCAGGGGGATGGCCGACGGAGCACCAGCGGGCCACCGCCCGCACGTTCTCGCCGATGTGCCCGCGACCCAGGAGTTCCCTCACCCGCGCCGCGGACCACGGGCCGGGGAAGAGCCCCCGTCGGTCCGCGACCCGCGGCACAGCACCAGCAGCACCAACTCCGAGAACACCGCGCCGGCCAGGGCGGTTCCGCAACGGTCCCTCAGACGGTGACGGGACCGTAGGAGTTCAGGGCCGCCACGATCTGGTGTTCCTCGTAGTCCAGATGCGCCTCCACCTCGGCGGCGAGGTGCTCGACGTCGTCGCGGACACGGACGGGGTCGCCGCTCTCCACGAGTTCCTGGATCCGGTCCAGCGATCTGCTGATGACCGAGTGCTCCCTGGTCAGGCGTTCGAGGACGGGCGCGAGCCCGGGGTGGCTCTCGGCCAGTCCGGGCAGCAGGTGCTCGTCCTCCGCGGTGTGGTGGCCGTGCAGGAACCCGCAGAAGGACAGGCACTTCTTACGGAGCTGCTGTTCGAGGGAGGCCCCGTCGCCGGGGGCGCCCCTTCCCGCGGCGAGGTCCTGGCGCAGCGAGGCCAGCTCTTCTCGCAGCATGTCGTGGATCTTGACGAGCTGGTCTCCCAGCGCATCGATGCGCTGGCCCTGTGGGACGGGGACGGTGCTCTCGTCGTTCATGTACTCACTCTCAGAGGAGGGGATGATGAGCCGTCCAACAAAAGTGCCAGTTACTGGCATAATTACTTCATGAGCAGTATGCCATCACTGGCGAAATCAGACAACGGATTTCCCGGGCCCGGAACATGACGCCGCTATGCTGGCCCGATGACCGCCGAGCCCACGCGGGACGAGGAGTCCGCCCTCCCCCTGCGCGAGCGCAAGAAACTGCGCACCCGCCGCACCCTCGCCGACACAGCCCTGCGGATGTTCCTCGAACAGGGATTCGACGAGACCACGCTGGACGAGCTGGTGAACACGGTCGAGGTGTCGGTGCGCACCTTCTTCCGCTACTACTCCTCCAAGGAGGAGGTCGCCATGGCCGCCGAGGGCGAGCTGTGGGAGGCCTACGCCACCGAGGCGGCCCGGCTGCGGATCACCGGGCCGGTGCTGCCCCACCTGCGCGACTGCTACGCGGGCGCGGTCCGGGGCCTGTCCGAGGACTGGGCCAGGCGCTACCTGGCCACCCGCGGCCTGGCGGCCCGCACCCCGGCCCTGCGGGTGTACCACGCGGGCACCACGCAGGACCTACAGGTGCGGCTGGTCGAACTGCTGGAGGACGAACTCGGCGTCGACGGCCGCGAGGACGTGCGGCTGCGGCTCATCGGCGAGATGGCCCTGGCCTCGGTGCGCTACGGCACCAAGAACTGGATGCGCGCCTACCGGCACCGGGACGACGCCGGCGGCGCGGAGACACTGATCAATGAGGTCTCACGTGCCTTCGACGCACTTCCCGGCGCGCTGGCCCTGTCACCGGACACGCTCGCGCTTCCCCGCTGACCAGCCCTCCAGCCCCTGCTGAGCGGGCTTTGGGCTCCGAAACCGGCAACCCTCTCCCACCCGGCCCTCCCCCCGCCCGGGGGGCCGGCCCGGGAGAGGGGGCGCCGCTACCTGCGCGAAGGATGCACCCCGGGTGGTTTTCCCGAACCGCCTTCTGGTTATCGTGCCGGTGACTCACCCGCCCGTGGGCCCCGGCGACGGCGCCGGCCCCCCGGCATGACGCGTGACCGACCAGGAGGAGACCTCCGTGTTCCACAAAGTGCTCGTGGCCAACCGGGGCGAGATCGCCATCCGCGCGCTGCGCGCCGGGTACGAGATGGGTGCCCGCACCGTCGCGGTCTTCCCTTATGAGGACCGCAACTCGCTGCACCGGCTCAAGGCCGACGAGGCCTACCAGATCGGCGAACCCGGCCATCCGGTACGCGCCTACCTGTCCGTGGACGAGATCGTCCGCGCCGCCCGCGAGGCCGGGGCCGACGCCGTCTACCCCGGATACGGCTTCCTCTCGGAGAACCCCGATCTGGCCCGCGCCTGCGATAGCGCGGGAATCACCTTCGTGGGCCCGCCCACCGAGGTGCTGGAGCTGACCGGCAACAAGGCCAGCGCCGTGGCCGCCGCCCGTGACGCGGGCGTGCCCGTCCTGGAGTCCAGTGAGCCCTCCGACGACGTGGAGGCCCTGGTCTCCGCCGCGGAGGGGATCGGCTTCCCGCTGTTCGTCAAGGCCGTCGCCGGCGGCGGTGGCCGGGGCATGCGCCGCGTCCAGGAGCCGGAGCAGCTGCGCGAGGCGGTGGAGGCCGCCATGCGCGAGGCCGCCTCCGCCTTCGGCGACGCCACCGTGTTCCTGGAGCGGGCCGTGGTCGACCCCCGCCACATCGAGGTGCAGATCCTCGCCGACGGAGAGGGCGGCGTCGTCCACCTCTACGAGCGTGACTGCTCGGTGCAGCGGCGCCACCAGAAGGTGATCGAGCTGGCCCCCGCGCCCAACCTCGACCCGGCCCTGCGCGAGCGCATCTGCGACGACGCGGTGCGCTTCGCCCGAAGGATCGGCTACCGCAACGCTGGCACGGTCGAGTTCCTGGTCGGCGCGGACGGCAGCCACGTCTTCATCGAGATGAATCCGCGCATCCAGGTCGAGCACACGGTGACCGAGGAGATCACCGACGTGGACCTGGTGCAGTCGCAGCTGCGCATCGCCTCCGGCGAGACCCTGACCGACCTCGGGATCGCCCAGGAGGGCGTCTACGTGCGCGGTGCGGCGCTACAGTGCCGCATCACCACCGAGGACCCCGCCAACGACTTCCGGCCCGACACCGGCATCATCAGCGCCTACCGCTCCCCCGGGGGCTCGGGCATCCGCCTGGACGGCGGCACCTCGGCGGCGGGTACCGAGATCAGCCCGCACTTCGACTCCCTGCTGGTGAAACTGACCTGCCGGGGCCGCGACCTGGACACGGCGGTCAGCCGGGCGCGCCGGGCCGTGGCCGAGTTCCGCATCCGCAGCGTCGCCACCAACATCCCCTTCCTCCAGGCGGTGCTGGAGGACCCCGACTTCCAGGAGGGCCGGGTCACCACGTCCTTCATCGAGGAGCGCCCGCACCTGCTGACCGCGCGCCCCTCCGCCGACCGCGGCACCCGGCTGCTGACCTACCTGGCCGACGTGACGGTGAACAAGCCGCACGGGGAACGCCCCCAGCTGGTGGACCCGGCCACGAAGCTGCCGCCGCTACCCGAGGCCGGATCGCCGTCCCCGGGCTCGCGCCAGCGCCTGGCCGAGCTGGGACCGGAGGGGTTCGCGCGGTGGCTGCGCGAGTCCCCGGGCCTGGGGGTCACCGACACCACCTTCCGCGACGCCCACCAGTCGCTGCTGGCCACCCGGGTGCGCACCCGCGACCTGCTGACCGTGGCGCCCACCGTGGCGCACACCATGCCCCAGCTGCTGTCCCTGGAGTGCTGGGGCGGCGCCACCTACGACGTGGCGCTGCGCTTCCTGGCCGAGGACCCGTGGGAGCGGCTGGCGGCGCTACGTGAGGCCGTGCCCAACATCTGCCTACAGATGCTGCTGCGCGGACGCAACACGGTGGGCTACACCCCCTACCCCGCCGAGGTCACCAGCGCGTTCGTGCAGGAGGCCGCGCAGACGGGCGTGGACATCTTCCGGATCTTCGACGCGCTCAACGACGTCGAGCAGATGCGCCCGGCGATCGAGGCCGTACGCGAGACGGGAACCTCGGTGGCCGAGGTGGCGCTGTGCTACACCTCGGACCTGTCCGACCCGGACGAGAAGCTCTACGACCTCGATTACTACCTGAGGCTGGCCGAAAGGATCGTGGACGCGGGCGCGCACGTGCTCGCGATCAAGGACATGGCCGGGCTGCTGCGCGCCCCGGCCGCCGAGCGGCTGGTCACGGCGCTGCGCCGCGAGTTCGACCTGCCGGTGCACGTCCACACCCACGACACCCCGGGCGGGCAGTTGGCCACCTACCTGGCGGCGGCCAACGCCGGGGCGGACGCGGTGGACGGCGCGGTGGCGTCGATGGCGGGCACCACCTCGCAGCCGTCGCTGTCGGCGATCGTGGCCGCCTTCGACCACTCCGACCGTCCCACCGGGCTGAGCCTGGACGCGGTCAACGAACTGGAGCCGTACTGGGAGTCGGTGCGCCGGGTCTACGCGCCCTTCGAGGCCGGGCTCTCCTCCCCCACCGGGCGGGTGTACCACCACGAGATCCCGGGCGGTCAGCTGTCCAACCTGCGCACGCAGGCGATCGCGCTGGGGCTGGGCGAGCACTTCGAGGAGGTGGAGGCGATGTACGCCGCCGCCGACCGGATGCTCGGCCGCCTGGTGAAGGTCACCCCCTCCTCCAAGGTGGTGGGCGACCTGGCGCTGCACCTCGTGGGCGCGGGGGTGTCCCCGGCCGACTTCGAGGCCGACCCGGGGCGCTTCGACGTCCCGGACTCGGTGGTGGGCTTCCTGCGCGGCGAGCTGGGCGTCCCCCCGGGCGGGTGGCCCGAGCCCTTCCGTACACGGGCGCTGGAGGGGCGTCCCGGGGAGCGGGCCACGGAGGAGCTGAGCGAGGAGGACCGTGCCGGGCTGGTCAAGGACCGGCGTTCCACCCTCAACCGGCTGCTCTTCCCCGGTCCGACGCGGGAGTTCGAGGAGCACCGGTCCGCCTACGGCGACACCAGCGTGCTGTCCAGCACGGACTTCTTCTACGGCCTGCGCGAGGGCGAGGAGTACTCGGTGGACCTGTCCCCGGGCGTGCGGCTGCTCATCCAGCTCGAGGCGGTGAGCGAGGCCGACGCACGCGGGGTCCGCACGGTCATGGCCACGCTCAACGACCAGCTGCGCCCGCTACAGGTACGCGACCGCGCGCTGGCCTCGCACGTGCGCACCGCCGAGAAGGCGGACAAGAACGACCCGGCTCAGGTCGCCGCGCCCTTCGCCGGCGCGGTCACCCTGGCGGTCGCCGAGGGCGAGGAGGTGGAGGCCGGCGCGACGGTGGCCACCATCGAGGCGATGAAGATGGAGGCCTCGATCACCACGCCCGTGGCCGGACGGGTCAAGCGGGTCGCGGTCGACCCGGTGCAGAAGGTCGAGGGCGGCGACCTGCTCGTCTGCCTCGGCTGAGCTGCGCCTCCCGGCGGACGCCCCTGGTACCGGGGGCGTCCGCCGCGGGGCCGGACCCGCGTGGCGTCCGGATCCGGTCACGGAGGGCGGGAACCGTCCGTGTTCCGGCGGAGTCCGAACGTGTCGGCACAGCAACGACACGGCGAGGTTCCCCCTTGGCACTCCTGCACCGCTACGGCGCCCTCCCCCTCCTCGCGGCCCCGGTCCTGGCCCTGGCCACCGGCTGCGGCCCCCGGCTCGACCTCCACAGCAGCGCACGCCCGGACGCCCTGCTGCCGTCCCCGAACGCCTATCCCGACGGGTTCGACGTCGAGGAGCTGAAGGTCGAGGAGATCGCGGGGGCGGATCTCAGCGGAGAACCGGGCACGGGCGACTTCGAGAACGTGGAACCGGCCGGGTGCGTCGCCGTCCTCAACGGGGGCACCGGGCGACTGCCGGAGGGGGTCGTCGAGGGGGCGGCCCAGACGGCGTCGCCCTCCGACCAGTCGTCGGGGCCGGCCGTCTACGGCTACGTCCTGGTCTCGGGGGCTTCGGCGACGCCCCCCGGTCGAGGGCGCCGGGTTCGAGGGGATCATGAACTCCTGTTCCAGGATGACCGTCTCCATGGACGGCACCCACCTTGAGGGATCGCTCTCCGCCGAGGAACCGCCCGCCCTTCCCGAGGGCGGCGGCATGTTCGCCATGAGCCTGTACGGCGAGCGCACGGCGATGGCCGCACGGACCGCGTGAGGCCAGGTCGGGGACGTGTACTTCGTCCTGGTGGCGATGAGCACGGGTGGCGGCCCGGACGTGTCGTCCCATGAGCTGATGAAGGCGTGCCCGGACGGGTTCAACATGGATCGCATGGACTCCCACCGTGTGAAGGTGGCTACCGAGGCGAACGAGCAGATGGCGGAGGACTTCGAGGTCGTCCTGAAGCGCGCCGTGGAGAAGCTGGAGAGGAGTGCCTGACCGTACGGGGTGGCCGCGTGCGGCGGAAGGCGGTGAGCGTGCTCGTGCGAGGGGCGCATACCCTCGAAGTGTGAGGAACACGCTCGACGCCGACGCCCCGAGGGCCCTGGCGTCCCGGATCCGCGAGGCCCTCGGCGAGGGGCCGGTGGTCGCGCTGACCGGGGCGGGCCTGTCCACCGACTCGGGTATCCCCGACTACCGCGGCCCGGACTCGCCGCCGCGCAAGCCGATGACCTACCAGCAGTTCGTCGGCGACGCCGCGTTCCGCCGCCACTACTGGGCCCGCAACCACGTGGGCTGGCACCACATGCACCGGACCCTGCCCAACGACGGCCACCGCGCGCTGGCCGCGCTGGAGTCCTCCGGGTCCCTGGCGGGGATCATCACCCAGAACGTGGACACCCTGCACGAGGCGGCGGGCAGCAGGCGGGTGATCGATCTGCACGGCCGCTACGACCGCGTCATCTGCCTGGCCTGCTCGGAGGTGACCGCACGCGAGGCTCTCGCCGAGCGCCTGAGCGCGCTCAACCCCGACTTCGCGGACGGGGTCCCCGACGTGGAGGTCGCCCCCGACGCCGACGCGGTCCTGGCCTCCACCGAGGGGTTCCGGGTGGCCGACTGCGAGTCGTGTGGCGGCGTACTCAAACCGGACATCGTCTACTTCGGCGAGAACGTGCCCAAGGCGCGCGTGCTGGAGGGCTACGACCTGGTGGACGGGGCGGCGTCCCTGCTCGTGGCGGGTTCGTCGCTGACCGTCTTCTCGGGGCGGCGCTACGTCAAGCGCGCGGTCGAGCGGGACAAACCGGTGGTGGTCCTCAACCGGGGCAGCACCCGGGCCGACGACGTCGCCGCACTCACCGTCGACGCCGGCTGCTCCGAGGTCCTGACCGCCCTGGCGGAGGTCGGCGCCGACGGCCCGGCCCAGGGTCCCGCCCCGTCCCCCGAAGCCCGGGTCACCGGCTAGGAACCGCTCAGCCGCGCTCCGGGAGGTGAGCGAGGAAGTCCACCAGGGCGGTGTTGACCTCCTCGGGGCGCTCCTGCTGGGTCCAGTGGCCGCAGCCGGGCAGGGTGACGCTGTCGTGCAGCTTCGGCGCGATCATCGGCAGGGCCTCGCGCAGCTCGGGGATCCCGCGCATGGAGGTGACCATGTCCATGTCCCCGACCATGTACAGGGCGGGGACGTCGATACCGCGCCCCTGGAAGGGGGCCATGAGCCCCTGGTTGCGCTCGATGTTGCGGTACCAGTTGAGCGGCCCGGTGTAGGCCCGTGCGCCGTGCAGGGCGTGGTCGCGGGCGAAGGCCGCCACGTCCTCCTCGGTGAGCCAAGAGGGCAGCTCCTCCGGCTCGGACAGGGACTCCATCAGGGTGGTGCCCTCAGGAATGATCCACGGCCGCGGCTCGTCCACTCCGGGGCTGTCCCCCGAGGCGCCGACCAGGAGCCGTCGCACGAACGAGGCGGGGTCGGCGGCCAGTTCGGCGTCGGCGACGCCGGGTTCTTGGAAGTAGACCTGGTAGAAGCCCTCCCCGTAGACCTCGCGGGTGACCGAGGGCGCGGGCATCATGGCGGGCGGGAACGGCGGAACGCTCAGGCCCGCCACGCCGCGGACCAGGTCGGGGCGCATCATGGCGGTGGCCCAGGCCACGGGAGCGCCCCAGTCGTGGCCGACCAGGATCGCGCTCTCCTCGCCCAGTGCCCTGACGAGGCCGACGACGTCGCCGACCAGGTGCGGCAGCGTGTAGGCGTCCACGTCCTCGGGCTGGTCGCTGCGGGCGTAGCCGCGCTGGTCCGAGGCGACCACGTGATACCCCGCCTCAGCCAGCGGTCCGAACTGGTGGCGCCAGGAGTACCAGCTCTCGGGGAAGCCGTGCAGGAGCAGTACGAGCGGTCCGCTGCCCTGCTCCGCGATGTGCAGCCGGATCCCGTTGACCTCGACGTCCCTGTGCTCGACGTTCATCTCGTGCTCGCTCCTCGCAGCTGTGGGGGTGGCCGAAAATCACGCTATCCCAGCGGTGGCCGGAGCTTCGGTGAGCCCAGGCGTCCGCAGCTTGGAATGGAGCGCGCTCCACCTCCTAGTGTTCCGGGCGTGGGCACACCACAGCGAGGCATCGGTTCGGGCTTCGGCAAACGCAGCACCGCACGCGAGGTCCTGGACGGCACCGACCTGACCGGGCGGCTGGCGGTCGTCACCGGCGGGTACTCGGGTACCGGGCTGGAGACCACCCGGGCCCTGGCGGAGGCCGGCGCCAGGGTCGTCGTGCCCGCCCGGCGCCCGGAGGCGGCCGCCGGGGCCCTGGAGGGCGTCAAGGACGTGGAGGTCGACGGCCTGGAGCTGTCCGACCAGGACGACGTGCGCGGATTCGCCGTCCGTTTCCTGAAGACGGGACGCTCGATCGACATCCTCGTCAACGGCGCGGGAGTGATGGACTGTCCGCGGCGCACGGCCGGACCCGGCTGGGAGTACCAATTCGCCACCAATCACCTGGGACACTTCACCCTGGTCAACCGGTTGTGGCCCGCCCTGGCCGACGGCGGGGCGCGGGTGGTGTCGGTGTCCTCCTCCGGGCACCAGGCCTCACCGGTCCGGTGGGAGGACCCGTGGTTCGCCCGGGGCTACGACCGGTGGCTGGCCTACGGGCAGTCCAAGACCGCCAACGCGCTGCTGGCGGTGCACCTGGACAGGCTCGGCGCGCCCTTCGGCGTGCGGGCGTTCTCCCTGCACCCGGGTGCGGTCCTCACCCCGCTGCAACGGCACATGACCAGGGCGGAGATGGTCGACCGGGGCTGGGTCGACGAGAACGGAGAGCTGACCGACCCGGGTTCAAGACTCCGGAGCAGGGCGCGGCCGCCCAGGTGTGGGCGGCCACCTCACCGAAGCTGGACGGGATGGGCGGTGTGTACTGCGAGGACTGCGACGTCGCCGTTCCCGCCGGGACCGATCCCGACCGGGCGGGCGTGCGCGACCACGCGGTCGACCCCGTCCAGGCCGAGCGCCTCTGGGCGTTCTCCGCCGAGCTGACCGGGGAGGACGCCTTCGCGTGAGCGGCGGCGCGGCGGTTGCCGGGGCACCGGTGCCGGACGCCGTCGCCCCGGAGTCAGCCCTGGCGTACGGCGGCGCGGCGGTCCAGGGCGTCCAGGACCCGCTCGCCCCAGCGCACGTTCTCCCGCTCCAGAGCCAGGCCGCCCATGAGGGTGAGGTAGGGGCCGATCCGCTCGGCGCCCGCCAGGTGCTCCTCCTCGGTGCGGCCGTCGAGCAGGCGCTCCCGTAGGCGCTCGTAACGGGCCAGCTTGCCTCGCGCCCACTCGATCCTCTCGGCGACGGAGGCCCGCACCGCCTCGGTGTCCCCGGCGTCGGCGGACTGTAGCTGTACGAGGAGTTCGTCGCGCATCGCGGCCGGCCGGGGCGGCTTCGCGGTGAACCCGCGCAGGACGGCGCGTCCCTCGTCGGTGAGCGAGAAGACCCGCTTGTTGGGGCGCCGCTCCTGTTCGACGACGGTAGCCTCGACCAGCCCGTCGGCCTCCATGCGGTCGAGTTCGCGGTAGAGCTGTTGGGGGGTGGCCGCCCAGAAGTTGGCCACGGAGGCGTCGAAGTTCTTCGCCAGATCGTACCCGGAGGCCGGGCCGTCCAGCAGGGCGGCCATCACGGCGTTACGCAGTGCCATTCCGGCAGCATAACCGTCGCTAGACAACGACGCACCTAGACAACTCGTTGCTGTCATGGGCGGTCGTTGTAGTGGTGGCCCGCCGAAGGGGGTTGGTAGGTGGAGCGCCGCCGCACGCTCTACCCCTCATAGCTGAGCAGCCAGCCCGCGCACGGAGTCACGGTCACTCACGCCGCAAGCCCAACTACAGCACTACTCCATCTCCTTACATATCTCCCATAAAAGGAATACCGGCCATAAACACCTTTGTGCCCCTATGGCCTCAAATCTCTGGACCCGTTCATGGGCGAAACCTACTGTGGATACTCGCCTCCCCCATCGGCGAAGGAGATGAAAATGACCGTGGCTCCCGAGGTCCCGGACATCCTTTCCCAAGAGTTCCTCTCAGACCCGTACCGCGCCTACCGCACCATGCGTGAACGGGCGCCCCTCTTCTGGCACGAGGCCACACAGAGCTACGTCGTCTCCCGGTACGAGGACGTCAGGCGGGCCTTTCGGGACGGCGCGTTCACCACCCGCAACTACGACTGGCAGCTGGAACCGGTCCACGGGCGCACCATCCTGCAAATGGACGGGCGCGAGCACGCGGTACGGCGGGCTCTGGTGGCCCCGGCCTTCCGGGGCGGCGAACTGCGGGAACGGTTCCTGCCCGTCATCGAACGCAACAGCCGGGAACTGGTCGACGCCTTCCGGCACACGGGCGAGGTGGACCTGGTCTCGCAGTTCGCCACGCGGTTCCCGATCAACGTCATCGTGGACATGCTCGGCCTGGACAGGTCCGACCACGACCGGTTCCACCAGTGGTACACGTCGATCATCGCCTTCCTGGGCAACCTCTCCCAGGCCCCGGAGGTCGCGGAGGCGGGACTGCGCACACGCGAGGAGTTCGCCGCCTACATGCTCCCGGTGATCCGCGAGCGCAGGGAGAACCCCGGCGAGGACCTGCTGTCCACCCTGTGCACCGCCGAGGTCGAGGGCACCCGGATGGGCGACGAGGACGTGAAGGCCTTCTGTAGCCTGCTGCTGGCCGCGGGCGGAGAGACCACCGACAAGGCCGTGGCGAGCATGTTCGCCAACCTGGTCACCCACCCAGAGCAGCTGGCCCGGGTCCGGGAGGACCGAAGCCTGATCCCGCGTGCCTTCGCCGAGAGCCTGCGCTACACCCCGCCCGTGCAGATGATCATGCGCCAGCCCGCGCACGACGTGGACCTGGGCGGCGGCACCGTGCCCGCCGGCGCCACCCTGATCTGCCTGATCGGCTCGGCCAACCGCGACGGGGACCGCTTCACCGATCCCGACACCTTCGACGTACTTCGCCCCGAACTACGGGACACCACCTCGTTCACCGCCGCGGCCGAGCACCTGGCCTTCGCCCTGGGACGGCACTTCTGCGTGGGCGCGCTCCTGGCCGAGACCGAGGTCCGGGTGGCGGCCAACCACCTGCTGGACGCCATGCCCGACGTCCGCCTGGCCGAGGGCGCCGTCCTGGAGGAGACGGGTACCTTCACCCGGGGACTGCGGGAGCTGCCCCTGCGGTTCACACCGGCCGCGGGCTGAAGGGGCCGAGGGGACCGCGACGGGCGGCCTCCTCCCGCCGCCCTACCTCCCCGGTGTGAACCGCACCGGGAGTTCGAACAGCCCGCGCATCCACACCGACGGCCGCCACTCCAGCCGGTCCGGCTGAACCGCCAGCCGCACGTCCGGCAGCCGGTCCAGCAGGTTCTCCACGGCCGTGCGAGCGATCATCGTCGCCACCTCCGGAGCGGGGAAGGGGCACCCGTGCTCGCCGTGGCCGAAGGACATCTGGGCGCGGTTGCTGCCGTAGATGTCGGGGATCCCCGCGTGCAGGCGGGGATCGGTGTTGGCCGCCGACAGGCCCAGGACGAGCAGGTCGCCTCGGTGGATACGGCGCCCGCCCAGTTCGCAGGTCTGCACGGCCCACCGGCCGATGAAGTTCTGGGTGGGGGTGTTCTTCCACAGGACCTCGTTGAGGGCCTCGCCGGAACTGCTGCGTCCCCCCTGCAAGGTGAGCGAGAACTGGTCGTCCACCAGCATCAGCCGCAGGGTGTTGCCGATCCAATTGCCGGTGGGCGCCTGAGCCGCGGCAAGGATGACGAGGAGGTCGATCACCGCCTCGGAGTCGCTCAGGCCCGCCGGGTGCAGCAGGAGCCGGGAGGGCAGGTCGTCGCGGGGCTCGCGGCGCCGGTCGGTGACCAGGTTCCCCAGCCGGGCGTGCAGGCGCTGGTGGGCCTCTCCCGCTTCGGCGGTGACGTCGAGCGACATGAGGATGTCGCCCACCATGGCCGGGACCTCCTCCTCCGGGATGCCGTACAGGCGGGCGACCACCCTGGCGGGGATGTGGTGCGCGTACTGGCCGATCAGGTCGGCCTCGCCCTCGGCGGAGAAGGAGTCGACGAGCCTGTCGGCGACCTGCTGGCACACGGCCTTGAGATCGATGCGGTCGGTGGCGTCCAGGGCGTCGCCGATCGCACCGGCACGGCGCTGGTGCTCGGCCCCCTCGGCGAACATGACCGAGGGCGTCCACATCACGTAGGGCATGAGCGGCCATTCCTCGGGGACGCCGTCCCACTGGTTCCAGCGGCGGCAGTCCCTGGCGAACCACTCGGGCCTGCTGGTGACGTGGTGCAGTTCCCGGTAGCCCAGCACGAACCAGGCGGGGATGTCCCCGTCCAGCAGGATGGGAGCGACCGGACCGAAGCGCCTGCGCAGCTCCTCGTAGAGCCCGGCTGGGTCACGGGCGATCTCGGGGCCGTAGAAGCGGACGGCCTCGACGTGGTCGGGGGACGGCGGACCGCTGCTGGGCGGGGCGGCTGTCTCCGTCAGGCCCGGGATGTCGTTCACTGCGTGTCCTCGGGAGTGAGTACGGACGTGGGCGCGAACCCGTGCACGGGTCCGGACACGTGCTGGACGAGGGTGACCAGGACGTCGCGGCTGGACTCGCGGCTGCGGGCGTCGCAGTCCACCAGGGGCACCCGGGCGGAGACGTCGAGGGCGCGGCGTACCTCGGCGAGGCCGGGTCCGGGGCCGAAGCGGTTCACCGCGACGACGAAGGGCGTGCGGTGGTGTTCGAGCCGGTCGATGGCGTACCAGGAGTCCTGGACACGGTTGGTGTCGACGAGGACGACGGCGCCGAGGCTGCCCATGAACAGCTGGTTCCACAGGAACCAGAACCGCTTCTGCCCGGGGGCGCCGAAGAGGTAGAGCACGCGCCGCTCGTCGATGGTGATGCGCCCGAAGTCGAAGGCCGCGGTCGTGGTGCGCTTGTCGCGGACGGCGCTGAGGTCGTCGACTCCCGCGCTGGCCTGGGTCATGACCTCCTCGGTGCTCAGCGGGCGCATCTCGCTGACGGAACCGACCAGGGTGGTCTTGCCGACACCGAATCCGCCGACGACGACGATCTTGAGGGCGTTGTCGGCCGTCGCGGCCAGAGGCACCCGGCCCGGCGCGGTCCGCTGTTCATAGGCGTTGGAGGGCAAGGAGCACCTGCTTCAGGGTCTCGGGGCCGTTCCTCTCGGCCCGCTGGACGGAGGAGGCGGGGTGGCGGGCCGTCACCCGTCCCGTGTCCAGCAGATCGAGCAGGAGGATCCGCACGACGCTGACGGGCAGTCCGAGTTCCGCGGAGACCTCCACCACGGCGGTCGGGGCCGCGCACATTCGCAGGATCGCGGCGTGCTCGGACTGCATCCCGGGCACGGGCCCGCACTCGGAGACGATGAGGGTGACCGAGTCGAGCTCACGGGTGTCGGCGTCGCTGCGCCCTCCGGTCACGGTGTACAGGCGGTCCGGGGACTCCCGTTGGAGAGGGTCGTGGTTCATCGCGTCTGTTCGGCGTCCGTTTCGGCCCGTCCGGTTCGGTGGCTCCGGCGCGGTTGCGCCGTCAGGAAGCCGCCGATCTGCTCGACGAGTTCGTTCATGTTGTGGCCGACGACGCCGACGTCGGCGTCGCGGCTGGTGACGACCGCCAGATGGGCGCCCTCGCCCGCGCCGATGATGAGCAGGACCCCGCCGCCGAACTCGGCCATGGCCTGGCCCGCCCCGCTGCCGTCCCCGAACTCGGCGGAGGCGCTCAGGGACAGGCTCTGGATGCCCGCACAGATCGCGGCGAGCTGGTCGGCGTGGTCCACGTGCAGTTCACGGGTGTGGCACATCCTGAGTCCGTCCCTGGACAGGACGAGGACGTGGCGGATACCCGGTGTCCTGTAGCGCAGGTTCTCCAGAAGCCAGTCAAGGCTGGTGTCCATGGTCTCCATCGGGGTCTTCGCGCTTCCCTTCGGCTCGTCAGAGCTGTTCGTCGTGTGGGTACGTCCGGCACGGTCGGTCGGTGGGAGGAGACGTCACCGCACCCCGGGCGGTGCTTCACCGTTGTCGCCGAGCGCGTCGCGGAAGGCCGCGAACCTGGTGCCGGGATCGTCGTCGGCGGGCGCGCGCTTCGGCTGTCGGGAGAGCTGGTGCGGTTCCTCCCGCAGCGCCGCCGCGAGGGTCTGACCGCGCCGCCGCTGGGGCAGTCCGGAGGTGCCGCGGGCGGGCAAGACCGGAGCGTCGGAGACACGGACGGCGCCCTCGGGGGCGTGGGCGCGCTGTCCGGCGTACCGGGAAGGGTCGAATCCGTCGGGCCCGAACTGGGAGTCGGTGACCAGGTGGGGCGGCACGAGGACGATGACGCCGATGCCGCCGCGCGCCGAGGGCCGGAAGCTGACGCTGAGCCCGTGCTTGTCGGCGAGGCGGCCCACGACCGCCAGGCCCATGCGGGTCCCGCGCAGGGTGGACAGGTCGCGCGGGTGGGCGACCAGGCTCTCGGCCAGTTTGCGTTCGCGAACGCGCATGCCCAGCCCGCTGTCCTCCACGGTGATGGTCAGGCCGGTGTCCTCCTCCTGGACGTAGACGTGGACCTCGGTGCCGTACGCGGAGAAGTTGGCGGCGTTGTCCATGAGCTCGGCCAGGGCCTGCATGACGCCCTCGGCGGCGTATCCGACGATGGCGGCGGTGCTGGTGCTGTGCAGGCGTACGCGTCGGTAGGCGCTGATCCGGCCCATGGCGCCGCGCAGGATGCTCTCCATGACGATGGGGCGGGTCCAGCGGCGGCCCGAGCGCCCTCCGGCCATGACGACGAAGCTGTCGGTGAGGCGGCCGGTGCGCGACACCCCGTGGTCGAGGTCGAGCAGGTCGCCGAAGATGCCCGGGCTGTCGCCGTAGCGGTCCTGGAGTTCGCGGAGCTTGGCCAGCAGGGTGGTCAGGTGGGCCTGGATGCGTGCGCCGGAGGCTGAGGCGGCCTCCATGGCCGAGGCGGAGCGGCGCGCGGACGTCAACAGCTCCTCCAGGACGTGGCGACGCAGACGGGCGAGCGTGTCGTTGACGGGCGGTAGTTCGCGCTGGAGGGCCTCGGTGGCTCCGACACGGTCCTCGCGGATGCGGGTGACCATGAGCGGCAGCCCGGTGCGGTCCAGGTCGGCGGCCTGCTCCTCTGTCTCGGCGCGGCGAGCGCGGTCGTCGGCGGCGCGGGCCTCGGCGGCGTCGAGTTCGTCGCCGACGGCGCGGGCGAGCCGGTGCAGCACGGCGTTGCGGGGCCGTGGGCGGAGGGTGATGGCCTCGCGCGCGGTGCGGCCCCCGCGGATGCCCTCGGCGAGGGCGGGCAGGAGCTGGTCGGCCAGGTACGCGGCCTCGCGTTCGAGAGCCTCGACGGTGGCGTCGGCCCGGGTGCCGTGGTCGCGGGCGGCGCGGGCGACCGCGGTCTGGCGGGCCGCGACCACGACGGCCGCGCACAGGGCGATCCCGGCCGTCCCGACACCGAGGGCCACGCTCTGGCGCGCCTGGTCGTGGGCGGTGATCACCATCCACGACCAGGCGGGGGCCGCCAGCGCGGTCACGACGAGGAACGCGATCAGGGCCTGTTGTCCGGGTCGGAGGCCGTGCCGTTTCCGATCGGACGCATGTACTGACATGGGAGGAATCCTCGCGGGGGCAATCGTGCGAAGGGGGCGGGGCAGCACTCGGCCTCGTCGCCCGGTTTCCGGGCAGGGGAGGTCCACCCGGATATCCCTCGGGGTATTCGAAGGCGGACGGAATTTACCGTAGACCACATCAGAAAAGCACGTGGGCGTTATGGCCAGGAAGCCCGATGGTCTTTCCAGAAATCAGGGCGGCCCGCCGCTTCTGGATTCCGACATTTATTACATTCAGCGCTTTTTGTCTATCGCTTTCACGTCAACCGAAGACGAGGACCGCGGCGGCGACCACCGCGATGAAGACCAGCGTGCCGATCGCGGAGACCCGCCTCGTGGCCGCGCCCCGGTCGTCGGCCCGCGCGGGCAGCCCAGGCCAGCGCAGGACCACGGCCGCGGCGGCCGCCGCCGTCAGGGCCACGACCAGGTACCACACCGCCACGGGGAAGGAGACCCACGAGGTCAGCAGCAGGGCGAGCAGGAGGAAGAAGAGCGTGTTGGCCGTCCTGGACAGCGCGTCCCAGCGGTCCAGGAGGCGCAGGCGGCCCCCGTCGCGCCAGGCCGCCAGCACGGTGAGCGATGCGCTCAGAGCACAGGCCCCGTTCAGGAACACCGCGACGACGTGGGAGACCAGGTCCATGAAGCCCATCAGGCGTCCTCCTCCGTCAGCAGTTCCAGCGCCAGCGGCTCCAGCCCGGTGGTGGTGTTGCCGAAGGCGAGCACGGCCCGGTCGCCCTCCCGGTCCAGGGCGACCATGGCGGCGAACCCCCCGGTACCACCGTTGTGCCAGGTGACCTCGGTCCCGCCGTGCTCCTCCACGACCCAGGCGTAGCCGATCCGGCCGCCCGGCCCGTCGTCCCAGCGCGGTTCCAGAGCCGCCGTACCGGGGGCGGTGCCCTCCAGCAGGGCACGGACTTGACGTCCTCCCCGGGGTGAACCCCGGGGATTCCCACAGCCTCGCGACTGTAAGCGCGGTGCGCCTCACAGCGTCC